>JBDTYA010000057.1:0-6866 GCA_040005915.1 Ilumatobacteraceae bacterium
CTCGACCCCGATGAACACCGCGTCACGATCGACGGCGACGATGTCTCGTTGCCGTTGAAGGAGTTCGAGCTGCTGCACCTCCTGCTGGCCAACGCCGGGCGGGTGCTGCCGAGGGAGACCCTCATCGACCGGGTGTGGGGAAGCGACTACGTCGGCGACACCAAGACGCTCGACGTGCACATCAAGAGGCTGCGTGCCAAGGTCGAGCCGAACCCCGCCAGCCCGACCCGGATCATCACCTACCGCGGGCTCGGCTACAAGTTCGACCGCTCGAAGGACTGAACGGCGAGACCGAGCGGCGGGACCGAACGGAGTCCGACGTCAGTCCTGTGGAGTCCCACGAGGCACCCAGGCGGGCGTGAAACACTCCACACCCGCCCTGCGGAGTTGGACGGGGCACCCAGGCGGGCGCGAGACACTCCACGGTTGGCGACGGCGCCTACCATTCCAGCGTGTCAAGTGGCCGGCGTCCCCCCCTGCCGTCGCCCGCTTCGCAGGCGATGCTGTCGCCGTTCAGGCGGTTGGCGCGCACGCACGCGCTGATGACGGCCGGCGATGTGGCCATGGTCGTGTCGCTGGCGGGGTCGCTGTTCTTCTCGATCAGCCCGGACGCGGCGCGCAGCAAGGTGCTGCTCTATCTGTTGGTCAGCTTCGCCCCATTCGCGTGCGTCGCCCCGTTCATCGGCCCGCTCATCGATCGAGCGCCCGGTGGCCGGCGGTTGATCATCCAACTGACCGCCGTCGGGCGGGCGCTGCTGTTCATCACGATGATCTTCCACCTCGACGACCTGTTGCTGTTCCCTCTCTCGTTCGGCGTCATGATCCTGCAGAAGACCTACGGGGTATCGCGATCGGCGTTGATCCCCACGGTCGTCAACAGCAAGACGGAGCTGGTCGAGGCCAACTCGAAGCTAGGGCTGATCTCCGGTGCGGTAGGCGCGTTGGCTGCGGCACCTGCGGGTGCGTTGGCTGCCATCTCGCCGAAGTTGTCGCTGATGTTCGGAGTGGTGATGTTCGGTTGCGCCGTTGTTGCGGCGTCGAAGTTGCCGCGGGGCAAGGTCGCCCAATCAGCGCAACCCGCGGAGCGGATGGAGCTGCGTAACGCGTCGTTGCGTTCGGCGGCGATCGTGATGAGCACCCTCCGCGCGGTGATCGGCTTCCTCTTCTTCGAGCTCCTGTTCTGGCTGCGCGAGAACAGCTACAGCAACCTGTGGATCGGTGCGGTCATCGGTGCGTCGACGGTCGGATTGATGATCGGCAACGGCCTGGCCTCACCGTTGCGCAACCGGCTCCGCGAGGAGATGATGCTGACTGCGGCGATCATCATGGTCGCCGCGTCTGGTATCGGCGCGGGAGCGTTCGGCGGCGTCGGCGCGGCCATCGTGCTGGCAGCCGTCGCCAACGCGGCGTCAGGCATCGGCCGCATGGCGTTCGACTCGATCGTGCAGCGTGATGCACCCGATGCCAACCAGGGCCGGGCGTTCGCCAAGTTCGAGACCCGTTTCCAATTGTCGTGGGCACTGGCCGGGGTGATTCCGGTTCTGTTCACGTTCCCGGGCCGCGCAGCGTTCCTGACCGTTGGATTGGCGGGACTGTTGGCCGTCGGGTTCTTCGTGCAGTCGTCGCGATCGCGAACAAGCGGTCGATCGACGGCCACCGTGCCTACTCGCCGGGCAGCTCGAGGCGGGCGACCCACAGTCCCGGCGCGTCGATCTCGGCCGGGGTCGGCAAGGCCTTCGGGCGGGCGAGAAGCACGCTGAGGCGAGCCTCGCCGACCCGGTCGACGACACCTGCAACGAAGTTCTTGCCGCGCTGCACCTGATCGTGTGTCAGGCGCAGACCGAGGAGCCGTTCGGTGTACACGTCGTCAGCGCCGTGATCGACTCGGCGGCGGCGAACGGCCTCCGCGATCCGCAGCGCATCGCCGCCGATCACGCGCACCGAGACGCCGTCGACCATGTAGTCGACGTAGCCGATCACGACGGCGGCCGCGGCGTCGAGCGACGGTTGGAGCTGTCGTTGCTCGGGCGACTGCACCGCGCCCAGGAGCACGGCGGGATCGCTGAGCACCTGCTGCATCGCCTGCATCGGATCACCATCGTCGCTGTCGAGCGACGAGAGCTTCTCGGCGATCGCCGCCGGATCCGGTCGGAACGCACCGACGTGGCGGCGCACAAGCGAGGCGAAATCCTCGCGCAACGATGTGATGGAGAACAGCGCGTGACCGGTGAGCTCCTGCGCCAGGACCCACATCCGCATCTCGTCGGCGGCGATGCTCCACTGCTGGGCGAAGCGATCGATGTTGCCCGGGAGCACCGTCAGGCTCGTGTCCTGTCGTGGGATGGGCAGGTCGTATTGGCCGAAGGCCTGCGTGGCCATGCGACCGACCATCGACCCCACAGCCATGCCCATCATCGATGGCGCCATCATCCGGCTGAGACCGGCCATCATCGCCATCATCGGGTCGCTGTTGAGATCGACCTCGTCGTCGTCGGAGGGAACGGTCTGCTGTCCGAGCGAAGTCGCCATCTCGGTGAACAGCGGCCGATAGGCCTCGAGCGTGCGCTGCGCCCACGCACCTGCACCGATCGGAAGCACCTCGGGTGACGGCCCGTCGAAGCCGGTCAGATCGCGCACGTGCAGTTGGGCGATCTGGGCGAGTTCGGCGAACTTGATTCGAACGGTCGGGTCGATGTTGTCCTCCGCCGAGCCACCCGTCGCGGCAAGGCCGGCGAACTGGCGGGCGGCATCCCAATTGAGCGGCCCTTGACCCGACAGTGCACGTGCCAGATCGCCGAACATGGGAAGGTTCTCGAACGGGTTCTCGGACCCTGGTCCGTCTGCCATGACGCGAGCCTACGGCCGTCTCGGCGCTAGCGTCCGTCGTCATGACCGTCGCTTCGACGACAACTCCTTCGACGACCACGACGGTGTGGGTAAGTGACGGATCCGACGGTCTCGGCCGCCGCGTGCTGCAACTGCTCAATCGAAGTGCCGACCTGATCGAGGGTCTCATCGACGACAGCAACGTGGTCGTATGGCTCGCCTCCGCCGATGCCGACGCTCGTGCCCGTCGCCGTCAGAGTGCCACCGAAGGCGTGACATCGGCGTTGTGGCAGGCCGAACATGCCCGTCATCTCGTGCTGGTCTCGTCGGCCATGGTGTACGGAGCGTGGGCCAACAACCCGGTGCCGATCACCGAGGAAGCGGTGCTGCGTCCTGATGTCGAGTTCGTGTACGCCCGCCAACTCGGCGCCGTCGAGCAGTTGGCCGACGAGTGGCGGCTCGCGGTTCCGGGCCGAACGGTGACGGTTCTACGACCGGTCGTCGGTATGGCGGCCGGCAGCACCGTCGGCCTCGCTGCCGCCCTGGCATCGGGCATGGGTCAGCGATTCGGCGAGGACGATCCGCCGGCGCAGTTCCTGCACCTCGACGACCTCGCCGCAGCTGTAGTGCTCGCTGCCGAGCATCGCCTCGACGGTGTCTACAACGTCGCCCCCGATGGATGGGTGCCGGGGGAGCGCGTTCGTGCACTGGCGGGTGCAGTGCCGCGCCTGAAGCTGCCCGACCGCGTCACCGAGGTCATCGGCAACATGCGTTGGCGGTTTCAGCGCGGCCCCATCCCGCCGGGCTTGCGTAGTTACACGCGGTGGCCGTGGTTGGTGGCCAACGACCGCTTGAAGGCCGAAGGTTGGAACCCGACCGTGACCAACGAGCAGGCCTACGTCGAGGGCACGGAGGGCAAGTGGTGGACGATGGTCACCCCGAAGCGCCGGCAGGAGATTGCCCTCGGTGGTCTCGGCGCCGTACTGGTCGCCGTCGCGATCGGTGTGTGGCGTGGCGTGGTCGGGGCCCGGCGCCGGCGGGCGAACCGCTGATCGCGTAGCGCCTTACATCGACGGCATGTTGCCGACGATGACGCCGATGTCTGCGGTCGACTGATCCGCATGGGTCACGGTGAGGGTGACCGTGTCGTCCGGCGGGTGCAGCGCGATCGCAGCCTTCGCCTGATCGACCGAGCCGATCGGGCCGCCGTCGACAGCGGTGATGATGTCGCCGACGACGATTCCTGCGGCCGCCGCGGGGCCGTCGGCGGCGACGCGATCGATGACCAAGGCTCCTTGATCGTCGGGGGTCACGTGCACACCGAGCCATGACTTCGTCGCCGGCAACATGGCGCCGACGTTGGCGACACTGATCAACAACGGCCCGGAGTCGCCGTGGCTGCAGATGCCGACGAGTTGCCCGGCGGCGTTGACGACCGGTGTGCCCTCCGCTGTCGAGTTGGACCACGAGTCGAGTGTCAGGTGACCGTTGGCATCGAGGCCGACCTTGGCCGATGTCGGTGTGTAACCGAGCACGGTGACCACGTCGCCCGGGGCCGCAGCAGGCCCGATTGCGTACGAGGTCGGCATCGACGCAGCGACTGCTGACAGCAATGCCAGTCCGAGGTCGGGGTCGACCATCAGGACGGTCGCATCGTGCTGTTGGCCGGAAGCGTCGGTCATCGTGATCGACGTGCGTCCCTTGACGGCGCGTGCAGTGGTGACGACCAACGAGTCGCCGACACCGACTGCCACCGGCGGCTGCTCGAGCGACTGCGCGCTGTCGCTGCCGACAGTCGTCTGTGGCGACCGGGCGGTGGAGGTGGTGGTGGGGATGCTCTGCGAGGCGGGAACGACGACGGATCCGGCGCGCAATGTGGTCGACGGGGATCGCCCGTCGACGGTCGTTGCGACGAACGTGTCGGGCCGGACTGTGATCGACGTGAGGACGTTGCCCGCCGTGCTGGTCACGGCGATCGCTGATGCATCGTCACCTCGACCGGCGGACGGCAGCATGGCCCACAGCACCGCCAACGACAGCAGGCCGCCGATGGCACCAGTGGTCACGAGCAGCCCGCGCCCGATCGTGATCGGCGGCTCGGTGTGCACCCACCCGGCGCTGCCGATCTCGCTGGGGTGACGCCACGTGCGCTCGTGAGCGGGCAGTGGGGCAGGCGGATACGAACCGTCGCCGTACGCGTCACCAGCCGCGTCGTCATCGGGCCACTCACTCCGCTCCACGAGCCGGAGAGGTTACCGAGCCGGAGGACACTGCGGGCATCGCCCCGCATACGCCGGTGTCGCTTGGTGAGCGGCAGGCTACGATGGATGGTCGTGCAACCTCCGGCTAGCGGTAACTCATGGCTCAGCCTGACGAGTGATCCGTTGCCGATTGCCGCTGCCTACGAATGGGCTGTGCTGCCCGAATGCGGTGCCGTCGTGCTGTTCAGTGGCACCGTCCGCAATCATGCCGTCGACGAGCGGGGCGTGCTGCGCGACCACGTCGAGTCGTTGACCTACGAGGCGTACGACTCGCAGGTCGTGCCGAGATTCGAGGCCATCGACGTCGAACTGCGGCTGCGGTGGCCCGACACGGGCAGGGTCGTGCTGATCCACCGGGTC
The DNA here is from genome assembly GCA_040005915.1 of Ilumatobacteraceae bacterium. GTDB lineage: Bacteria > Actinomycetota > Acidimicrobiia > Acidimicrobiales > Ilumatobacteraceae > JAENVT01. The sequence goes on from JBDTYA010000057.1 coordinate 5,448, forward strand.
GGCGGCCTGGCGATCGGCGAGAGCTCGGTCATCGCCGTCGTCAGCGCGCCGCACCGCGTCGGCGCCTTCGAGGCAGCGCGCTTCGCCATCGATGCGTTGAAGCTCAGCGCTCCCATCTGGAAGCACGAGGTCTGGCAGGACGGCTCCGACTGGGGCATCCCGGCCGGCGCTCCGGTCGAAGCGTCGTCCGTACCGACCTCGTCGGGTCGGAAACCATCGTGACGGTCGTCATCGCGGTGGCTGCACTCGTCCTGCTGGCGGCCATCGGGCTCATCGCCTACACACGGCGTCCGCGCCAGGATGCCGGGCTCACCAGCTTCCGCCGGCACATCGACGCTCTGTCACCCGAGTCTCGCCGCGAGGTGATGGACCGTGTCCGTCCGTCGAAGAAGGCCGACGACGGACCCGAAGCCAAGTCACAGGAGCCGACGGACTAGCTCATGGCTCGCGACCTTGCAATCGACCTCGGCACTGCCAACACACTGGTCTACATGAAGGGCCGCGGCATCGTGCTCAACGAGCCGTCCGTCATCGCCCTCAACCGGCAGACGGGCGAAGTGCTGGCAACCGGGCGCGAGGCATGGCAGATGATCGGGCGCACGCCCGGGTACATCGTCGCCGTCCGCCCACTTCGAGGTGGCGCAATCACCGACTTCGAGATCACCGAGCGAATGATCCGCCTGTTGCTGCAACGCGTCGGGGTCAGCAGGTTCACGCGCCCGAAGGTCGTCATCTGCGTGCCGTCCGCCATCACCGAGGTCGAGCGGCGAGCGGTCACCGACGCAGCCCGTCGCGCAGGCGCGGCCGATGCGCAGTTGATCGAGCAGCCGATGGCTGCGGCGATCGGCGCCGACCTGCCCATCGACGAGCCGGTGGGCAACATGGTCATCGACATCGGTGGCGGTACCAGCGAGACCGCTGTGATCAGTCTTGGAGGCATCGTCGCGCTCGAGGCGGTGCGCGTCGGTAGCTTCGACATCGATGCTGCGATCCAGGCCTATGTGCGACGCGAGCACGGCATCGCGATCGGCGAACGAACGGCAGAGGAAGTCAAGGTTGCCATCGGCTCTGCCGACCCGACCGAGGACGAGAACCAGGCTGAGGTCCGCGGCCGTGACCTGATGAGCGGGCTGCCGAAGACGGTCGTGCTGACACCCGAAGAGATCCGCATGGCCATCGACGATGTCGTCAGCAGCATCACCGCCTCCGTGGTGCGCTGCCTGTCGAAGGCACCGCCCGAGCTGGCCCAGGACTTTCTCGTCCGCGGCATGTACCTCGTCGGTGGCGGCGGCCTGCTACGCGGTCTGGCGTCGCGCATCGAGCGCGAGACCCAGGTGCCGGTGAAGATGTCGACGATGCCGCTCGAGGCGGTCGTCATGGGCGCCGGTCACTGCATCGAGCACTACGACGCGTTGAAGA
>JBDTYA010000058.1:0-2939 GCA_040005915.1 Ilumatobacteraceae bacterium
CTTCACCGAGCAGACCTGGCCCGACTTCGGCGAGGTCGAGCTCGACGCGGCGATCACCGACGCCCGCGCCGCCCGCCCATGACGCCGCTCGAGGCGCTCCGCAAGGTCACGGAGGCGTTGCCTGCGGCCGAGGAGCGACCGGGGCAGCAGCAGATGGCCGTAGCGGTCAACGACGCGGTTGCCACCGGCAGGCATCTGATCGTGCAAGCCGGTACCGGTACCGGCAAGACGATGGGCTACCTCGTACCCGCGGTGATGGCAGGCAAGCGGATCGTGGTAGCGACGGCGACCAAGGCGCTGCAGGATCAGCTGGCGGCGAAGGACCTGCCGTTCCTCGAGAAGCATCTCGGGCGCCCGTTCGACTGGGCGGTGTTGAAGGGGCGCAGCAACTACATCTGCATGCAACGCGTCCGTGAACTGCAGTCGACCGAGGGTCAGGGCCAGCTGGAGATCGAGGAATTCGCGGCGACCACCAAGGTCGAGATCAAGCGACTGTGCGAATGGTCGGGCACGACGAAGAGCGGCGATCAGGCCGACCTCCCATTTGCGCCCGCCGACCGGTCATGGCAGGCGGTCAGCGTCGGCAGCGACGAGTGTCCCGGCGGAACGAAATGCCCGATGGGCGCAGTGTGCTTCGCCGAGCTGGCCCGGGCCCGGGCGCAGGTCGCCGACGTCGTGGTGGTCAACCTGCACCTCTACGGCCTCAACGTCGCCAGCGGAAACATGCTGCTGCCCGACCACGACGTCGTGGTGATCGATGAAGCCCATCAGCTCGAAGACATCATGAGCGACACCGTCGGTGTGCAGATCAGCCCGGGCCGCTTCACGAACCTCGCCGCGGTGGTACGGCGCGTGATCGACGACCCCACGATCGTCGGCGGGCTTGCGGAAGCCGCGCCTGCGGTCCGCGAGGCGTTGCGACCCTTCACCGGCGAACGCCTCACGAAGCCCTTCCCCGATGCGATCCAGGATGTGCTGATCGACAGCCGGGCGCGCATCGAGAAGGCCCAGTCGGCGCTGCGGGCCATCGACACCGACGTGCTCGAGGCACAGCAGCGCAAGCTACGTGCCCAACAGGTGGCCACGCGCGTGCAGGAGCAGATCGACATCGCGCTGGGCGCCCACGAGGGCTACGTCGCGTTCGTCTCCGGTAGCCCCGATCATCCTCGGCTGGAGATCGCTCCGCTCGACGTCGGACCCGTTCTTGCCGCGGGCGTGTGGGCGAAGCGAACTGCCATCCTCACCAGTGCGACACTGCCGGCGACGCTGGCCCATCGCGTCGGGCTGCCCGACGGCTCGTACTCGCAGATCGATGTCGGCAGCCCTTTCGACTATGGAACCAACGCATTGCTCTACTGTGCGCTGCACCTGCCCGACCCGCGGTCACCGCTGTTCGCCGCGGCGGTGCACGACGAATTGGCCGCGCTGATCACTGCCGCAGGCGGGCGGACCCTGGCGCTGTTCACCAGTTGGAAGGCCATGGATGCAGCAGCGGCCGCCGTGAAGGAACGCGTCGACATGAAGGTCCTGACGCAGCGGGATCTCCCGAAGACAGCGCTCGTCAAGGCGTTCACCGACGACGAATCATCCTGCCTCTTCGCCACCGCAGGCTTCTTCCAGGGCGTCGACATTCCCGGGCGAACGCTGTCGCTCGTGACGATCGATCGCATCCCCTTCCCTCGACCCGATGACCCGTTGCTGACCGCCCGACGCGAGCTGCTGGGTGCGTCCGCGTTCGGCGAGATCGATCTGCCGCGCGCCGCGATGTTGCTGGCGCAGGCCACGGGACGATTGATCCGCAACGCAACGGATCGCGGCGTCGTCGCTGTCTTCGACCCGCGCCTCGGCAAGGCCAGCTATCGCTGGCAGGTGGTCAAGGCGCTACCACCGATGAGGCGGACGCGTGTGCGCGCCGACGTCGAGGCGTTTCTTCGGGAGATCACGACCTAGCGGGGTACAGTCCCGTTCGTGGGGCAACTCGTCAACGTCGCAACGGTCGATGGGATCGCCACGATCACGCTCGACTCCCCCACCAACCGCAATGCGCTGTCGCAGCGGTTGCTCGCTGATCTCCATGCCGCGCTCGACAACGCCGAAGAGACCAACGCGCGGGTCATCGTGCTGAGCCACACGCCACCGGTGTTCTGTGCGGGCGCGGATCTGAAGGAGCGTTCGACCGGCGTCGTCGACTCGACGTCGTTCGTCCGCGCCATCCATCGGCTCGGTTCGACTGCGGCGCCCGTCATTGCCGCGATCACCGGCCCGGTGCGCGCCGGCGGCATCGGGGTGATGGCCGCGTGTGACCTGATCGTCGTGCACTCATCGATCACGTTCTCGTTCACCGAGGTGCGCGTCGGCGTGGCGCCGGCGATCATCACCGCTCCCGTCCTGCAACGCTGTGGTTGGTCGAGGTTGGCGGGCCCATACCTGACCGGCGAGATCTTCGACGCCGTCCGGGCGCTCGACATGGGCCTGGTCACTCACGTTGCCGACGATGTCGCCACGACGGTCACCGAGCTCGCCCGCAACATCCTGCTCGGCGGCCCGGCCGCGATCGCCGCGACCAAGAGGCTGTTGCGCGAGCCGCACTCCATCGACCAGTTGCAAAAGCTGTCCGAGTCGTTGTTCACCAGCGATGAGGGCCGAGAAGGAATGGCGGCATTCGCCGAGAAGCGACCTCCGCGGTGGGCTCGATGACGATCGTCCCCGACCGGGTGTCGCCCGACAGCGACGCGTTCCGCGCCAACCGAGATGCCATGCTCGCCCAACTTCGGCAGCACGACGAGCAGTTGGCGATCGTCAACGGCGGTGGGGGCCCGAAGTACGTCGAACGGCACCGTCGCCGCGACAAACTGATGGCCCGCGAGCGTGTCGAGGCGTTGCTCGATGTCGAATCGCCCTTCCTCGAGTTGTCACCGTTGGCGGCGTGGGGCACCGAG
>JBDTYA010000059.1:0-1858 GCA_040005915.1 Ilumatobacteraceae bacterium
GCCGACGAGTCGGTCAACATCGAGATGATCTCGACCTCGACCATCCGCATCAGCGTGGTCACCGCGGTCGAGGATCTCGAGCGCGCTGCACGGGCCCTGCACACCGCATTCGGGTTGGACTCCGGCCAGGGATACTCCGGTCCGCTGCCGGAGCGGAAATGACCGACGCGTGATGCGAAGAAATCACGTGCCGTGGAAGGCTGCCGGCACCAAGAGCGAGTTGCAACGGTCGGCCGATGAAGTCGTGCGCGAGACGGGCTGGGTGTTCAACAACCGGACCGGCAGGGATCTCAACCTGGCCGAGTTCGTCGAGACCGGCAACCACGAAACGCTCGCGTACCTGACCGCGTTCGGACTGGGCGATGGGCCGCTCGCCTCGCAGACGCTTGTCGAGATCGGCTCGGGGATCGGAAGAATGACGGCCAGCTTCACGCGCCTCTTCGACCGTGTGGTCGCCTGCGATCTCGACGCTGCGTTCCTCGAGCGTTGCCGCGAGACGGTCGCCCAGTACGGTCGGCCGGATCGTTTGCAGACCAGTCCCGTTGCCGACGGTCGAACCATCGCCCTCCCGGATCGCTCAGCCGACATGGCGTTCAGCTACATCACGTTTCAGCACTGCCATCACGACGATGCGTTGGCGCTGACCGCCGAGGCCGTGCGCGTCGTCGGGCCCGGTGGGCACGTGGTGCTGAACTACCGCACGTGGACACCGAGCGACGCGTTGCTGTGGCCGGCCGGGAAGGTCGTACGGGCACTCTGGCGAGTACCGCGGCTCGGACCTGCACTCTCGAAGCGCCGCACCGTGGCCCGACTGGGCTGGCAGGCGAATCGCCTGTCGCCGACCGAGGTGATGGCCGTGGTCGGTGCGATGGTCAGTGATGTGCAGATCGTGCGATCACCGAAGCGTCGTCCTTTCGCGATCGCTGGGACGAGCGATCAATCGTTCGAAGGCGTGAACGCGAGCCACTGGTGGCTGGTCGCCAAGGTCCGCCAGTAATTCTCCGACGCCGGCAGGGCCGCGGCGTTAGCCTTTGGGCCATGAAAATTGGTGTCGTCGGTGCAACCGGGCAGGTCGGTTCCGTCATGCGTCAGCTCTTGGCCGAGCGCAACTTCCCGGTCTCGCAGATCCGCTACTTCGCCTCGGCCCGATCGGCCGGCACCACCCTCGATTGGAAGGGCACCCAGATCACCGTCGAGGACGCGGCAACAGCCGATATCGACGGGCTCGACATCGCCCTGTTCTCCTCGGGAGCAGCGTCGTCGCGCGAGTTGGCGCCGAAGTTCGCCGCCGGCGGAGCGATGGTGATCGACAACTCGTCGGCATGGCGGATGGACCCCGACGTACCGTTGATCGTCAGCGAGGTCAACCCTGGCGAGATCGCCAACGCCCGCAAGCGGATCATCGCCAACCCGAACTGCACGACGATGGCGGCGATGCCTGTGCTGAAGCCACTGCACGACGAGGCGGGTCTCGTTCGACTGATCGCGGCGACATATCAAGCCGTCAGCGGTGCAGGTCTCGCCGGCGTCGACGAGCTCGACAAGCAGGCCCGCGAAGTTGTCGACCGTGCCCGTGAGCTGACTCACGACGGAGCCGCCGTGCAGTTTCCGATGCCCGACAAGTTCGCCCGCCCGATTGCGTTCAACGTGTTGCCGTACGCCGGCAAGTACGTCGATGACGGTTCGTTCGAGACCGACGAGGAGCAGAAGCTGCGCAACGAGAGTCGCAAGATCCTGGCCATCCCCGGGCTTCGTGTCAGCGGCACGTGCGTCCGCGTCCCCGTGTTCACGGGCCACTCGCTCAGCATCAACGCCGAGTTCGAGCGCCCCATCACCGTCGCTCGGGCCATCGAGGTGC
>JBDTYA010000060.1:0-66410 GCA_040005915.1 Ilumatobacteraceae bacterium
GCGCCGAGGCCGGCTACCCGCCCACGCGCCACCTCGACGCGTTCCAGTACGTGCAACGCGAGAACTTCCACACCACGATCCACGCCGGTGAGGCGTTCGGGCTGCCGAGCATCTGGGAGGCCGTGCAGTTCTGCGGCGCCGAGCGACTCGGCCACGGGGTGCGCATCGTCGACGACATCACTGGCGCCGTGGGCGAGGAGGAGCTCGGTCGTCTGTCGGCATTTGTGCGCGATCGCCGTATCCCGTTGGAGCTGTGCCCCACATCCAACCTCGGCACCGGGGTATGCAAAACCATCGCCGAACATCCGATCGGGATGCTGCGTCGGCTGCGGTTCCGCGTCACCGTCAACACCGACAACCGGCTCATGAGCGCGACATCGATGACCTACGAGATGAAGCAACTTGCCGACGGATTCGGCTGGAACCTCGACGATTTCGAATGGCTCACGATCAACGCAATGAAGAGTGCATTTGCTCCGTTTCCTGAGCGGCTGCGGATCATCAACGGCATCGTCAAGCCGCGATATGCACTGGCTCGGGCCGAACAGAGCGTCGGCCTCAGCTAGGTTCGTCTGGGCTGAATAACTCCCGCGCCGAATCTGGCACACTCGGGGCATGACCGTCGCCGTCCACCTCGTCGAGCACCCGCTGATCGCTGACTCGCTCACCCGTGTGCGCGACAAGGACACGCCCAACGCCCTGTTCCGCCAGGAGCTCGAACGCATCGGGACCCTGCTGCTGGCCGAGGCCACCCGCGGCCTGGTGACCCACGAGGTGCGCGTGACGACGCCGTTGGTCGCGACATCGGGCCGCACCCTGTCGTCGCAACCGGTCGTCGTGCCGGTGCTGCGGGCCGGCCTCGGATTCGTGCATGCCGCGCAGGAGTTGCTGCCCAATGCCGACGTCGGCTTCATCGGCGTGTCGCGCGACGAGGAGACGTTCCAACCGAAGCCGTACGTCAACAAGTTGCCCGAGCACATCGCCGGACGGCAGTGCATCGTGCTGGACCCGATGCTGGCCACCGGCGGATCACTCGCCCATACGTGCCAGTTGCTGCTCGACCGTGGCGCCACCGGCACCATCATCGTCGTCTGCGTGCTGGCCGCCCCCGAAGGCATCGCCCTGCTGAAGGGGGCCGGCCTCGACCTGGCCATCTACACCGCCGCCGTCGACGAGCACCTCAACGAACAGGCCTTCATCGTCCCCGGCCTCGGCGACGCCGGCGATCGCCAGTTCGGCTCCCCCGCTTCCGCGTGAATCGCGAATCAAAGGAGGGCGGCGAGGGCGTGCAGGTATGAGGCGGGGTCGATGTCGATCCCTTCGCCGTACAGCTTGACCTTCGGTTCGGTGCCGCTGGGGCGCAGCTGCAAGCGGAGGTCGGGGCCGAGTTGCAGTCGCAGCAGGCCGGCTTCGTCGAACCACTCGACGTGGGTGACGTCACGGCCGTCGACCACGGCCGGCGGGTCGGCGCGCAGGCGGGCGACGGCGGCACTGCCGTCGACGGGTGGCATCTTCACCGACATGTCGGCCATCACATGACGGCCGAAGCGGGCGGCGATCGCGTCGAGGCGACCCTGCAGCGTGACGCCCTCGGCGCTGGCCAGCGCGGCAACCTCGGCCAACAGGACAGCAGCGGTGATGCCGTCCTTGTCGAGCGGCCGGCCGCACACGAGGTAGCCGAGCGCCTGCTCGTATCCGAACACGAAATGCGAGTCGGGTTGGGTGAGAATGGTGTGACCGATCCATTTGAAACCGGTGTAGGTCTCGGCGAACCGCACGCCGTGTTCGGCGGCCATCTTGGCGAGCAGCGAGGACGACACGAGGGTCGTGATCACGAGACGATCGTCGCCCGCCGTGTGCCGCAGGATGTGGTCGCCCAGCAGCCAACCGATCTCGTCACCGAGCAGGCGTCGCCAGCCACCGTCCGGCGTGGGGATGGCTGCGCCCAATCGGTCGGCGTCGGGGTCGTTGCACAGCGCGACCGCCGCATCGCACGACGCGGCCCGAGCCAGCAGCAGGTCCATCGCCCCCGGCTCCTCCGGGTTGGGGAATGCGACAGTGGGGAAGGTGCCGTCGGGCTGTTGCTGCTGGGCCACGACGAACGGCGTGGCAAAGCCGGCGCGATCGAATGCGGCCACCAACGCCTCACCGCCGACGCCGTGCATCGCCGAGTATGCGACTGGCACTCCCTCGACGTCGGGCCGGAGCCGGACCGCGGGAACGGCGGCGAGGTAGGCCTGCACGTAGGAATCGTCCAGCCATTCGATCAGTGGATCGTCGTCGGCCGACAGCGGCACCGAGCACGGATCGATCATGTCGATGCATGCCGCAATCTCGGCATCGACCGGCGACACGATCTGCGCGCCCTTGGAGGTGAACACCTTGTAGCCGTTGTCGGCCGGCGGGTTGTGCGAGGCGGTGACGACGACGCCCGCTGCAGCGCCGACGCCGACGATGTTCCACGCCAGCAATGGCGTCGGCACGACGTGCGGAAAGATCATCGCCCGCACGCCACGCGCCGCGCAGACACGTGCCGTATCGCGCGCGAACAAGTCGCTCTTGCGACGGGCGTCGTAGCCGATGATCACGCCGCGTGTCGCTGCATCGGGCTCGGTGCCGAGCAGGTGGTCGACCAGGCCGGCGGCTGCCTGTTGCACGACCAGGCGATTCATCCGCTGCGGCCCCGCACCCACTGCGGCGCGTAGGCCGGCGGTGCCGAACTGCAGCCGCCCGTCGAAGCGCACAGCGAGCTCGTCGTCGCCGCCGGCGATCAGGTTCTCCAGCTCCGCACGCATGTCGGCATCGGGTTCTGCGGCCAACCAGCGGCTCGCCACGCTGCGGAATTCGCTCATGGCAAGAGCGTACGCAACTCCACCAATGGCCGCGGACCCACGTGCGAGATCACTTCTGCCGCCGCAATCGCACCGAACCGGGCGCAATCCGCGAGCGACCGCTGCCGCGTGTAGCCGTAGAGGAACCCGGCGGCGAACAGGTCGCCGGCGCCCGTCGTGTCGAGCACGTGATCGACCGGTTGGGCCGGTGCATGCAACACGTCGTCGGGCGTGACGACCAGGCAGCCGTCGGCGCCCACGGTGACGACGGCCAACGAACAGTCACCGCGGACCGCGTGCACCGCCTCGTCCATCGTCTCGACTTCGTACAGCGACATCAGTTCCGTCTCGTTGCCGAACAGCAGGTCGACCTCGTCGGTCACCAACTTGCGGAAATCGGTGCGATGGCGATCGACGCAGAACGAGTCGCTGAGCGTCAACGACACCCGGCGATCGTTGGCGTGGGCGATCTGGGCCGCGTACCGGAAGGCATCCTTGGCCTCATCGCGGTCGTAGAGGTAGCCCTCCATGTACAGCACCTCGCCGGCAGCAACCGTGTCGGGATCGACGTCGGTCGGGCACAGCAGCGATGACACGCCGAGGTATGTGTTCATCGTCCGTTGCGCATCGGGGGTGACCACGATGATGCAGCGGCCCGTGGGCGTGCCGTCGGCAGGCGCGCCAGGCCGGAACTGCACGCCGACCGCCCGGCAGTCGTGGCCGAAGACACGCCCGAGCTCGTCGTCGCTGACCTTGCCGATGTACGCCGCGGCGCCCCCGAACGATGCCACTCCGCACATCGTGTTGGCCGCGGACCCGCCGCTCATCTCGATGGCGCCACCCAAGGCCTCGTAGATCTCCAACGCCCGATCGGTGTCGACCAGCGTCATCGACCCCTTCACGAGGGCATGTCTGCCGATGAACGCATCGTCGGAATGTGCGATGACATCGACCAGCGCATTGCCGATCCCGACGACGTCATAGCGAATTCCCGGCACGTCGGTGCAGGTTACTGGGCACAGTCGCCGCGGATACGCTCCATGCGTGAGCGACAATCCCTACCGCCTTCCCCACACCGTTGTTCCAAGCCGTTACCGTCTTGCGCTCGAGCCCGATCTCGAGACCGCGACGTTCTCCGGGACGGTGTCGATCGACGTGACGGTTTCGCAGGCGGTCCGTTCGTTCGCGCTCAACGCCGACGAGCTGGAGATCGTCTCGGTCACGGTCGACGGCGCAGCGGCCGCTTTCCACCTGGAGTCTGACACCGAGCGACTCGTCATCGGCGCCACGGTCGAACCCGGTGAGTCGGTCGTCGACATCACGTTCACCGGCGCGCTCAACGACAAGCTGCGCGGTTGGTACCGAAGCACGTTCAACGACGCCGACGGCAACCAGCGCGTCATCGCCACGACCCAGATGCAGGCCACCGATTGCCGCCGTGCGTTCCCGTGCTTCGACGAGCCGGAGTTCAAGGCGGTGTTCGAGATCACGCTCGTGATCCAGCCGGATCTGTTGGCGGTCTCGAACGGGCCCGAGACCGGCAGGACGATCCGCGACGACGGCAAGCACGTCGTCGTGTTCAAGCCGACGATGGTCATGAGCACCTACCTGGTCGCGTTCGTGGTCGGCCCGCTCGAGGCCACGGATCCGGTCGATGTCGATGGCATCCCGCTGCGCGTCGTGCACGTGCCGGGCAAGGGCCACCTCACCGGCTTCGCCCTCGAGATCGGCGCCTACTCGCTGCGCTGGTACCAGAAGTACTACGGCATCCCCTACCCAAGCGACAAGGTCGACATGCTGGCGCTGCCCGACTTCGCCGCGGGGGCGATGGAGAACCTCGGTTGTATCACCTACCGAGAGAGCCTGCTGCTGGCCGACCCCAAGACGGCGACGCAGTACGAGTTGCAGAACCTCGCCGATGTCGTCGCCCACGAGGTGGCCCACATGTGGTTCGGCGACCTCGTGACCATGCGTTGGTGGAACGGCATCTGGCTGAACGAGGCGTTCGCGACGTTCATGGAGATCGCCTGCTGCGATGCGTTCAGGCCCGACTGGCAACGCTGGACGACCTTCAGCCTCGAACGCAGCGCGGCGTTCGAGACCGACTCGCTGGCCAGCACGCGCTCGGTCGAGTTCCCGGTCGAGGCGCCGGCCGATTGCGACGGCATGTTCGACGTCTTGACGTACCAGAAGGGTGGGTCGCTGCTGCGGATGCTCGAGCAGTACCTCGGCGCCGAAGGTTTCCGCCAGGGCATCAGCCTCTACCTCGAGACCCACGCCTACGGCAACACCGAGACAGGCGATCTGTGGGACGCGATCGAGCGGGCCAATCCCAGCGTGCCCGTGCGGACCTTGATGGATTCGTGGATCTGGCAGCCCGGCTACCCGCTGGTCTCGGCGCGACTCGACGGGAACGAACTGGTGTTGAACCAGCAGCGGTTCGCCTATGTCGACACCGATGACCCCACCGTGTTCGTCGTGCCGATCCATCTGGCAGTCGACGGCAAGCAGACCAAGCTGCTGCTCGATGCGGCGCAGGTCCGCGTCACCCTGCCGTCATCCGAGGCGACGGTCGTCGTCAACGCCGGTGGTCACGGCTTCATGCGTGTCGCCTACGACGACACGCTGCGCGCCCGGATCAACGGCGAAACGCTGACGAGCCTGACGGTCATCGATCGGTACAACCTCGTCGACGATGGATGGAACGCAGTCATCACCGGTCGGCTGCCGGCCGCCGAGTTCCTCAGCTTCGTCGAGGGGTTCCAGAGCGACCGCGACCTCGCGGTGTGGCAGGCGATCGCGGTGGGACTGCGCGGCCTCGGCCGCCTCGTCGATGGGCCTGCGTACGCCGCGCTACAGAAGCGGATCGCCGATCTCGTTCGGCCGGTCGTCGCCGACCTCGGATGGGCGCCGCAGGACGACGAGTCGGATCTGACATCGAAGCTACGTGGCCTGTTGGTCGCGGTGCTCGCTATCCAGGGCAACGATGCGGATGCCCAGGCCCGGTGCCGGGCGATGTTGGACGACGGGTCGACCGATCCCGAGCTGGCCGCAGCCGCGGCGGCGGCTGTCGCCTCGATCGGCACCGACGCCGACTACGACCAGTACCTCCAACGGTTCCGCGAGGCCGGCACCCCACAGCTTCGGCTGCGATACATGTTCGCGCTCGCCGAGTTCCCCGAGGAGGCCCAGATCCGCCGCACCATCGACCTGGCGCTGTCGGGCGACGTCAAGACGCAGGATGCGCCGTTCCTGCTGAACCGCTGTATCGCCAACCGCCAGAACGGTGAGATGTCGTGGGCGATCGTCCGCAAGCTGTGGCCCGACCTGCTGGAGCGGTTCCCCAACAACACCATCGTGCGCATGGTCGGATCGATCACCACGCTCACGACACCGCATCTCGTCGCCGACGTGCAGGGATTCTTCTCCGAGCACCCGATTCCCCAGGCCACGAAGACGCTCGAGCAACTGCTCGAACGCCAACGTGTCAACGCCGACCTACGGGCCCGCGAGTCCGAGCCGCTCGCCGCGGCGTTGGGCGCCGGCTAGGACAGGGTCTCGACCTGCATCTGCTCGTCGGCGTGCCGGGCTCGCAGCACCTTCTTGTCGAACTTGCCGACGCTGGTCTTGGGCACCTCGGTGATGAACGCCCACCTCTCGGGAAGCCAGAACTTGGCAGTGCGCTCGGACAGCCAGACTCGTAGATCGGCGGCGGTGATGTCGGAGTCGGATCTGCGCACCACGCAGGCCAGCGGACGCTCGCCCCAGCGATCGTCGGGAACGCCGATCACCGCAGCCTCGGCGATGTCGGGGTGCCCCATCAACGTGTTCTCGAGGTCGACCGACGACACCCATTCGCCGCCGGACTTGATCACGTCCTTGGCACGATCACTGATCATGACGTATCCGTTGGCCGATACCGAGGCGACGTCGCCGGTGCGCAGCCAGCCGTCGTGGAACCTGTCGGGATCGTCGACCAGGTAGTACGAGGCGGTGACCCACGGGCCGCGAACCTCGATCTCCCCCAGCGATTCACCGTCCCAGGGAACCGTCGCACCGCTGTCGTCGGTGATCCGCAACTCGACGCCCGGCAGGATGCGGCCGGTGCGGGTGCGCCACGTGACCTCGTCGTCTCCGGCCATGTCCTTGGGCGGATGTCCGATGGTGCACACCGGGCTGGTCTCTGTCATGCCCCAGCCCTGCACGATCGGCACATCGAACGTTTCGAAGTACCCCTCGATCAATGCCCGTGGCACGGCCGATCCGCCGCACATCACCAGTCGCAGCGAAGACAGGTCGGCGTCGCTGCCGTTGCGCAACAGATCGATGAGCACTGTCGGCACCGCACCGGTCAGTGTCGGACGGGTCTCCTCGATGATCCTGGCGAGCGGCGCGGCCTGCAGGAACTGCTGCGGGAACACCAGATCGGCGCCGACCATCCACGCCGCGTACGGGGTTCCCCACGCGTTGGCGTGGAACATCGGCACGATGACGAGCATCCGGTCGCTCTCGGCCAGGGCGATGTTGGCCGTCGAGGTGACCATCAGCGAGTGCAGATAGGTGCTGCGGTGGCTGTACATCACACCCTTGGGATTGCCCGTCGTGCCGCTCGTGTAGCACATTGCCATTCCCGTGCGTTCGTCGAGGTCGGGGTACTCGAAGCCCGGCTCCTCGGCTGCGAGCAGGGTGTCGTAGTCGAGCGTCTCACCGAGGCCCGTCGTGTCGCCGCTGCCCTTGACGATGATGTGCTTGACCGTCGTGAGCTGGTCGCGGACCTTGGCCAACAGCGGGATGATGGACGCATCGACGATGATGACCTGGTCCTCGGCGTGATTGATGACGAAGCTGAGCTGATCGGGGAACAGGCGAACGTTCAGCGTGTGCAGTACGGCGCCCATGCACGGCACCGCCAGGTACGCCTCGAGGTGTGTCTGGTTGTTCCACATGAACGTGCCGACACGGTCACCGGCCCGCACGCCGAGGCGCGTCAGAGCCGCCGCCAACCGGTCGGCGCGGTCGGCGACCTCGGCGAACGTCGCCTCGACGTAGCCGTCGCCGGTGAAGGTGATGACCTTGCTGCCGGCGTGGACCGTGCGCCCGTGTTGCAGGATCGGCGTCATCGTCAATGGGTAGTCCTGCATGGTGCTGAGCGGCATCAGTTTCCCCTCGTCGCGTGGTGCGGTCACGTTAGCCCGCCCAATTCGATAGGCCGAATGGATCAAGTTTCTTGACACTCGAGCCGAAAGATCGAGTCGTATGGCAGGATTCTGCGAATGAGTGTGGGGGCTGCAGCGGGAGTCGACGACTCGACGCGCCTGCGCCCGCCTCTGGCACCGACGACCGAGCGCTATTTCGTCAACGCCCCGGTCGACGCCCTGGTGATCGGCGGAGCTTCGCTGCTGTTGTACGCGGCCTTCCGCTTCCGTCCCGCGCTGGCCTCCTCGCCGTCTGTCGCCTCGATCGCCGCGACGCTCGTGTGGGTCTGCAACTATCCCCACTTCGCCTCGACCAACTACCGGCTCTATCACTCACGAGCGTCGATCGGGCAATACCCGCTCACCAGTTACGTCACGCCTCTGATGGTGACTGCGGCGGTGATCAGTTGCTACCTCTCACCCAACGGCGTGGCTCCGATGTTCGTCAAGCTCTACCTGCTGTGGTCGCCGTATCACTTCTCGGGCCAGACGCTGGGCATCACCTTGGTCTATGCCCGCAGGACCGGATTCGTCATCGACGGCTGGCTGCGGCGTTGCTTGACATCGTTCATCTTCCTCACCTTCCTGGTCGAGAACGCTTGGGCCGAGGTCGGCCGCCACGTCAATCCGTTCTACGGCGTCCAGTACCCCACGTTGGGCGTGCCGGTGTGGTTGCCGCAGCTGCTGACCAAGCTGATGTGGATTGCGCTCGCCGCGACGATCGCCCTGCTGATGTGGAAGATCGCCAACGCCGGGCTGCGGATTCCGTTGATCATCCTGCTACCGGCCTTCACTCAATACGTGTGGTTCGTCGCCACCCCGGCCGGGCAATTCGCATACATGGTGCCGTTCTTCCACTCGCTGCAGTACCTCCTCATCGCCTGGAGCGTGCAGCTGAAGGAAGGACTCGGCGAGCACAGGCGAACACCCTCGGTGCGATACGTCTGGACAGAATCGTCGCGTTGGATGGCGATCAACATCGCCGGCGGGTACGCCTTGTTCTGGATGCTCCCCCACTTGGGCTCCCACTTCGGCCAACCGCTGGTGTTCAGCACCGCTGTCATGCTGGCCGGGATCCAGATCCACCACTTCTTCGTCGACGGCGTGATCTGGCGGCTGCACAACCCGGCCGCCCGCTCGCCGTTGTCGTCCTCGCTGCGCGCGGTGAGCGGACGCCTGTGAGGCGCTCCCTGGCCGCGGTCGGCCTGACGTGTCTCGGCCTGTTGATGTTCGCCACACCGTGCAGCGCCTACACACCTCCCGAAACCGATCCGCGCATCGTGATCGACACGTCGGAAGGCAAGATCCTCGTCGCTCTCGCGCCCGAGAACGCCCCGCAGCACGTGAAGGAGTTCCTCATTGCGTTAGCAGCCGGCGATTTCGAGGGTGCCGGCGTGGTGCGCGTGGCACCCGCGTTCTACGCACAGGTCGTCGGAGGTCTGGGCGCCGCTCGACTCGCCGGCTTGCCCGTCGAACGCCTGAAGGTCGGCAACGTTCGCGGTGCCCTCAGCGTGTACGACAGTGGCAAGCCAGGAGACGCGCCGACGCTGATGTTCGTGCTCGTGAAGAGCCCTCAGCTCGATACCGACTACACCTCGATCGGATTCGTCGAAGCCGGCCGGAGCGTGTTGCAGCAGATCGCCGGCACGCCGACCGTCGGTGATCATCAGCCGACCAAGACGATCACGATCACCGGCATCCACGAGGCGACGCCGCAGGAGCGAGCGATCCTGCGTCAGAGCGAAGCGGCGATCAACGCCGACGACGACGGTACCTCCGCGCTGGCAGCGGTCTTCATCGTTGCCTGCGCCGGCTTCCTTGCCGCGCTGATCTCGGCGTTCTACCACCGGCTCGGCAAGCAGCGCGCCACATCGCTCGCGCTGGTCGTTGCACTGGTCGCATTCTTCGCGGTCTGGGTGGCGGTGGGCGGCGGGCGGCACGCCTCGGGCCTCGCGGGTGTGGGCCTCTTCGCCGGCGCGGTGGGGATGTTCAGACTGATGGGTCGGTTCGAACGACCGACGCCGAACAGATCAGGCCGCGTCACGCAACCAGGTCAGCTCGCCGATCGCGAATCGAACGCCGAGGCCCGGATCGATGAGCCGCAACGCCATCTCGAGGTCGTCCTCGCCCAGCGAGACGCAACCACTGGTCGGTTTGGACGAACCTGACGCCGAGTACGAGTTGCGGTGCAGGAAGATGGCGGCCGCGAGCGCCGGCTCGCCCGGCGCGTCACCGGAGACCGGGTCGAGGTTTGCGCCGATCACCGCGGCGTGCCCGTAGACGTCGCCGATGCCTGCGAGCCACTCGCTGGGCGAAGCGCATCCCGGCGAATTGATCAGTCGCTGGTATGACGGAGTGTGCGGCGTGGCGCCCCAGCAATCCTCGTTCCTCACCTGACGGTACGAACCGCGGACACCGATGTCGGTGCGGTTGCCGAAGAACTGGAACTGCTGGCCGTCCCACGCCTGCACGCTGCCGAGCGGGAATGATCCCGCCGGCGTCGTTCCGTCGCCCGATCGGCGATCTGCCAGGACCCGGGAACCGCTCGCGCCGAGCCGAGCCACGACCGGCGCCTGCTGGCACAGCCACTGGCCCGAGATCGACCGCGCCACGATCTGCAATGTGGCCGTGGTCGCTGCCCACGAGTCGGAGGCGACGATCACGAACTGCCTCGTTGCCGGATGGCGCGACGCCAGGGCTCGGGTCGTCACCATGTCGCACGATGCTGCGGGCGAGAACATCGCATCGCGGATGGCCTGCCGAGATCCGATCGCCGGAGCGATGACGGATGCAGCATCGGTGCCGTGGCCGGCGAGCGGCCCGGCGAGCACGATGACGATCGCCGCAGCGATACAACGCCGATCCATGTCGGAGCAGTCTATGGGGGCTGCTGCAGCCCGGCCGGCGGCGCTCAGTCGGTGCGTTCGACGCGGATGTCGCCGGAGATGGTCTTCAGCTGCAATCGAACCGGCCGCCGTTCGACGACCTCGCCCGACGACGCCTTATCGGGCAGCGGGTCGGGCAGCGGGTCGGGCAGTACGGCGCGGCCGCTGAGGGTGACGATGGCCGCCTCGACACGGATCCCGCCGGGCAGGCCGACGCGCACATCGCCGGAGACCGAACGGACGGCGATGTCGGACCCACCGCATCGGGCCACCCGAACATCGCCACTGGTGGAGTTGACGCTGACGTCGCCGTCGCACGCCTCGACGCGCAGATCGCCCGAGGTCAGCGTGGCCTCGAGCCTGCCGCCGATCCGGCGCAGCGTGCAGTCGGCCGAGACCGAAGCGACGCTGGCGTCACCAGCGACATCGCCGCACGAGATGCTGCCCGTCGCCGTGGCGACATCGAGACGGTCGGCGTCGCCCGCTTCGATGTCGCCCGACGTGGTGCGCACGCGGACCACACCGAGTCGACCGACGAGGCGCACTTCGCCCGACGTCGAGTTGACCTCGATGTCGGTGCCGCTCGGCACATGAGCGACGAGGCGACTGTTCCGGCCGCGGCGTCCCCAACGTGAGGGATGGCGCACCGAGATTCGATCGCCGGTCTTGAAGATCTCGAACTCGTCGACATCGCCGGAGTCGATGGTGAGCTGGACGACACCTGCGTCGCCGGTGAAGATCTCGATGGCGCCCACCGGGACGCGGATGTCGAGCGCCGGGCGTTCGCCGACTTCCCATCGTTCGCTACGGCTCATCGTCGTCTCTTCACAGGTCGAAGCTGTGGGTCATCCGAAAGCCGGGTGCGTTCGGCGGCTTGCGCGCCCGCTTGGACAGGGCGTCGAGCACCCAGCTGTTGACGGATGCCCCGGCGGTGTCGGCGGCATCCTCGATCAGGCCCTTCAGCGAGGGTGGCACGCGAAGCGTGATCCGGGCGTCGAGCTCTTCCGATGTAGCCGGCTCGTGGGCGACGGCGGACTCGGCGATGCGCAGCGACGGGTCGCCCTCCGACAGGACGAGGTCGACAGTGCGGTCGGGCAGTTGGGCGCGAACCTCGACAGCGGCCTGTTCGGCAAGATCCATCGCCGCCTGGCGGATGGCAGGCCCCAGGGCGGCGACCAGATGGTCGATTGCCTCTTCGACGGCGACATCGCCGCCGGCCAATGACCCCTGGCCGCTGAGTGCGGCGTGCACCGCGTTGATGACTGGCTGGACCTGCATCAGCGGTCGCGGCGGCGGGACTCGACACGGGTGCCGTCGCGCCGCGTGCGGCTGTGCTGGCGAAGCCGTCGAACCCGGTCGTCGTGGAGTGCTGCGATGAACTGCGGGCTTCCGAAGAATGGTGACATCATCTTGTCCTTTCGTTGACATCATTATGATGTCACAATGATGTCATCCTGTCAAGCAGTTTCCGCCGTACTTCGCGACGTGACGAGTACAGCCAGATCAGGGTCGTACTGCGCGATGATCCCACGGACCCGCTGCACCGCCAACGACTCCAGGCCATCGACCAGGCTGGCGAACAGATCGTGGGCCTCGGCTCGCGGCCAGCGCTTCGGCAGCAGCGCGGCGGGCAGGTCGGGGTCGGTGACCGCGAAGACGAACCATCGATAGTTGGCCCTCGTCCTGCTGACCAACGCCTCGGTCGCGCCGATCCGGCCCTCCTCGAGGCGCCGCAGCACGGGGCGGAACGTGCGGACGAACTCGGAATACGACTCTCCCAACTCGTCGAGGTTCCACGCCGAAGCCACCGACAACCGCGTTGCGAGTGGCAGCTCCGAGGCCCTCATCACCGTGCACGACTTGGTCGGGGCGATCTCCAAGGCGATCTCGAGTTCCTTGTTGGGAGCATGGGGTGACACCCACAGCCCGTCGTACAGCGGGGCGAACCCGAGCGACTGCAGGCGGCCGCGCAGCATCGGCCGCAGGCGGCGCTGATCCTCCGACACGGTGAACGCCACCATCGTCCACACGCCATCCCAGACCGCCACCGGCTTGGCGAAGGCGCGGGTATGGATTGGCCCGTACGGAAGCAGGCTCCGGAACCCGTCGGCGACTCGGTAGAACGTGTTGCGACCGTCCTTCGTGCCGACGAGCAGACCACGGATCGACAGCCGGCTCAGCGCGGCGCGGGCACCGGACGGGTTGACCTCGAACTCGGCGAGCAGGTCGACCAGCGCTGCAGACGGCAGGGGCTCCGATCGACACGACCAGTAGTCGCCGAGCAACGCCAACAGCAGATGCTGCGGCGGGAACCCGACCTGGAAGCGCGGCATGTCGAGCTCACCGAACTCCGTGAAGCGGGCTGCCGCTTCTACGTCCGCCGCCGAGGGCTCATGCTCTCGACGGCGACCGGAACTCATCGGCGCAACCGTAGTGACTATGGATTGATGAGCCCGTCCTCGTCGTTGATGAGGAACTGCATGCCTCGCCCGAGGAAGTCGCCGACCACATCGGCGAACGCCTCGGGGCGATCCGATTGGATGTCGTGTGCCGCGTCGTAGACGTACTGCAGCGACGAGTTGCGCAGTGCCCGACGAATCGTTCGACCGTTGATGGGATTGATGATCCCGTCGTCGCGGCCGAACAGGATCAGGGTGCGTGTCGGCACATCGGACAGCCGTCCAGCGAGGCCGTCGTCTGATCCATCGCCCATCAACCGCTCGACCGTCGGCCAGACGCGCCCCATGAATTCGGGGTCCGGCGGGGCCATGTGCGGTAGGCGTTCGGGGTGCGACCTGAAGGCCTTGACGAGCGCCTCCGGCGCAAGCGTGGACGGATGGGCGGTGGCTTCGCGGAACTTGGCCGGGCCTTCGAGCACCATCGACTCGACCCTGTCGGGGTACTGGGCGGCGAAGTGCAGTGCGCAGGCCCCGCCGAACGAACTGCCCATCAGATGAAATCGTTCGAGGCCGAGCGCCGTAGCGACGTCGGCGACCTGGGCGGCGAGGCCGTCGAAGTCGGCGACGTCGTTGGGCTCTGCACCCCAACCCGGCAACTCGACCATGATCACGCGGAACCGCGCAGCAAGGAGGTCGAGTGCGATCGTGAAGTTCGGGCCACCGGCGCCCGGCAGGTAGAGCACCGCCGGCCCGTCGCCCGCCGTGTAGTACCGCACCGTGAACCCGGCGGCGTCGACCGAGTCCTCGACGAAGCCCGCGCCCGGAACACCGATGTCGGCGGTGGCAGCGGCTGTGTCGGTCATGATTTCACCAGGCCCATCTCGTGGACGACCGGAACGACCTCTTCGCCGATCAGCTGCAGGCTCGACATCGTCGATTCGTGCGGCAGCGGATTGATGGTGCCGAGCGAGATCTCGAGCCGCCCCATACCCAACACGTCGTGGATGTCCTTGATCCTTGCCAGCACGGTCTCGGGACTGCCGTACAGCGGTGGGCCCATGACCATCGACGGTGCCATCGACGGATCGATCTTGACGTGCTTGGGCACCCCGCCGAGCGCCGCGCCGACCTGCGCCATCGTCATCATCAGGTCTGGTGAGGCACCCTTGAACAGGGCCATCAAACCCCCGACGCCGAGCCTCGACATCGTCTCGTCGGCCTCGTCATCGGTCGGGGTGACGTACATGAAGTGGCGGTATTGCAGGTTGTCAGGGGTCGGATCCCAACCGGCGTCGTTTGCCGCCTGGCGGTACAACGTGGCGTGCTCGGCGCACTTCTCTGCGGCCATGTACGAGAACCCGAGATCGAGGCCGTGCTTGCCCGCGAAGATCGCCCCGTCCTTGCTGTTTCCGGAGATGAGGATCGGCGGATGCGGGTCCTGCACCCGCCTCGGCCACACGGCGATGTTGCGGAACCGGTAGAAGCGACCTTCCCAACCGAAGGGCTCGGGCTCGGTGAAGCACGCCTTCAGCAGCAGGATCCCCTCTTCGTAGCGCTCGCGGGATTCCCACGGGTTGGTCCCGTATGTGAGGTACTCGTTGGGCGTGCCGCGCAGCATTCCGATGCGCAGCCGACCGTCGACGATGTTGTCGAGCATCGAGTACTCCTCGGCGATGCGGACCGGGTTGTTCAGTGGCAGGTCGGTGCCGAAGACGCCGATCTGTGCCATCGGGAAGCGCCGACCCGCGACCGCCGCGAAGATGATGGGGTTCGGTGTCAACTGCTTCGGCGAATAGTGGTGTTCGGCGAAGTTCAGCGAATCGAAGCCGGCGGCGAGCGCGGCCCCACATTCGATCAACCCGTGCTCGATCGTCGCGCTGACCCACTCGGTCTCGCAGATCCGCGGCGGCGCCGGCCACGAATCGCCGTGATCCGGCCCCCAGTAGTTCATCGTGTTGAAAAACTCGATCTTCATAGTGGCGTCAGAATAGTCACACTAAACAAGACTGTCGATAGACAATATGTAATTGGTTCTCTACAGGCGCCGCCGCTTCTGCTGGGCCGCGACAGCTCTCATTGGGGGCCCCAATCGGCGCGGGTCGCATCGGCAACTCGTGTGATGAGGTCGATCTGATCCGCCACCGTGCCGGCGACGATCCGGTTGGCGATGCCGAAGTGCGAGACGCCGGCATCGCGCATCGCCCGCAGGTTGCCGGCCCACTGATCGGGCGGGGTCACATGGGTGACGAGTCGACCCTCCAAACCGAACGACGCCGCATCGCGTCCTACCGACTCGACCTCGGCGCGCATTCGATCGACGAACCGCAGGCCGGCATCGAGGTCGATGCCGAGCGGCGCCATCATCTTGAACCCATCGGCCAGACGGGCGGCGCGATTGATCGTGATCGGACGGGGCATGCCGGCAGTGTCGAAGTTGCCGCCACCCATCCAGATCGGGATCGACCGGTCGGGCCGCGGGTGCAGTGCGACTTGGTCGAGCACGACGTGCGTGCCGTGGTACGTCACGAGCGGCTCGGTCCACAACAATCGCATCGCCTCGATCTGCTCCTCGATGCGCGCCCCGCGCGTCAGCGGATCCACACCGACCGCCTCGAGCTCGCGGTGCTGCCAGCCCACGCTGACGCCAAGGCGCAACCGGCCACCGCTGAGCAGGTCGACCTCTGCCGCCTGCTTTGCAGCGAGGGCCGCAGGGCGCAGCGCCAGCAGCGTCATGCCGGTGTTGAGCTCGATGCTCTCGGTGATCGCAGCGAGGAACGCCAGCAACGTGAACGACTCGTGCCACGGCTCGTCGAACGACAGCCCGGGCGGGAACGGCGAGGCGCTCGACGACACCACATGCTCCGAGAAACCGATGTGCGCGTAGCCGAGGCCCTGCGCCGCCTGCACGTAGTCGCGGATCTCGACCGGATGTGCAAAGTATGGGAGATCGACACCGACACGCATGACGGCGACAGTACTGCGACCCCCCGGATAGTCGACAGATGAGCGATTCACCGTCAACGCATATGCTCTCCGTCCATGCGCTTGTTCAACCTCGCCGGCCGGCTCAGCACCTTTGTCGACGGTGCCGTCGTCGATGTCGCCGCCGGCAGCGACAACCGGTTCTCCTCCGACCCTCAGCGAATGTTCGACGACTGGCAAGGACTCGCCGAGTGGGGCAGATCGGCCGGTGCCAGTGGCGCCGGCGCAGTCGATGCCTCACTGCTGCAGGCGCCGGTGCCGCGGCCACCACAGGTGTTCGCGATCGGGCTCAACTACAGAGCCCACGCCGAGGAGGGCATCTTCAGCGTGCCCGAGGAGCCGACCGTCTTCACCAAGTGGCCGAGCTGCATCGTCGGGCCATCGCATGTGGTCGAGCTGCCGGTCGACACCGACTGGGAGATCGAGCTCGTCGTGGCCATCGCCCGGCGCGCTCACCACATCGAGGCGGCGGATGCGATGTCGTACATCGCCGGCTTCACGATCGGTCAGGACCTCAGCGATCGGGTGCTGCAGCGCAAGGGGCCGGCGCCGCAGTGGAGCCTCGGCAAGTCGCGCTACGGGTTCGGTCCAACGGGTCCATGGTTGGTCACGCTCGACGAGTTCGACAACCCGCAGGACCTCGACATCCACAGCACCCTCGAGGGCGAGACCCTGCAGGCGTCGCGCACGTCGATGTTGATCTTCGACATCCCGTACCTCATCGAGTACTTGTCAGCGCTGTGCCCGCTGATGCCCGGCGACATCATCTTCACCGGAACGCCCGAAGGCGTCGGCTACGCCCGCAAGCCACCGCGGTTCCTCCACCCCGGCGATGTCTTGACCAGCACCGTCGAAGGCATCGGCGACCTCGTCACCCACTTCGCCTGACCCAAACCTGGTGGAGTGTTTCACGCCCACCTGGGTGCCTCCCCGCACTCCACGGGGGTTGATCAGGTCAGGAGCGTCTTCTGCACCTTGCCCATTGCGTTTCGCGGCAGGACATCGACCACTCTGACCTCCCGCGGCCGCTTGTGCACCGAGAGCAGAGCCGCGACGTGGTCGATCAAGGTCGATTCGTCGACGTCGCCGCACACGACGAAGGCCACGATGCGTTGTCCGAGGTCGGGATCACTGACACCGACGACGGCTGCTTCGACGACATCAGGGTGCGTCAGCAGCGCCGCCTCGACCTCTCCGGCGCCGACCTTGAACCCGCCGGTCTTGATGATGTCGATCGACTGCCTGCCGACGATGCGATGGAAGCCGCCACCGTCGATCACAGCGGCGTCACCCGTCTTGAACCAGTCGCCGTCGAACGACATCGTCGTGGCGTCGGGTCGGTTGAGGTATTCGTCGAACATGGTCGCGCCGCGGATCTGTAGCTCGCCGATCGTCGTGCCGTCATGCTGCATCACCTCGCCGGCCTCGTCGACGAGTCGGCTCTCGACGCCGTCGATCGGAAGGCCGACCCACCCCGGCCGCCGCTCGCCGTCGGCGCGGGTCGAGACGGTGATCAGCGTCTCCGTCATGCCGTAGCGCTCGACCGGCGCCTGTCCGATCAGTGCCTGCATCTGCTCGAAGACCGCGACCGGCAGCGGCGCGCTTCCGGAGACGACGAGGCGGGCACCGCGCAGCCTGGATGCCATCTCGGGCTCGGCGCAGATTCGTGACCACACGGTCGGCACGCCGAAGTACATCGTGCCCTCCGCCGCTGCGTACGCCTGCGGCGTCGGCTTGCCGGTGTGGACGAGGCGCGATCCGACGCGCAACGCGCCGAGCACTCCCAGCACCAGGCCGTGCACGTGGAACAGCGGCAATCCGTGAACCAACGTGTCGGCGGGCGTCCACTGCCACGCGTCTGCCAGCCCGTCGAGATCCGCGGCGACCGCGCCGCGCGACAACACCACTCCCTTCGGCAGACCCGTGGTGCCCGAGGTGTACATGATCAACGCCGGCGAGTCGGACGGCGGCTCGGCGCCCGTCCAATCAGCTACTCCGTCCACGGCCACGCGGGGCAGCGTGACGTCTGTCCAACCGTGGTCGCCGATCATTGCCGCGGCGCCGGAATCTCGCAGCACGTGCTCGCGCTCCATCGGTCCGGCGTCGGCGGGCATCGGCACCACAGGCACGCCTGCCATCAATCCGGCGACAACACCGACGACGGTGTCGAGCGTCGGGGTGGCCCGCAGGGCGACGGCCGGCATGCCCGCAAGACGTCGGGCAACAGCACCCGCCCGTCTCGACAGTTCGGCCCACGAAACAGCGACGCCATCGACGATCAGAGCAGCATCGTGGTCGTCGAACTCGCCCGCCAGGGATGGCAACAGAACACTCATGGTTCGCCCATTCGGATCATGACCTTGCCGTAGAGGTCGGGTTGCTGGGCTCGTTCGAACGCGGCATGGATCTGTTCGAACGGGTAGACGGAGTCGATGATCGGGTGGAGGTCGGTGGCCGCCATGAAGTGCAGCAGTTGTTCGGTCTCGACGCGGGTCGCACCGCTGACGCCGATGATCGAGATCTGGCGATAGAAGAGCCTGGCCAGATCGGCGCTGGGCTCGCTGCCGGTCGTTGCTCCCGAGACCAGGATCCGGCCGCCGGGTCGCACGCTGCGCAGGCTGTGCTTCCATGTGGCCTCGCCGACCGTCTCGATGACGAGGTCGGCGGGGGCCGAGAGCCGAGCACCGGTTTCGATCGCCTCGTGTGCCCCCAACTCGAGGGCCCGGCGGCGTTTCTCTGCCGACCGGCTGCTCACGATCACCCGCAGACCGGCCGCCCGCGCCAGCGCGGCGGCCGCGGTGGCCACGCCGCCGCCGGCACCCTGGATCAGCACCGTCTCGCCGGGCTCGGCCTGGCCGCGCGTGAACAGCATCCGAAAGGCGGTGGTCCAGGCAACGGTGATGCAGCCGGCCTCGATCATCGACATGAACGGCGGCTTCTCCACGAGGTTTCGCAGCGGCACGATGCTGTACTCGGCGAATGAACCCGGGAAGCGTTCGGACACCAAGGCCCGACGAGGGTCGAACGACTCGTCGCCGTGACCGGCATCGGGGTTGCCGAACGAGCCGGTGACGATCACCTCGTTGCCCTGCGGGTCCCAGCCGGCGACATCACACCCGAGCACCATCGGGAACTGATCGGCGCGCACCCCGACGCCCTTCATCGACCACAGATCGTGCATGTTGATCGACGTCGATCCCAACCGAACGAGCGTGTGCCCATCGGGCGCAATCGGATCCGGCCAGTCGTCGCGCAGCTCGAGCATCGACAACGGCTCAGCTTCGTTGATACCGGTCGCGACCGCAGCCCTCACATCTTCCCTTTCCAGATCGGTGGCGACACCGTAGCTCTGGGAAACTGTCCGACCATGTTCGACAATCCCTGGGATCCGCGCAGTCGCAATGACCTGACCGACAACGAACGGGTGGTGCTGCACTTCATGACCGACTGCATGCACGGCGACGATCTGTCGCTGGTCGATCGGTACGTGGCGCAGGACTACATCCAACACACACCCGGCATCGGGCAGGGTCGCGAAGGGCTTCGGCACTACCTGCACGAGGTCGCCTGGAAGCGGCCCGGGCGACGCGACTGGCGCCCCATCCAGTTGTTCGCGAGCGGCGACTTCGTGATCCTTCACAAACTCCTGCCGGCTGTCGTGATTGCCGACTTCCTGCGATTCGACTCAGAAGGGATGATGGCGGAGCACTGGGACGTCGTGCAGCCGCATCCCGAGGCGGACTACGACCCGCTGCGTCCATCGACCGAAAACCTCGATCGCTTCCGCGCCGTCTTCAACATCACCGAATAGGTTGCATCACCCGCCGTCGGCGCCGAGGTTGGCCGCCACGAGGTCGGCCGTCGTGCGCAGCGTGGTGCTGCTGAGAGCGAGCTGTGTCTCGGTGCGATTGACATCGGGGGATGAGACGACACGCTGCAAGATCACGTGCAGGTGATCGTTGCTGCGCGCCACGATCCGCACCAGCAGATCGCCCGAACCGGTGACCGTGTGGATCTCGAGGATCTCGGGGATCGATCGCAGATGGGCGACCACGCGAACGTGGGAGCCCTGCGAGATGGCGAGCGTCGTGAAGGCCAGCACACCGAGGCCCGCCGCGGCCGGGTCGATGTCAGGGCCATAGCCGACGATCACCCTGCGTTCCTCGAGACGACGAAGTCTGGTCAGGACCGTGCCGCGCGCGCAGTTGAGCTCTCGGGCCAGGTCGGAGATCGTCGAGTGCGGTGCGCTGCGGAGCCGCCCGATCAGCCGGCGGTCGAGGGCGTCGATGGCGGGCCGGCGATCATCCAAGGTGCACACCCCTGATCAATCGCGAACGCGTAAGGCTGTACATTCTGATCAATCATATTCAGCAAGCTGCACAGATTGACAACAACGCTTGATCGCAATTGTCCAGTTTGGTTTCATGGGGCCATGTCGTACATCAAGAAGGTCGATCACATCACATACGCCTGCGTCGCCGGCTCGATCGAGCGCTGGGCGTGGTTCCACATCGAAGTCGAAGGCGGCACGCTGATCAACCGCATCGACGATGTGCGGCCCGGCGACCCCGACAGCAGCATGAAGATCTGGTGCATCGACTACGGCGATTTCGGGGTCGCATTGATCGAGGGAATCGACCGGGCGAAGAAGTCGCAGGTCACCAAGTTCGTCGATCTGCACGGCGACCACGCCTGCCAGCACGTCGCCTACGACACCCACGATCTCGAGAAGTTCCAATCGCACATGCGCGAGCTCGGCGGCTCGGCGCGCGGTGGCACACTGGTACGCAACGACGGCTTCGGGATCCTGAAGCAGATGTTCGCCCGCGGCTACTCCGAGGGTGACGCCGCCGAAGCCACGTTCCCCGAGTACGTGCAACGGCCGACACCCGGCGACGCCGACGAGGTGCACATCACGTTCGCCGAGGAGACCGGCCGCGGCTTCTACGACCAGATCGAGGACGCGGTCGCAGCCCACGACGAGGAGCCGTTCTTCGACTTCACCAAGATGCCGGCCGATTGGGAAGTGCCTTCACCGCAGCCATTGACGCATCGCTGACCGAGTCCACCCGCGCAAACCGAACTTTGTCGCCACCAACACGCTGGGCACGTTGGTGGCGACAAAGTTCGGGTCTCAGAGGGGGAGGTCTCCGGTCGCTGTTCGGGTCGATCCATGGTCGCGATACGCGGCGATCGTACGCTGGGCGATGCGCATCTGGTGGACTTCGTCGGCGCCGTCGGCGAAGCGGGCCCACCGGGCGTGTTGGTACATGCTCGCCAGCGGCGTATCGGTGGAGTAGCCGAGGGCCCCGTGGACCTGGATCGAGCGATCGATGACCCGACCGAGCATGTTGGCGACGAAGTGCTTCGCCATCGACACCTCCGACTTGAAGTCGAGGCCCTGATCGATCCGGTAGGCCGCGTGCAGCACCATCAACTTTGCCTGGTAGAGCTCCATCGTGGAGTCGGCGATCATCCACTGGATGCCTTGCTTCTCGGCGAGCACCGAGCCGTGCGAGTAGCGGTACAGGGAGCGGTCGACCATCATGTCGAGCGCCGTCTCGGCCTGGGCGATCCATCGCATGCAGTGCGCGAGCCGCGCCGGTCCGAGCCGGTACTGACCCAACAGGTGGCCTTGACCGCGGCCGCCGAGCATGTTGCCGTCGGGCACCCGAAGATCCTCGATCACGATCTCGCTGTGCCCGGTCCCGCCGTGCATGGTCTCGACCTCGCGCACCCGGTTCCATCCGGGCGACGGGATGTCGACGATGAAGGCGGTGTTGGCGGCCTGCGGTAGGTCGGGATTGTCCTCGGTCCGCGCCAGCAGGATCGCGAACGCAGCGCGACGAGCGTTGGAGATGAACCACTTGTGGCCGTTGATGACCCATTCGTCGCCGTCCTGCACGGCCGTCGTGCGAATCAGCGTCGGGTCGCTGCCGGCCACCTCCGGCTCTGTCATCGCGAAACAGCTCATCTTGTGGCCGTCGCACAACGGCCGCAGGTACTTCTCCTTCTGCTGCGAAGTCGCCCAGTGCAGCAGGGTGTGCATGTTGCCCTCGTCGGGCGCCTGGCAGTTCAGCACGAACGGTCCGTACGACGCCTTGGCCGCTTCGGCCTGGACCATCGCCAGCTCGACATGGCCGAGGCCCATGCCACCCCACGCTTTCGGCATCTGCGGCAGCCACAGCCCGGCATCCTTGGCGGCCTGGCGCATGCCGAAGAGCAGTGCCAGGTATTCCTTGCGATCCATCTGTTCGGGTGTCGCCGAGATTCGGGCCTCGCCCGGCTTCACGACATCGTCGACGAACGTCCTGACCCGAAGCCGGATCTCCTCGAGTTCGGGTGAGAGGGTGAAGTCGATGGCCATACCCGCCATCGTTCCACCTGCGGTCGGCGGCGCAAGAGCCGGCCGGTTCAGCAACCAGCATCCGCTGCGTGCGCCCGCCACGATGACAAAACAGGATAGTGAGCAGCGCTCTGTCCTTTGCTTCTGTCCGCTGTCGAGGACAGATGAAACCGCGGCTGTCCGACGCGCCTAGGCTTTCGGTCCATGACGTAATCGACGGCAGCGCTGATCGGCTACCTGTCATCCAGTTCTCGTGCGGAAGTTCGCACGCGGCGATGTTCGCCGGCCGGGTCTCTGGACCAGGCCCGGGCCGGCGACGCTCTCCTCATGGCAGGGAGACAGCACCCGAAGCGCGGTGCCGGGTACAGTGCACGGCGATGGGCCGCTCGAGAAATCGTTGCATCGCTGGTGTCGTCGCGGCGATAGCAGTCTCGTCGTGTTCATCGTCGGGCGAATCCGACCAGCCGACTACGCCACCGCCTGTCCACACGGTTCAGCCGAACGCGGGCAACGTCACGCAGGCAACATTCGGTTTCGCCACGGCCGTCGGCGACCTCACCGTCACGGCCACCGCGCCGGTGCTCGGGTCCGACGACGGCGGGCCATGGCTGACCATGACGGTGCGCGCCGAGAACCGATCGCCGAACGAGATCCAATCACCACAGTTCGAATTGCATTGCAAGGGAAACCCGGCCGGTGGGGCATCGATTCCGAGCGCGACCTTCGATGTGAACAAGCCGGTTCCTTCCCTCTCGACCAACGAGGGCACCCTGACGTTGCTGGTGCCCGGGGACGACCGGCTCGGAGGCTCCAGGCCGGTGTGTGCGACACCGGCAACCCTCGTCGCCACGACACTCAGCTTCGACAATCAGGGGGCGAGCCCGCCGAAGCGCGTGCGGGTCGAGTGGCCCGTTCCCGACGACCTCGTCGACCGGTTGAACGCCGCCCCGCAACCGGCCTGAAAACTGCCGAGTCCTGCCGAATCTCTCCGGCAGGACACGGGGCTGGTTGCTAACGGGTGGAGGTGAGGGGAATTGAACCCCTGGCCTCAACAGTGCGATTGTTGCGCTCTGCCAACTGAGCTACACCCCCGTTGGAGACCCTGAGTGTAGCGGTGCGGTCGGATACCGGCCCCGCCCTCTCAGGGGAGGCGATTCAGGCGGCGTTGAACCAGTTGGTCTCGGACTCGCGGGGAGCCTCGAGCGACCGGATCTGCACCAACTTGTAGCAGTAGCTGCACAGCGAGATGAATGCGATCGCGAACGCGTAGACCATGGAGTTGGCCTTGGTCGTAGCCGCCAGGAAGGCAGAGACACCTGTGACGAGCACGAGCATGAAGAAGACGTTGGCCCGACGACGGCGAACCAGTTCGCGCTGGCCGACCTTGTGCAGGTGCGACTGGCGGTGCTGGCCGCTGGTGCGGTCGAGCGTGACGTTGTGCATCCGTTGACCGGCGACTGCAGGTGCAGCCGAGCGATGCATCTGTCCGGGACGGCCCTGCGCTGCCGGTCGCGACAACGGCGACGCTGCCAACGGGCGCCCCATCGAGCGCATCGGCACCATCGTGCGTGTGGGCACGGCGCGCTGCAAGGTGGAGAGCTGGCGACGGAAATCGGTGACCGAGGAGTTGGGCCGGTTCTCACTTCTCGACCGCAGGAGCGGCGGAATCAAAACCGCGGCCCACGCTGCGAGAACTGCCAGGAGCACGATCTTGCTCATCGGCTACGCGATTCCTCTGTTAGGCATCTGTTCACGATCCGTTCACGATCTTTCTGACTTGGCACGCCGACGAAGCCGAGAATAACAAGGGGCGCTGCTTCATTACGAATCTACTACATTCGTAACACTGGCCGACACGCTATCAGCCCGCCGATAGCTACCGGACCGTCCGCCGGTCTTCTCCCAGAGTGCGAGCTCCCCGATCACCATGCCGCGATCGGCCGACTTGCACATGTCGTAGATGGTCAGGGCCGCGATGGCGCAGGCATGCAGGGCCTCCATCTCGACGCCGGTGCGATCGACGGTGTCGACCTGCGTCTCGATGGCCACGTGATCGTCGCCGATCTCGAAGTTGACGTGCACGGACCCGACGAGCAACGGATGGCACAGCGGGATCATGTCGCTCGTGCGCTTGGCGGCCTGGATGCCGGCGACCCGTGCGACGGCGAGCACGTCACCCTTGTTGACCTCGCGGTTGGCGATGGCGGCGGTGGTCGCTGCGGCCATGAAGACCTTGCAGCGGGCGACGGCGCGACGATGCGTCGGGTCTTTCGGGGTGACGTCGACCATGCGCGCCCGTCCCATGGGATCGAGGTGGGAGAAGGCGAGATCGCTCATCTGTTCGTCACACTAGTGAACGCGATACGTGCTGCGGCGACACCTACTGCGTTCGCACCGGCCCGGTGTCGACAACTTCGAACGCCGTGCCGGGGATCGACTTCAGCTGATCGAGGTCCGTGTCGTTCCATCCGGGGTCGGGAGCGCCCTGGAAGAACCAGTTGCTGCCGTTGTCGGCGACGATCAATCCGAATTGCTGCATCGCCGTGGCGATGATGCGCGCTTGCCCGGTGAGGCCGCTGATGTCGAACTCGGCGCGCAGTCGCATGCGCATGCCCATGGCGGGCAGCGACGGATCGGAGTTGCTCGACGCAAAGTGGGTGGCCGGTAGCACGAAACCGCGCCGGGTCTGCGAGAACGTGACGCGGATGGCGTGCTGCACCACGCCGGAGGCGACCTCGTCATATCGCACCAGGCCCGGCAGGATGGGCAAGCCGGCTGCGTCCGCGCTGGTCCATCCGATCGGCCGCAGCGCACCCGTCAACAGGTCGAACTTGGCGCCCGAGGCAGCCACCCAGCCGCTGCCTTCGCGTCGCCCGACGAACAGCTCGTACAGCTGACAGGTGCCTTGCTGCAGCGCCAAAACATGGCTGTCGCCACCGCCACCACCGCCCTCGATCGGCGCATCGAGCGGAATGGGGAAGGGACCAGGATCGCTCTCGTCGCCGTACGCGTCGTAGCGGATCGGCACAAGCTGTTGAGACGCCGGCACGACCACGAACGGGATCCCGAACGTGGTTCCCACGTCGGGATGGACGAACTTGCCGCCGACCGATTGGATGCGGTCGATGATCTGAGCGCTGAGCGGGTGGAGCGGCGCGGAGGCGATCGACTGGTTCCACGCGTTGCCGCTCGGGAACACCGGGCAGCCGCCGAGGTGTGGGCCGGGGGGCGTCAGGCGCTCGGCAGGCCGGCTGGCCGTGGCTCCGTCGACGATCGAGGTGGGCAGTGCATGCGCAATGGCCGCGGTCCCGACGGCGATGACCGTGGCGACGGCAACCGGCCAACGAGCCATCACCCGGCCGGCCTTTCGGCCATCAGCCGCCAATCTGGCTCATCGACCGCTTCGGCCGCACGAACGACACCTGGTTGATCTGGTGACCGGCCCACTTGGTGCCGACGGCGCGTTGGATCTCGGCGGCGATGGCGTCGTCGTCGGCACCGTCGCGCATGACCTTGCGAAAATCGAACTCGGTGGTCGAGAAGAGGCACGTGCGGAACTGGCCGTCGGCGGTCACCCGCACACGATCGCAATCGCCACAGAACGGCTTAGACACCGACGGGATCACGCCGACCGTGCCATGTCCGTCGAGATACCTCCAACGATCGGCCGGAGCCGCGCCGCGAGCCGACATCTGCTCGAGCGGGAACACCTCGTGGATGGCGCCGACGATCTCGTCCTGTGTGACGACCTCTTCGGTGAGCCAGTGACCGCCGGCGCCCAGCGGCATGAACTCGATGTAGCGGACCTCGACATCGTGATCGCGACCGAACCGGGCGAGGTCGACGATCTCGTCGTCGTTGACTCCCCGTTGCACGACGGCATTGATCTTGACAGGAGCGAACCCGGCCTCCTTGGCGGCTTCGATGCCGTCGAGAACCCGGACGAGCTCGTCGCGTCGTGTCATCTCCAGGAAACGCTCGCGGCGCAGCGTGTCGAGGCTGATGTTGACCCGGTCGAGGCCGGCCCGGCGCAGTTCGTGGGCGACGAGCCTGAAGGTCGCGCCGTTGGTGGTGAGACCGATGTCGGGCGCCTGGCCGGCGAGGGGCGAGACCGAGTTGGCAGGTACGCGGAGCGCCGACAACTTCTCGACCAGCACCGGGAGGTGGGCCCGAACGGTGGGCTCGCCACCGGTGAGGCGAAGGCCATCGACCTCGAAGCGTTCGACGAAGATGCGCGCCAGGCGATGGATCTCCTCGAACGTCAGCACCTCACTGCGCGGCAACCAGACCATTCCCTCTTCGGGCATGCAGTACGTGCACCGGAAGTTGCACCGGTCGGTGACCGAGATGCGCAGGTCACGAATGGTTCGCCCGAACGGGTCGACCAGATCCATGCCAGTCAGGCTATCGAGAGCAGCATCGTCTCGACGGTGCCACCCGGCTCGATGCCGTCGCCGTCGGGCACGATCGCGATCGCGTCGGCCAGCGACGTGGCGGCCAACTGATGGCTGCCCTGCGCCCCGACCGAGCTGATGTGGTAGCGGCCGTCGCCGGCGAACGCGCCGGAGACCCTCATGTAGTGGGTCTTGCCATCGGCCCGGCGCCGCAGGCCTTCGTCGGCAACAGCCACCACGTGGAGTCGGTTCAACGCCGAGTGCCCCATCATCTGGCGCAGCGCGGGCCGGGCGAACAGCT
Source organism: Ilumatobacteraceae bacterium (assembly GCA_040005915.1). Lineage (GTDB taxonomy): Bacteria > Actinomycetota > Acidimicrobiia > Acidimicrobiales > Ilumatobacteraceae > JAENVT01. The sequence goes on from JBDTYA010000060.1 coordinate 27,334, forward strand.
CGAAGCTGACCATCGAACTGACCGGGTTGCCGGGAAGGCCGAAGATGGGGGTGCGGCTGCGGCCGGCCGAGAGCAGGCCGAACGCCAACGGCTTGGCAGGCTTGATGGCGATCTGCATCCAGCGCATGTCGGCGATCCGCGACAGCACGGCCTTCACGACGTCGTATTCGCCCATGCTGACGCCGCCGCTGGTGACGATGGCGTCGTACGAAGCGGCTGCCTCGCGCAGCATCGCCTCGAGAGTCGCCTCGTCGTCACGGACGACACCGAGGTTGATCGCCTCGCAACCGACCTCGGCCACGAGCGCCAGCAGCATCGACTTGTTGCTCTCCCTGATCTGCCCCGGCAGCAGCGCCGAGCCGTCACTGATCAACTCGTCGCCGGTGGACAGTACGGCCACGCGCGGGGTTCGGAACACCCGCACCCGACGGGCGTTGACGCTGGCCAGCACGCCGGCGACAGCGGGGCGAACCTCGGTGCCTGCGGCGAACAACTCGGTGCCAGCATGCACGTCTTCGCCGACTCCGCGCACCGATTCGCCCGGCGACGCCGGCTTGTTGATCAACACGTGGTCGCCATCGCGCTCGGTGTCTTCGACCATGACCGACGAATCGGCGCCACCGGGCATCGGTGCCCCGGTCATGATGCGGATCGCCTCGCCGGCGCCGACGACTCGCTCGGTCGTCCAGCCGGCCGCCACCTCGGCGATCACGAGCAGCCGTACCGGCGCCGCAGCGACGTCGGCCGCACGAACCGCATACCCGTCGACCGCCGAGTTGGCGAACGGCGGGACGTCCTCTCGGGCAACGACGGGTTCTGCCAGAACCGAGCCGACCGCGTCGGAAATAGACACCTCGACGACGTCGCCGACGGGGCAGTGATCGAGCACGTACTGGCGGGCCTCGTGTTCGCTGATCACCGAACGAACGGTACCGTTTCGGCGGTGAGCAACTACACCGCGCTGCCCGCCAGCGGCCAAACGGTGAGGTGGGCCTCGTGGGACGGCGATGACGTGCAAGTCACCGAATTCCTGTGGGAGAACGAGGGCTGGACGATCAGCGGGCAGGTCGGCCGCGAGCGAGTCCAGTACGTCGTGCGGCCGTCCGCCTCGTGGCAGGTGCGACAGTTCCTGTTGTTCCGCGACCTCGAGGATCCCGACCTGTGGCTGGCCACCGATGGCACGGCCAGATGGGGCGAGATGAACGGCGCCCATCGCGTCGAGCTCGACGGTTGCTACGACATCGATCTGGCGTGCACACCGTTGACCAACTCATTGCCGATCAGGCGGCTCCCGCTGCACGTCGGCGACAGCGCCGAGTTGCCGATCGTCACGGTCGATGTCGAGACACTCGACGTGCGGTCGGTCAGACACCGCTACACCCGGCTCGACACCCACCGCTGGAGCCTCGAGCATGCCGACCGCGACGGCCAGGCCGATCAGGCGATCGAATTCGAGGTCGACGAGCACGGCATCCTGCTGGACTACCCGGGCAGGTTCCGACGGCTCAGTTGATGCGGGACCGCAGGTAGTCGCCGAAGGCCTCACCGATCGCCGGGTCGTCGAGGGCGATGTCGACGACCGCGGTCAACCACCCGAGCGGTGTGCCGGTGTCGTACCGGCGCACGTCGGACAGCACACCGTGGAACGGGCCGCCCGCGGCCTGCACACGGAGTGCGTCGGTGAGTTGGATCTCGCCTCCGGCGCCCGGTTTCAGGCGGTCGATCTCGGCGAACACATCGGGTGTCAACACGTACCGACCGATGATGATGAGGTCGCTCGGCGCGTCGTCGGCATGCGGCTTCTCGACCATCGTGCGGATGCCGACAACACCTTTCGCGTCGAGCTCCGTGGAGGGCTCGATGACACCGTACGCCGACACCTTGTCGCGGGCGACTCGCTTCAGCCCGACGACACTTCCACCCGAGGATTCGCACAGCCGGCACATCTGGTCGAGCAACGACGAGTCGCCCATCAACTCGTCGGGCAACATCACCGCGAACGGCTCGTCGCCGACAGCGGCCGCGGCACAACCGACGGCGTGGCCGAGTCCCAGCGGCGTGTCCTGATAGGCGAAGGAGACTCGCACGTCGCGGCCGATCGACTCGATCCGGTCGGCCATCGTGTGCCGGTCGGTCGATCGCAACTTCGTCACCACCTCGTCGGAGGACTCGAAGTACGCCTCGATCGCCGGCTTGCTGCGATTGGTGACGATCACGATGTGGTCGATGCCGGCCCCGACCGCCTCATCGATGATCAGCTGCAGCGCCGGCGTATCGATGATGGGCAGCAACTCCTTCGGAACAGCCTTCGTCGCCGGGAGGAACCGGGTGCCGAGACCCGCGGCGGGGATGACGGCTGTACGAACCTGCATCACGGGGATGTTACGGCGCAGGCCGACCCCGCTAGCATTAGCAGTCGATCAGTTCGACTGCTAACGCACAAATGGCGGAGCCGACATGCCTACATACGTCTACAAGTTCGTCGACACCGGCGAGACCATCGAAGTGCAGCAAGCCTTCACCGACGATGCCCTCACCCATGCCTCGCACCCGGCCACGGGTAAGACCATGCAGGTCAAGAAGGTTTTCACGCCGGTGGGCGTGACGTTCAAGGGTGGCGGCTTCTACAAGACCGACAGCCGCGGCGGCAAGTCGAAGTCGTCGTCGACCACACCGGCATCGGCCGATTCATCCGCAGCAGCGTCCTCCGCATCCTCCTCGTCATCATCCTCCTCGTCGACGGGCACGTCATCGTCGAGCGACTCCGGATCCTCGTCGGCCACCCCGGCCACCCCGTCATCGGCCCCCGCCAAGACGAGCTCGAGCGGCGACTGATCGCGCCAGGCGCGCCGATACAGTCGGCGCTTGGCTTCCCCCTGATCGTCGGTTCGATGTGTCGAGGGAGGTCCGATGCACCAGCTCGCCTGGGTGCGGCTGATGGTTGCCCGCCACCCGTGGGCCTATTGGTTGGCCATTGCCGTCGCTGCGGCAGTGATCGGGCTCAGCGCCTCGCAGGCCCTCGCCGGCGTCGACGCCAGCCGTCGATCGTGGGGCCGGCAGCAGGCGGTGTGGATCGCAACGACCGCCATCGAGCCGGGCGACCCGATCGCCGCGGCACGGCGTGAGGTGCCGGTTGCCATGGTTCCCCTCGACGCACTGCACGATGCGCCCACTGGCGATGTCGCCCGCCAGCACCTGGGGCCGGGCGAGATCGTGACCAACTCCGATGTCGTTGCCGACGGGTCGGCGGCGCTCGTACCCGACGGTTGGGTGGCCTTCGCCGTGGTCGCCTCCGTCGCGCACTTCGCCCCCGGGGATCACCTCGCGGTTTTCTCGGGCGATCAGTTGGTTGCGGCCGGCGTGGTCGCCGACGTCGGCGAGAGCGAGTTGATGGTCGCCGTTCCGTCCGACGCCGCCCCGGCCATGGCAACTGCGCTGCTGGCCGACGCGGTCGTCCTGGCCCTCGCTCCCCCGCCGTAGCTGCCGCCTTCAGCGCCAGCCGGCGGCGAGGATGACCAACACCACGACACCGAGGGTGCAGCGGTAGATCACGAACGGCATGAAGCTGCGTGTGCGGATGAGCCGCAGGGTGCCCCAGACGGCAGCCCATCCGGATATGCCGGCGGTGATGATGCCGATGATCATCGGCACCCCGAGCCCGTCGGGTACGCCGTCCTTGGCCAGCTTCAACAGCTTGTAGGCGACGGCGCCCGCCGTCACGGGGATTGCCATCAGGAAGCTCGCCCGGGCTGCGGCATCGCGTGTGAATCCGAGGAACCGGGCGGCGGTCATGGTGATGCCCGACCGTGACGTGCCCGGGTTCAACGCCAGGACCTGGGCGGCACCGATCTTCACCGCGGCGTCGAGGTCGAAATCGAGGAGCGTTCGTGATCCCGAGCGCCGATCAGCCACCGCCAGCAGCACGCCGAACACGATCAACGAGGCAGCGATCAAGCCGGGCGTGCCGAGCTTGTCGTCGACGGTCGATTCGAACAGCGCGCCGGCGATTGCGGCGGGCACGCAGGACAACACCAACAGCCACGCCAGGCGACCCTCGGGGTTCGTCGGGCGTTCGCGGTGCGCCACCAGTCGTACGCCTTCGCGGACGTACACGACGAGATCGCTGCGGAAGTAGCCGACGACCGCGGCGAGCGTGCCGAGGTGCAGCGCGACGTCGAACGCCTTCTCGATCGATGTGTTGTCGAAGTCGTGCCAGTTGAACAGCCACGGCACCAACAGCAGGTGCCCACTCGACGAGATCGGGAGGAACTCGGACAGCCCCTGGACGAGCCCGAGGATGATCGCATGGATGATCGGCACGGGGCGTAGTTCTACTCGACGGTCGTACCGGGAACGACTCGCGACGACCACGGCCGCGCGTCATCCCAGTGATGCCCGACCGGCCGGCCGAGGCGCAGCTTCGCCAGGAAATCGAGTGGCCCGTCGAACTCGGGCATCTCCACGTACGCCGCGCCGACGGCGTCGGGAACGTGGGCGTCGCTGCCGGCCCCGGCGGCCAGTTCGCGGGCCGAGGCGATCGACGCGGCACGCTCGTTGAGGCTTCGCAACGACGTCTTGGCGTTGATCACCTCGATGGCATCGACGAGACCCTCGTCGATCAACGATTCGAGCGTCCCCTCGGCGATGTTGCGGCGCATCGGATCGTATGGATGCGGGATGTACACGATCCCACCTTGCGCACGGATCTCGCGGGCTGCCGCGTCTGCATGTGTGCCGACCGGAATCCTGTCGGTCAGGAACAACCCGATGATCTCCCCCGCATGCGTGCGCAACTCTTCACCGACCACGACGCGACACGACAGCCGGCCGACCAGATCGATCGCACCCTTGATGGCGTTGTGATCGGTGATGCACAACACATCGATGCCCGAGTCCTCGACAGCGGCGGCGATCTCGTCGGGCGTCGTCGTCGAATCACCGCTCCACATCGTGTGGCTGTGCATGTCGACTCGCACCCATCCCGTCGGCAGTGCCGAGGCGAGATGGGGGTGTCGCGCCACGGCAGCGGCGGACGGAGCTGGCACGAGCGGCAACAGTACCCCGTAGGCTCGCCGTGTGCGTTGGACACCTCGGCGGCGGCGATTCCTGCTGATCACGGGCGGGACGGGGTTCCTCGGCCACCACCTGGGGATCGCTTCGGAAGCAGAGGACTGGGAGCTGTTCGCGCCACCGTCGTCGATGATCGACATCCGTCTCCGCGAGCGAGTGATCGAAGAGGTGCTCAGCTGGCGGCCGACGGCGATCGTGCACCTCGCGTACCGGAAGGGCGACCGACGAACGATCGTGGAAGGCAGCCGCAACATCGCCGAGGCCGCCACCGTCTGCGGAGCCCGCCTCGTGCACGTCAGCAGCGACGCGATCTTCGCCGGACGCGCCGAGCCGTACCGCGAGTACGACCCGCCATTCCCGATCACCGACTACGGGGTGATGAAGTACGAGGCCGAGCGCGCCGTGCTGGCCGAGTGTCCCGGCGCAGTCGTGGTGCGCACCTCGTTGCTGTACGGCACGCGGCGCGTCGCCACGATTCAGAGCGACGTCGAACTGGCGATCACCGGCAAGCTGGCGATGCGGTTCTACACCGACGAGTACCGCTGCCCGGCCCACGCCGCCGACGTTGCCGCGGCGCTCAGTTCACTCGCCGCCAGACCGGAGATCCGCGGACCGCTGAACGTCGCCGGCCCCGAGGCGGTCAGCCGCGCCGACCTGGCCGCGACGTTCGCCGAGTGGATGGGCTACGACCCGCGCGGGCTCACGATCGGATCGTTGGCGTTGTCGGGCACGATCCGTCCGGGTCGCGTTGTCCTTGACTCGTCGTTGGCCGCGTCGTACGGCCTGCGCTGCCGACCGTTGTCGGAGACCCTCCGCCGCCATCCTGCGGCATGACGGTCGGCGGCTGGAGCGCTTACGAACCGCTCATCGTCACGTCGCGGATGACGAGGGTCACGCCGGCCGCGCGCATCGGCAGCCAATCGACGTCGTTGCCGATCTCGACGACGTCGTGCAGCATCCGTTGCAACGTGGAGGCGATCGTGAACTCACGGATGGGGCCGCCGAGCTGACCGTTGGTGATGCTGAGGCCCGAAGCGCCGGCGGAGAAGTCGCCACTGATCGCGTTGACTCCGGAGTGCAGACCGCTGACCGATTGGATCAGCACGCCATCGTCGATGTCGGCGATGAGCGACGTCTGGTCGCGGTGGCCCGGCAGCAGTTGCAAGGCCAGGCAACCGACGCCAGGGGTTCCCTTGAACCCACCGCGCACGGCGTTGCCGGTGCTCTTCGTGCCGACCCGGCGAGCCGAGTACGACGAGTGCACGAATTGCTTCAGCACCCCCCCGTCGATCAGTACGTTGCGCCGCGCCGCGAGGCCTTCGCCATCGAGATCGGTCGCTGTGTACGCCTTGGGATTGGTGGGATCGTCGACGAGTGTGACGATGGAGTTGGCGACGCTCTCGCCGAGCCGATCCTTGAACAGGCTGCGACCCTTGGCGACGCTCTCGCCGTTGAGCGTGCTGGAGATGATGCCCAGGAAACTGGCAGTGACGTACGGATCGAGCACCACGGTGGTGCGTCTCGTCGTAGGCTTCGTCGCGCCGAGCAGACCCGTGGCCCGGTCGCTCGCCTCCTTGGCGGCCTTGGCCAGATCGAACTCGATCGGCGAGCGGCCGACGCTGAAACCGAACCCTGTCTGCGTCTCGTCGCCATCGTCGGCCAGCGTGCTGACCACGACGTAGCAGCCGTTCTCGCGGCCGGTGCGGCGAATGCCTGTCGTGGTGGCGACCGCGGACTCGGACGCGACGTCGGCGTAGTTGGCGTCGTCGACGCGTACGCGGGAATCGACCGCGAGCGTCAGTCGCTCGAGCTGTTTCGCCAACTCGATCTTGCCCTCGGTGGAGTACTCGGCGAGCGCCTCGCTCCACAGGTCCTGCTCGATCACCTCGACACCGTCGAGCTCTGCGAGGCCGGCCCATTCGTCGGGCGTCCCGAACTGCACGTTGTCGCGGGCCTCGGCCAGGACCTCGGCGACGGCCGACTCGTCGAGCACTCCGGTATAGGCAAACCCGGTTCGGCCATCGCGGATGACGCGGATGCCGACGCCTTCGGTCTGCGCGGCGACGAAGTGTTCGACCGCACCTTCGTACACGCGGATGTCGGTCTCGGCGTCGCGCGACACGAATGCCTCGATGTGCTCGCCCGGCTGCGCCATCGCCACGACCCGATCGGCGATGGCCTGCAGCTCGCCAGTCCTGGTACCGGTGCCGGTGCCGGTGCTCATGCTGCCGTGCCGCCGATCGTCAGTGCCTTCACCCGCAACGTCGGCTGACCGTCGCCGACCGGCACGCCCTGGCCATCCTTGCCGCATGTGCCCGGGTTGCCCATCGCGAAGTCGTTGCCCAGCAGATCGATGTCGCGGAGCACCTGGGGGCCGTTGCCCATCAGGTTGCCTTCACGCAACGGCTCGGTGATCTCGCCGTTCTCGATCAGGTAGGCCTCGGTCATCCCGAACACGAAGTCGCCAGTGGCTGTGTTGACACTGCCGCCACCGAGCTTGGCGACGTACACACCGTGCTCGGTGTCTCGAACGATGTCGTCAGGATCCTCGGCGCCGTTCAGCACGAACGTGTTGGTCATGCGGACCATCGGCAGGTGCATGTAGCTCTGGCGACGGCCGTTGCCCGACTGCTTGCGACCCTCGTTGCGGGCCCGCAGGTAGTCCCACATGTAGTCGGTGAGCACGCCATTCTCGATCAACACGTTGTACTGGCTGGGATGGCCCTCGTCGTCGATGCCGATCGCACCCCACTCGCCACTCATCGTGCCGTCGTCGACCAGCGTCACCAATGGCGAGGCGACCAGCTCGCCCTGCTTGCCGCGGTACACGCTGCCACCCTTGGCGACGAGGTCAGCCTCCAGCCCGTGGCCGCACGCCTCGTGGAAGAGCACGCCACCGCTGCCGCGCTTGATGACCACAGGCATCGTGCCGCTCGGCGCCGGTCGCGCACCGAGCTTGACGAGTGCCTGGCGGGCCGCGTCTCGGGCCAGCTCCTCGACATCGATGGTGTCGAACATCTCGAACCCGAACGTGTGGCCTGTGCTCTGGAAGCCGGTCTGCATCCCGGCATCGCCGTTGGCGACGACGCTGATTCGAACCGACTGGCGAGCCTGCTCGTCGGAAGCCAGCAAGCCATGGGTGTTGGCGATCATGATCCGCTTGCGGCTGTCGCCGTAGCCCGCACTGACCTGCACGATCGCGCCGCCGCTGGCCCGGGCGGCCTCGTCGACGCGCTGCAGCAGTGCGACCTTCTCGGTCTTCGACACCTCGTCTGCGAATCGCTGCACGGGGCTGACGCGATGGTCGGCCTGACGGGTGAGGGCGACGATGTTCTCCGCGCCGTTGCCCTGACTTGCCGCCGCGGCGGCCGCGTCGGCGGCGGCCCGCAAACCCGCTTCGCTGAGGTCGGCTGTGTGCGCGAAACCCGTCGTATCGCCCTTGATGACGCGTATGCCGGCGCCGCGATCGCGACCACTGGTGACCTGTTCGATACGTCCGTCGTCGAGCCCGGCCATGGTCGACCGCTTGTCCTCGATGAACACTTCGGCGAACTCACCACCGGTACGCATCGCGGCGCCGAGAACCCGTTCGAGGACGTCGGACTCGACTACATCATGCTCGGCCATCGTTGCTCCAAATCATCCCGGCGACTATCAGGCGAGCCTACCGACAACCCCGTGGCGGCCACCCGCGCGACCTTCCGTCCGTGGGCCGAAAACTTCGCTCATCGAAGGCCCCGGACCTGCCGATGGACAGGTATGAGAATCGGACGCTGGTCATCGAGCTGCGTCGTCATGGTCGCCATCGGCGCCTTGACGGCCTGCAATCCTGCGACGCAGGCCAGGGTGGCCAAGAACGACGTCGACAGCGGCAATGCCGCAGCGTGCACGCAAGAACGCTCGACGATCGAAAAGGCCGTGCAATCGTTCGTGTTGCTGAACCCGGACACTCCTGTCACCGAGGCCGCCATGGTCGCCGACGGTTTCATCCACACCGAATCGACCCTGATGGATGTCGACCCAGGAGGCTCGGTCTTCCCTGCCCCCGGCACCGTGTGCGCCTAGCCGAGGTTCGAGGTTCGCGGGTACATGTCGGTGGGGTCGGTGAGGATGTTCACCAGGTACGGCACACCGGAGGCGAAGGCTCGGTCCAACGCCGGGCCGATCTGCTCGGGATCGGTGACCATTTCGCCGGCGCCGCCCAGCGCCCTGACGACGTCGTCGTAGCGGCATCCTGGTTGTAGATCGCAGGCGACGTCCCATCCATAGATCATCTGCATCGGGTGCTTCTCGAGGCCCCACATGCCGTTGTTGCCGACGATCATCACGACCGGGAGGTCGTGGCGGACCATCGAGTCGACGTCCATCAGGCTGAAGCCGGCGGCACCGTCGCCGAGCATCAACACGATCTGGCTCGAAGGTCGGGCGACCCGGGCTGCGATCGCGTAGCCGGCCCCGTTGCCCAGGCAACCGTACGGCCCGGTGTCGAGCCAGCAGCCGGGCTCGAACACCTCGACGAACTTGCCGGCGTACGAGGCGAAGTCGCCACCGTCGCAGATGACCACGGCGTCGCGTGCGAGGCGCTTGCCCAGCTCCCCGTAAACGCGCGACGGTCGGATGGGCGAGTCCGCGGCGTCGAGCAGTTGCCGATCCGCGGCCCGGCCGATCGACTCAGCGGCGCGCAGTTCGAGGATCCACGCTTCATGATCGGTTCGTGGCCCCTCGTAACCGACGAGTGCCCGCAGGGTCGCGCCGATGTCTCCGGCGACCGTGGCGACGTCGACGTGCTGTGCCCGCTGCGAGTCGGCGTCGACGACGTGGGCGATCCGTGCCTCGCCGAAGCGCCCGAAGCCGAGCCGGAAATCGAGCGGCGTCCCGACCACCACGACGAGATCGGCTCGCTGCTTCAACACACCTCGCGTCCGCAGGAAGGCCAGCTCATGATCCGCAGGGAGCACACCGCGACCGAGACCGTTGAGGAAGCACGGCACGCGCAGTTCCTGCACGACTGCGCGCAGCTCGGGCCACGCACCGGCCCAGTAGACGTCGCTGCCGACGATGAATGCCGGCCGCTCGGCGGTGGCGATCGCTGTCGCCAGCGCGGCGATCGCGTCGGTGTCGGGATCGGCGCCACGACCGACGCTGTCGTCGTCGAGATCGAAGGCACCGGCCGATGGACCGAAGACGTCGAGCGGGAAGTCGAGGAACGTCGGGCCGCGGTGCGGCGTGAGCGCCAGTCGCGCCGCGGCACGGACCATCGCCGCGGCCTGCGCGGCCTCGCGCACCGTCGCCGCCGACTTGGTGATGGATGCGACCACCGGAACGTGGTCCATCTCCTGCAGCGAACCGGAGCCCCATCGCATCTCCGGCGCTCTGCCGCCCAGCACCACCAGCGGTGTGCCGTTGAAGTGCGCCGAGGTGATCGCCGACACGGCATTGGTGATGCCCGGCCCGGCGGTGAGCGCGGCGAGGCCCGGCCGGCGCGTCAGCTTCGCCCAACCCTCGGCAGCGAACGTCGCCGTCTGCTCGTGGCGCGTGTCGACGACGCGCATCCCTTGGTCGCGCGCTGCCTCGTAGAGCGGCCAGATGTGACCACCGTTCAACGTGAACATCACATCGGTGCCGAACGCGAGCATCGCCGCGATGGCCTGTTGGCCGGCGTGGCCCTCGATCTCCTGGGTCAACATCGACTCAGTGTTCCAGACCCGGCCGCGTCGCCCTACTGCTCGTCGTTGTACCCCGGTTGCCGACTGGTGCCGCGACGGGGTGGCACGAACCGGATGTCGCCGATCGACATAGGCCGACCGAGGTGCAGCACGCCGATCTGGGCGAACACGGCGAGCCAGTCGATGAACCGGTGGAACACGACCGTGCCCGTCCGCAGCAACTTTTCGAGGTCGTCGCCGACACTCGTGACGGGCGATGTGTTCTCGACCAACGTCAGGCCCGACACCGACACCATGTTCTGCGTCGGCGGGATGTCGGTGTGCCCGAAGCCGGGGATCTTCCCCGTGTGGCGTCCTTCGAACCTCCAACGTATGGCGAAGAAGTCGCTCGTATCGGTGCTCCAGTAGGACGGACCGATCGACTCGTCGCGCGAGAACGTGCCGTCGAGGAACGACCCGAGCACGCCTTGAGTGTCCATGAGCACCGCCTTGTGGGCGACGGCGAGATCGAACTGCTTGTCGTCGTGGTCGCGCTTGTCGTTGTTGCCGTGTCTGTCGTCGTCGGTCTTCATGGTGCTACGTACCTCGGCTTGGTTGCATCGATGCCGCCGCTGCGCGCTGCAGGTTGAACGGTGACGACATCGCAGAAGTTCTCGGGGGCGATGATCGGCAGCAGCGGCGGGCCCCATTCCAGGTAGCTCGACGGCACGGAGGTGTCGAAGACGTTCAGCTTCCTGTGATCGCGGTGTGTCACCACCCACACGCCCTGATGTGGTTCGCCGAGGGTGTCGGCCGCAGGGGCGCTGACCGGCTCGACCATGAACTCACCGTCGTTGCGCAACGTCGGGACGAAATCGTCCTTGTGGTCGTGGTTGTTGTCGATGGGGATCGGATGGTCCGACACCGGGTGGTTGTGGCCGGGGGTCGCGAAGATCACGGTGACCTGCCCCGCAGCACGACGGTTGACGCTGTGGCACTGCCACGTGACCCAACCCTCGAAGAACGGCTGCTGGCACTTGAAGAAGAAGTACAGCGGCCAACTGCGCTGCGGCGCGGCGGTGGGAATCGGTGCGTCGTGATCCATCCCCAACGACGCTTCGATCGCACGGATGAACACGTTGGCCATGATCCTTTCGACGTTGCCCTGATAGCCGTCCCACATGCCGGTCGGCTTGTTGGGGTTCGGCTTGGTGTCGAGCGTGCCGTCGTGGCGGATCCGATAGCCGAACCACTCCTGGGCGACAGCCCGGAACGCCCCGAACGACACTGCGGAATCGCTCATCCAACCCGGCCACATCAACGAACTACCGACCTCGGATTCCCCGTTGACGACATCGCACGGCCGGGCGACGACACCGCGCATGTATTCGAGCATCGAGTAGCGACGGACGAGACCGGGGAACGTGACGGTCGAGTCGTCGTCGACGATCACCTCGATGCCCTCGTTCAAGGTGTCCTCGAGCAAGAGGAGAAAGTGGCCTTTCTCGAGGTGGTACGGCATGATGCCCACGGTTGGGCTCCTCTCGGATGACGGTCGACTTCTCAGAGTCGTGAAGGGCTGATCGTGATACTGCTACGTGGCGTCCTGAGACGCCAGCGCGAACACCTCGATCGGCGCCGGCAGGCCTTTCAACGAGTGCAACCCCAGCGATCTGCCGATCGTGATGTCGAGGCCGTGATCGATCACCGATCGGGAGATGTGTGTTTCGCCGGCCGCGGCGGTCGACATGACGCGTGCCGCTTCCGCCACAGCCAGCCCCGATGCATCACCCCCGAGGTCGAAGACGGATCCGCTCGCCAATCCGACGCGTACGCCGACAGCCCCGCCGGCCACGACGAGCGAGGCGTGTTCGATGGCGCGGTGAAGGGCGTTCGCGGCGTCGACCGCGTCGTGCGGGTGTTCGAACCACGACGAGAAGCCATCGCCGGTCGACGTCATGATCGAGCCGCGATGCATCCCGACGATCGATCGCACGATGCGGTGGTGCTCGCCGAGGATGACCGCCCACGCGGCGTTTCCGGCGCTGGCCATCAAGCGCGTCGAGTCGACGATGTCGGTGAACATCACCGTGCGGACCCGACCCGACGGCATGCCGATGCGACCTGCGACCGATGTCAGCCGTTCGCGGTGGAGCCGGGCCAGCAACGGCGCACCGAGGCCGTCGAGCATCTCGAGGGCAGCCCGCGATTGATCGAGTTCCGCCTGGCCGCCGGCGCCGCTCATGAACGCATGCCTGGCGCGCTGCACCCGCAGCAGCGACTGCTCGAGCACCGACCCGGCGACGGCCGCCGATTGCTCGGCCGACTGGATCCACCTGTCTGCGGAGTCGTCGCCGAGCTCGATCGCGCCGGTGGCCATCAGCAGAGCGATCCCGAGAGGCCAGTCGAAGCTGGCCCTCACGCCTCGCTCGTGAGCATCCTCGAACGCGGTGAACAGTGCGTCGACGACTTCGAGGTCGCCGGCAAGGATGGCCGCGTCGAACTGGGCACTGTGAAAGCCGATGTTGCGGGCCTCGATGCCGCGCCTCGGCGGCCTCCACCGTGGCCGCAACTCCTCGAGCGCGGCGTCGACACCGCGCAGCACGGTGGCGGCCACGAACTCGGCAAAGGGCACGACCATCCGATGCTGCTCGGCGAGGGCCACGATGGCCGCGACACCTGGCTCGTCGCCCCTGACCGCACGCCGCCACATCGCAGCGGGAAGGCATAGCGCGAACGGATCGCCGGAATCGGCGCGTCGTGCGCTGAGGATGGTCGACTCGGTGTCGTTGTCGGCATCGGCGAACCGTCCGAGTCGGGTGTTGGCGACGGCACGTACGGCGAGCGCGATGCCGTGCTCGGCCCAGTTCGAGACCTTGGCGGAGCGATCGATGGCGACGGTCGCACTGCTCACCGTGTCCATCGGCCGGCCGGCGGACAACTCGATCACAGCGCGTCGGGCGAGGATGCCGCCGTGCCACCACGGATCGGGCTGACGCAACGAAGCGGCTTCCGCCGCACTGAATGCATCGGTTGCGCCGACGAGGTCGAGCATGGCCATTCGATGCAGGCCGCCTCCGATGTTGACCATCATCTCGGTCAACGGATCGTCGAGGCCGTCCGACAGCGACAACGCGGTGTCGATCAACATCTGGCGTCGATCATGCAGCGGCGCGGCGTACGACACCTCGGCGAGGATGGCAGCCGCCCGGGCCCGCCACATGCGGTCGATGGCGACGTCCTCGATCAGCGCGGCGACCAGCCCGTCCAGCTCCGTGTGTCGTCGAGGACCACCTCGCGTGAAGTCGGTCCGCAACGCCAGCAACAGGCATTCGGCGCGTGCGCCGAGGCACGCCGCGACAGTGGCGTCGTCGGCAAGTCCGGCCGCGTAGGACGCGTATGCATCGGCAGCTTCGAGCAGGCTCGCGGTCGCTTCGTCGCGATCGAGCTCGTTGAAGCGAGCCTTGCCGAGGCGCTCCAGCCAATACGCACGATCGGGGAGATCGATCGCCGTGCCGACCAGGTGTTCGGCGAGATCGCCCGCAGCCGACCACGAGCTCCGTGCGATGGCCTCGTCGAAGGCTGTCAGGACCAGCGTCCGGTGATGGTCGGTGCCCGACCGCTTGGCCGCAGCCGATAGGCGCACGAGTGTCGCCGCGCTGGCTGCGCCATCCGTAGTCTCCAGGCTGTCGAGCAACGACGCCGCAACCTCCACGATGACATCGTCGGTGGCCAGGTCCAAGGCCGTGGTTCGTAGCAGGGGATGGGTGAAGCCGGCACTCCCTGCGGCACGCCGCACGGCTCCGATCGCAACGAGCTCGTCGACGGACTGCTGCTCGCCGGCCAGAGGATCGCAGCTGCCCGGGCCGTGATGCAGAGTCATCGGATCGAGCAGGGCGATGATGACCGCGGTACGCAGCGCATCCTCCGAGAGCGTGGCCAGACGCGCCCGCCAGGCGACCTCCACGGGGATGGTGCCGGTGGTCGAGGCCGGCGACGGGAGGACCTCGCCGAGCGCGATCGCATCCGCGAGCGCGCCGAGCGTCAATGGATTGCCGCCGCTGAGCTCGACGAGCCGAGCGATGGTCCGCTGATCGGTGAGCGCCGGCGAGATTCGCCGAGCGAGCTCGCGCGCCTCACGGTCGTCGAGCGGCGTGAGGGTGAGACGACGGGTGATCGGCTCGTCGATCAGGCGACCGACGACCGGCGACGAGGTGGCCTCGTCGCGCACGACCAACAGCAGGAACATCCGCGCCGTCTGACCGGTGAGCGATGCCGTGCCCAGCCGAAACGCAAGGTGCTCGACGTGATGCCGGCCGGTCTCATCGAGCCACTGCGCGTCATCGACGACCAACAAGTGCGGCGGTCCGCCGTTGAGCTGTTCGTCGATGCTGCCGGCGCCGAGTTGGACCTCCGGCGTGATGTCGCCGTTCTCCGGAACGGAGACGACCCGGTGCGAGGTGCCGCGCCCTTCCGCTTCGGCGACGAGCCAGTCGACGAGGGTGGATTTCCCCACACCCGGGGGCCCATCGAGCACGACGACAACCGGCTGACCGTTGATGGCGGCGGCCAACCATCGCAACAGTTGGGCGCGTTGCAGGATTCGCCCGACGATGTCGACTACCACCTTGACCTCCGTCTCGAGACTACGCCACCCACTGCGCGGCAGACCCTTCGGATTGTGCGAGCTGAATACCGGCGGTCGCATGACGAGCAGTAACGTTCGTCTCCGTCATGTCGCTGCACGAGATCCGTAAACCTGAAGACCTGCGGGGCCTCAGTTACGCCGAGCTCGAAGACCTGGCAGGGGAAATACGTGACTTCGTGGTGCAGGCGGTCGCCGAGACCGGAGGACACCTGGGTTCCAACCTCGGGGCCGTCGAATTGACCCTCGCGCTTCACCGAGTGTTCGACTCGCCGACCGACGCGATCCTGTGGGACACGGGACACCAGGGCTACATCCACAAGATCGTCACCGGTCGCCAGAACCGGTTCGACCAACTTCGTCAGGCTGGTGGCCTCTCCGGGTACCTCAGCCGCGAGGAGAGCGTGCACGACTTCGTCGAGAACAGCCACGCCTCCACCATCCTTTCGTACGCCTACGGCATGTCGGTGGCGCGCGAGGCGGGCACCGACAAGCACCGGCACATCGTCGCCGTCATCGGCGATGGTTCGATGACGGGCGGAATGGCGTACGAGGCACTGAACAACATCGGCCATTCCGGCCAGAGAGTCATCATCGTCCTCAACGACAACGGCCGCAGCTACGCGCCGACGATCTCCAATCTCACGGCCGGCCCGACCCCGCTCGATCGGGCGATGGCCGACCACCCCAGCCTGCCGGCGCGCATCACCGACCGGCTGTCGCACAGCCTGACCAACATCCGCCTCAACCCGGTGTACGTCAAGCGACAACGCAAGCTCGAACAGTTCCTCCGCGAGTTGCCCTACGTCGGTCCGCAGGCCGAGAAGGGTGTCGACGCGTTCAAGGCCGCGGTGCGCGAGTTCCTGCAGCCGCCGTCTTTCTTCGAAGCGCTCGGTGTTCGCTATGTCGGCCCCATCGACGGTCACGATGTCGAGGAGCTCGAGCGCACATTCCTCAATGCGATCGAGCTGTCCGCCGAGGGGCCGATCCTCGTCCACGTCGTCACGCAGAAGGGCCGCGGCTATTCGCCGGCGGAGGATGACGACGAGAAGCACCTCCACGATGCGCCGGTCTTCGATCCGGCCATCGGGCCACCGCCGGCGATCCCGTCGGGATACACCCAGGCGTTTGCCGAAGGCATCATCAAGGAGGCCGAGGCCGATTCGCGTGTCGTCGCGATCACCGCGGCAATGGCCGGGCCGACAGGGTTGATCCCGTTCCAGAACCGGTTCCCGGACCGCTTCTTCGACGTCGGGATCGCCGAGCAGCACGCGGTCACCGGCGCCGCCGGCATGGCGATGGGTGGCCTGCGACCGGTCGTCGCGATCTACAGCACGTTCCTCAACCGGGCGTGGGATCAAATCGTGTACGACGTCGCGCTCCATCGTCTCCCGGTCGTGTTCTGCCTCGACCGTGCCGGCGTCACCGGCGACAACGGCCCGAGCCACCACGGTGTCTACGACCTCGCGCTGCTCGCCAAGGTTCCCGGCATGCGCGTCCTGGCACCGTCGAGCGCCCAGGAGCTGCAGGTGATGCTGCATGACGCGCTGGAGTTGGCGGAGGCCGGGCCGGTGGCCATCCGATATCCCAACGGCACCGCGCCGCAGGTCGGCGAGCATGAAGTGGGCGTCGGTCTGCACGCACACCGGTTGCGCGCCGGCGACGGAGCCGTGTGCATCGCCGCGATCGGCAAGCTGGTCACCGCAGCCAACCAGGCTGCGGCGATGCTTGCCGGGGAGGGCATCGACGCGACGGTGTGGGATGTCAGGTCGTGTGCGCCGCTCGATCCGGCGATGATCACCGACGCTGCCGAGCACCGCCTCGTCGTGACATGTGAGGACGGCATCCGCGACGGCGGCATCGGCATGACGATCGCCGATCAGGTGCACGACATCGCCAACGTACCGGTGAAGGTGCTCGGCCTGCCGAGCCGGTTCATCCCGCAGGGCAAACCCGACCGGATACTGGCGCAGCTCGGCCTCGACGCCGAGGGAATCGCAGCCTCTATCCGCCAGCACATCGCCGACACTGCCTAGCCGTGGCCAACGAACGCTTCGATCGCTACACGCGCCTTCGGATCGAACACCTCGAACACGGCGTGATGCTGATCACGCTGTCGAACCCGGGCAAGCTCAACGCAACCGATGGCGCGATGCACGCCGAGCTGTCGACGATCTTCGCCGACGTCCAGGCCAGTCCCGAGATTCGCGCTGTCGTCGTCACGGGCGAGGGCAAGGCGTTCAGCGCCGGCGGCGATCTCGACTGGATCGCCGAGCAGGTCGGCAACTACGAGCGCACCATGTCCGTCATGCGCGAGGGCGGCAACATCGTGCGCACGATGATCGAATGCGACACGCCGATCATCAGCGCGATCAACGGCGTCGCGGTCGGCGCCGGTCTTGCCGTCGCGTTGATGGCCGACATCTCGATCATCGACCAGGACACCAGATTCACCGATGGCCACATCCGCCTCGGTGTCGCCGCCGGCGATCACGCCGCGGCGATCTGGCCGCTGTTGTGCGGCATGGCCAAGGCCAAGTACTACCTGTTGACGAGTGACTTCCTCGACGGGCGCGAGGCCGAGCGGATCGGGCTGGTGTCGAAGGCACTGCCCGCCGACGAGGTCTTGCCCGAGGCGTTGGCGATCGCCGAGAAGTTGGCGTTGGGTCCTCGCCAGGCCACGCTGCTGACCAAGCGTGCCCTCAATCACTGGTTGCGTCAGGCACTGCCCGGCTTCGAGGCGTCGTTGGCGTACGAGATGCTCAACTTCCTCGGTCCCGATGCCGCGGAGGGCCTCACGGCCCTGCGCGAGAAACGCCGCCCCGAGTTTCCCCGATGAGCGCGGCCACGTCGGACGAACTCGATCGCGACCTCGCCGCCGACCTTGCCTTCGCCCTCGAGCTGGCCGATCTTGCCGACGCAATCAGCCTGCCGTACTACCAGCAGCGTTCGTTCAGCCTGGATTGGAAGGCCAATCACACCGAGGTTACGCAGGCCGACCGCGAGACGGAGTCGGCCATTTCGAACGCTGTCCTCGATCGTCGGCCCGGCGACGGACTGTTCGGTGAGGAGCACGGGTCGGCCGGCGACGGCGGATCACCCTGGCGATGGATCATCGATCCGATCGACGGCACCTCAAACTTCGTACGCGGCATCCCTGTCTGGGCCACGCTGATCGCCTTGACTCACGTCGACCGCGGTCCGTTGGTCGGAGTCGTCTCGGCGCCCTCGTTGGGCCGGAGGTGGTGGGCGGCCGGCGGGCTCGGCGCGTTCGCCGACGGCCGGGCCTGCCACGTCTCGACGGTTGCCGAACTGGGCGAGGCCCAGGTCTGCGTGACCTTCTCGAAAGGTTGGGACGAAGCGGGCCTCACCGGCGAGCTCGTCGCCCTCCAACAGGCCGCGTACCGGGCCCGCGGCTTCGGTGACTTCTGGCAGCACATGCTGGTCGCCGAAGGAGCGATCGACCTGGCCATCGACGCCATCGGCCTGGCGCCCTACGACCTCGCGGCCGTGATGGTCATCGTCGAGGAGGCCGGGGGCACCTTCACCGATCGCCACGGCGAACGCACCTACCTCCACGACACCGCCGTCTCGTCCAACGGTCTCCTGCACCACCACACCGCACCCCTCGCCGGCTAGCGCGCCGCGCTTCTCCTGCCGCCCACCAGCCACCCGGCGATTGACGGCTGCGGCCCCCTCTACGGTTCCCCCGTCGCCAAACGCTGCGAGCTCTGAACGGCGTTCACACCGGGGTTGCGGTCCGCAGTCTCGTCGATGGGCCCTCCATGCGGCCGGTGAGCACGTCGTCGACGACGCGAGGTGGGCGACGAAGTCGGTAGGAACGGTCATGGCGAACCACGTAGCGTTGGATCGATGAGCGACAGCCACCAGCCGGCAACGCGGGCCATCACCGCCGGCCGCGCCCACAGCCGCAGGTCGCTCGCCCCGGCGTTGTGGGCCAGCACGACGTGGGAATCCGATGGGTTGGTCGACGCCAACCGCCGGGCCACTGCGACGCGCGCCGGCGAGTTCTACAGCCGGTATTCCAACCCGACCGTTCGATCGTTCGAGGACGCGATCGCGTCCCTCGAAGGGGCCGACGATGCGTTGGCATTCGCCTCGGGGATGGGCGCCATCGCCACGGTGATATTCGCGTTGTGCTCGACCGGCGACCACATCGTCGCCCAGCGGCAGTTGTACGCGGGCACGCTCGCGTTCCTGCAGGGCCCCTGCCAGAGAATGGGCATCGACGTCACGCTGGTCGATGGCACCGAACCCGGCGCGTTCACCGCCGCACTGCGGCCGGGGCGCACGATGCTGGCCCTCGCCGAGACCCCGTCGAATCCGCGGCTCGAGCTCGTCGACCTCGACGAGTTGGGCGCTGTGCGAGGGCCGATCATTGTCGTCGATTCGACCTTCGCCACACCGCTCGGTCAGCAGCCGCTCGCCCACGGTGTGCACCTGTCACTGCACTCGGCCACCAAGGGCATCGCCGGACTCAACGACGCGACACTCGGGGTCGTCGCCGGCGAGCAGGAGTTGATCGATGCCATCTGGGCGTACTCGGTGCTGCACGGCTCCACGCCGTCGCCCTACGACGCGCTCAACGCCATCCGTGGCATTCGCACGTTGGCGGTGCGCACCGCCCATCAGGCCGCCTCGGCATTGCACCTCGCCGAGGTGTTGGCCGACGAACCGGCGGTGTCCGTGGTGCACTACCCGGGCCTCGTGTCGCATCCCCAGTTCGACCTCGCCAAGCGCCAGATGCGCCACGGTGGCACGGTCGTGGCCGTCGAGCTCGCCGGGGGCCGCACCGCCGCCGAGCACTTCCTCGACTCGATACGCCTCGCCCGCGTGGCCACCTCGCTCGGCGGCCCCGAAACACTGGTGTGCCACCCGGCGACGTCGACCCACGCCAGCCTGACGCCGGCCGAGGCATCGACGATGGGTGTCAGCGAAGGCCTGCTGCGGATCTCGGTCGGTCTCGAGGACACCTCCGATCTGGTGAGCGATCTCACCGCCGCCCTCCCACGATGACTCGTGTGCTGTGCCTGCACGGGCTCGGCGGAAGCGGGGCGACGATGTGGCCGATCGTGGCCGCTTGCATCGACGCCGGGCACACGACGCCGACCCTGCCGGGGCACGGCACCGATCCGGCCGATCTCGTCGGTGTCACGTGGAGCGATTGGCTCGAGGCGGCCCGCGACTGGGAAGCCGACATCGTCGTCGGCCAGTCGATGGGGGGTGATCTGGCATTGCAGCTCGCGGCCGAAGGACGGTGCCGCGGCGTCGTGGCCATCAACCCGGTCGCCCCCGATGTCGACGCGCTCGATGGACTCGAGTGGCGCAGGGAACGCGGCCTGCAGTGGATCGATGTCGCCCCATCGGCCGTGGGTGAGATCGCCTACGAACGGCTGCCCATCGAATCGCTCATCGCCATGACGACGGGCGTGGCCGCCATCGATCTCACAGCGGTCTACCTGCCGGTTTTGCTGGTGACGAGTGCCGACGACGACGTCGTCGATCCGGCCTCTGCCGACGTCATCGCCGCGGCGTTGCCAGGGGACGTCGAGCGACTGCACCTTCGTCACAGCGGTCATGTCGCTTCACTCGACGAGGACCGACACCTCCTGCAACGCGCCATCGTCGACTTCGTCGACGCCAGGGTCAGTGGTAGTACGGGTTCTCGCCGGACGTGTGGTCGGTGAGGTCGCGGACGCGTTCGATCGCGGGGATCTGTTCGACCAGCATGGTCTGAACGCCATCCAACATCGTCATGCGGCTCATCGAGCAACCGTGACAACCGCCACCCATCGTCAGGTAGGCAGTGCCCTCGCCGTCGTGACCGACGTACGACACGAAACCACCGTGTGCGGCCAGTGCCGGGTTGACCTCGACCTTGATCAGCGTCTCGACCTCAGCGCTGAGCGCATCGTTGGAGATGAGCCCCTCGACCGACGGGGCCTTCGGCTTGTTGGGATTGCGGATGACGAGGCCCTGCGTCGCGGTGTGGTCGAGCGTCGACCCTTCGAGCAGGTCGATCGCCGCGGCGGCGATGATCACCTTCAGGCTGCCGATCTCGGGACGGGTGTGGGTGCGAACCTCATCGCTGAACGCGGCCTTGGTGACGACATCGAAGCTGAGGTCGTACTTGAAGTCTTCGCCAGGGTTGCTGACGATCTCGAGGCGAAGGCCGAGCAGAGGACCCTCCGGCTCGGTGTCTCGGAGCTTCACCAGCTCCTGCAATGCCTCGGGTGTGACGATGATGATCTGACCGATCTCGGTCTGTGCGGCCTCTGCGGCAAGTGGACTCACGGCGACAACGCTACCGCCACGATCTCGATGTGGCGGCAACCGGCAGCTACCCGCCGCCGTTGCAAACGATGCGTTGGCCGGTGATGTAGGCGGCCCCTTCGCTGCACAACCACAGGACCACGTTGGCTACATCGAGGGGCTGGCACACCCGACCGAACGGGGCGGCGGCGTCGAGCGATCGCAGGTCCTCGAGCGAGCGATCGCCGGTGAACGCACGCGCCAGACGCACACCCATCTCTGTCTCGACAAGACCCGGGGCGACGATGTTGACATGGATGCCGTTGGCCCGCTCCTCTTTGGCCAGCGTGAACGCCAACGCCTCCATCGCGGCCTTGCCCATGTTGTACGGCGCGCCGTTCGCCGACATGTTCGAGGTTGCCACCGACGAGATCATCACGACGTCTCCCCTCCCCCTGCCGCGCATGTGCGGCACCGCCAAGCGCGCCAGGTGATGCGGGCCGAACGCGTGAGCGGCAACGACACGCATCATCTCTGCAGGTTCGGTGTCGGCGACCGCGTTGCCCCGCGAGGCGATGCCGGCGTTGCACACGAGGATGTCGAGGCCGCCGAACTCGGCGACGACCGAGTCGACCAACTGCCTGCACGCTTCGGGGTCGTCTACCGACGCCTGATGTGCCGACGCCTCGCCGCCCCGCTCGCGGATCCCGGCAACGGTCTCGGCGGCAGCAGTCGCGTCGCGGCGATAGTTGACCGCGATCGTCGCGCCCTCCGAGGCCAGCAGTTCGCTGATGCCCCGACCGATGCCTCGACCGCCGCCTGTCACCAGCGCGACGCGCCCATCCAGCTGACCCATGGCAGTGATCCCCTTTGTGTTCGGACTGCGGCAATGCCAACCTTGCACCCATGGAAGAGGGCAGCCGGAAGGCAATCATCGCCGCGTTCTTCGCCAACCTCGGCATCGCACTGGCCAAGTTCACCGGGTTCCTGCTGACACGTTCTGCGGGCCTGCTGGCGGAATCGGCCCACTCGCTGGCCGACACGGGCAACCAGGCACTGCTCATGCTGGGATCGAAGCGTGGCAAGCGGCCGGCAGACAGTGCCCACCCGTTCGGCTATGGGCCGGAACGGTACTTCTGGGCCTTCGTCGTGGCGCTCGTTCTGTTCAGCATGGGCGGTCTCTTCGCCCTGTACGAGGGGATCGACAAGCTGCGTCACCCACACGAGGTCAAGAACGCGGCCGTGGCCTTCGTGATCCTGCTGATCGCCGTCGCCCTCGAGAGCTACTCGCTGCGGACCGCCGTCAAGGAGTCGAACCACGTGCGTCCGGAGGGCATGAGTTGGATCACGTTCATCCACACCTCCAAGTCGCCCGAGTTGCCGGTGGTGCTGCTCGAAGATGTCGGCGCCGAGATCGGCCTCGGCTTCGCGCTGATCGGGTTGGTCCTCGCCGAGACCACCGGAAACCCGCGATGGGATGCCGTCGGCTCGGTGGCCATCGGTCTGCTGCTGGTCGGCATCGCTCTGGTGCTGGCCAGGGAGATGAAGCCACTGCTGATCGGCGAGGCCGCCAGCGACAGCGACCTCGAGAAGATCCAGTCGGCACTCGCCACGTCGGTCGACGTGATCTCGGTCATCCACCTGCGCACCATGCACCTCGGGCCCGACAACCTGCTGCTCGCCGCGAAGGTCGATTTCGATCACTCGCTGTCGGTCGAGGCCCTGGCCCATGCAATCGATCAGGCCGAGCTCGCCCTGCGCGCCGCTGTGCCGAAGACGACCACGATCTACATCGAGCCCGACATCCGCCGGCAGCAGCCGCAGTGACGGCCGATTCGTCGACCGTCCGCAGTGCAACCCGCAGTCCGGTGCGACACGCCCACCCGATGGGCATCGTGGCGATGATCGCCGTCGTGGTCACCTTCAGCGCCAGCTCGACGATCGTGCGCAAGGCGGGTGCACCCGGGCCGACGATCGCGTTCTGGCGCATGCTGATGTCGGGTGCCGTCTGGACGATCCTGCTGCGTATCAGGGAGGGTCGGTTCGTCAGCGCTCAGGAATGGCGGCGGGCCCTCCCCACCGGCATGGTCCTCGGCGTCAACATCCTGTTCTTCTACACATCGGCCACCCGAACGAGCGTCGCCAACTTGGAGTTCATCAACGCGCTCGCGCCGCTGTTGCTGATACCGGCCGGGGCCATGCTGTTCCACGAGAGGATCGACCGCCGCTCCACGTTGTTCGGTGTGATCTCCATCGTCGGTCTGGCGATGGTGTTGTTCGCCGCCCCCCGCAACGGAGCGGCGACATGGTACGGCAATGGCCTCTCGGTCCTCTCGCTCGCCGCGTGGTGCGGATACATGCTCTCCAGCCGCCAACTCCGCGGCCGTACCAGCATCGCGGCGTTGATGGCGTCGGCCCTGCCGATCGCGATGCTCACGACCTTGCCGGTCGTGTTGATCTCCGGCGACATCGGCAAGTTCGACGCTCACTCGATGGGTTTCATCGTCATCCTCACGGTGTTGACGGGCGTCGGCGCGCACGGGTTGATCGTGTACGCGCAACGCAAGGTGCCGATCGGCATCATGTCGATGCTGCAGGTCGGACAACCGGCCCTCGCCGTCGTCTGGTCGGCCGTCTTCCTGAGCCAGTCGATCCGCGCCGTGCAGGTCGTCGGCATGGCGATGGTGGTCTCCGGGTTGGCCACCGTCGTCGTGCAGACCCAGCGTCGCACGGCTAGATTGTTGGCAACCGAAAACGGGGAGCTCACAGGATCGGTGGGCTGAGAGGGTGGGCGCCGCCACCGACCGGAACCTGATCTGGGTAATGCCAGCGGAGGGATGCGATGTCGCAAGTGGTGGTGGTGATCGGCGGCGGGCCCCTGTCGTCGCGCGCCATCGCCGAGATCGCGCCCACCGCCGTCGTCGTTGCTGCTGATAGCGGGCTCGACCACGCCGTCGCCGCCGGCTTGAGACCGACCATCCTCGTCGGTGATCTCGACAGCATCTCGGCCCACGGGAAGATGTGGGCGTACGCGCACGAGCTGGAGATCGATCAACATCCGCAAGACAAGGGCTCGACGGACACAGAGCTCGCGCTGGCCCGTGCCACGGCCACCGACGCCACCCAACTGCTGGTGTGCGGTGCCTCGGGAGACCGCTTCGATCATGCCCTCGGCACCCTCGCCGCACTCGGCAACCCGACGCTCTCCCGCTTCGACAGCGTTCGGCTGTTGCTCGACGGCACCGCCATCCACGTGCTGCACCGCGATCGCTCGGTCGACCTGGATCTGGCCGTCGGCTCCCCCTTCTCGCTGCTCTCCCTGCACGGTACGTGCGCGGGCATCGAGGTCACAGGGGCGCGCTGGCCGCTGACCGGCGCCGAGTTCGAGCCGTGGAGCACCCTCGGCATCAGCAACGAGGCAACCGGTCTTCTTCACGTCGCCGTCTCCGACGGCATCCTCACCCTGGTGGTCCCATGAAACGCCCGTTCGCGGTCATCGCTGTCGTCGCACTCGCCGCTGCCGCCGCCGGTTGCGGTTCGGACGGTCCCCCGTCGACCGCACCCGCGGCGATCACCCTGGTCGCCTACGACTCCTTCCCGCCCGAGAAGACGACGCTCAACGATGCGCTCGACTCGTTCACCAAGAGCACCGGGATCGCGGTGAAGATCGTGATAGCCGGCGACGCCGGCACGATGGTGACCAAGGCCCGCCTGACGGCCGGTAACCCCGAAGGCGACGTGATGTGGGGCGTCGACAACACGCTGCTGTCGGCCGCGCTCGATGGCAAGGTGTTCACCAAGTACGAGCCGAACGACCTGAATGCGATCTCCACCGACCTCACCGCCCTGGTGCCGGGTCATGAGATGACACCGGTCGACTTCGGCGACGTCTGCGTCAACTACGACATCGGTTGGTTCAAGTCCCACGACCTGAAGCCACCCGGCGACCTCGACGATCTCGCCAAGCCGGAGTACAAGGACCTTCTGGTGGTGGAGAACCCATCGACATCCTCGCCCGGGCTGGCCTTCCTGTTGGCCACCATCGCCCACTCCGGCGCCGATGGTTGGCAGCGCTACTGGAAAGCCTTGCGAGCCAACGGCGTCGAGGTCGTCGACAGCTGGACCACCGCATACGAGGACGAGTTCAGCGGCGCCGCCGGGTCGACCGGGACGCGTCCGTTGGTCGTCAGCTATGGGTCCAGCCCACCCGCGGAAGTGATCTTCGCCGACCCACCGCGCACCGACGCCCCGACGGCGGTCGTCGACTCCACGTGCTTCAGGCAGGTGGAGTTCACCGGTGTGCTGCGCGGCACGAAACACGAGGCCGAGGCCCGCAGGCTCGTCGACTTCCTGATCAGCGGGCCCTTCCAGGCGGAGCTGCCACTGAATCTGTTCGTGTACCCGGCGCGCACGGACACACCACTGCCGGCGGAATTCACCAAGTACTCGGCGGTGGCATCCCACCCGTTCACGGTCGACCCGGCCGACATCGCCGCAAACCGGCAACAGTGGCAGGACGAGTGGACGACCATCGTGCTGCGCTGAACCGCCCGTCGCGGTGGTTCGGCATCGCGCTCGCCGCGGCGCCTGTCGTGTTCATCTCCGGGTTCTACGTGTGGCCCGTGCTGACACTGCTGTGGACGACCTTGCACCAGGGTTCGGACGGCGGGTCGCTGCTCGGTCATGTCGGCGACGTCGTCTGGTTCACCATGTGGCAGGCCGTTGTCAGCACGATCCTGACGTTGCTCGTCGGGATGCTGCCGGCATACGTGTTGGCCCGCTACAGCTTTCGTGGGCGCCGAATCCTGATGGCCGCGACGACCGTTCCATTCGTGCTGCCGACGGTCGTGGTCGGAGCAGCGTTCCTGGCGTTGCTGCCGGCCTCGTGGCACAACACGGCGCAGGCGATGATCGTCGCCCACGTGTTCTTCAACGTGGCCGTCGTCGTACGGCTGGTGGGCTCGATGATCGCCGTGATCCCTCATGACCTCGTCGGCGCGGCGCGGACCTTGGGGGCGTCGCCGTGGCGCGCTGCGCGGTTGGTGATGATGCCGTTGTTGCGACCGGCGATGTGGTCGGCCGCCGCCGTGACCTTCCTGTTCAGCTTCACGTCGTTCGGCGTCGCCAAGCTGTTGGGCGGGCCGACGCACCCGACGCTCGAGGTCGAGATCGCCCGCCGGGCAACGCAGCTGGGTGATGTGAGTGGAGCCGCCGCCCTGTCGGCGCTGCAACTCGCGCTGCTCGCCGTGGTGATCGTGTGGAGCGCGCGCCGGCAACGCCGCGCCGCCATCGAGCTCGGCGGCGCAACCGCGCCACGGCGTCCGCGGCAACGCGGCGAGAGGGCGATGGTCGTGTGTTGTGTTGCCGGCGTGGGCATCGGCGTCGGAGCCCCGCTCGTCGCGTTGGTCAGCCGCTCGTTCGACGTCGGCGGCCGTTGGTCGCTGTCAGCATGGACGAAGCTCGGCAGCAACGACGTTCGACCCGGAGCCGGCCTCGGTGTGGATCCTGTCTCGGCGATCGGCGCGTCGTTGCGGTTTGCCGTCGTGGCCGCGCTCGTTGCCACGACGATCGGCTTCCTGGCCGCCGCGGCGATCAACGCCTCGCCCAGGCTCGGCACGCTGCTCGATGCGGGGCTCATGTTGCCCCTGGGCACATCCGCGGTCACGATCGGCCTCGGCATGTTGATCACGTTCGACACTCCCCCGTTCGACTGGCGCGCCAGGTGGTGGCTCGTGCCTCTCGGTCACGCGCTCGTTGCGGTGCCGTTCGTCGTGCGCGTCCTGCTGGCCGTGCTGCGCGCCATCCCGAGCGACCTTCGCGCCGCGGCCGCCACGTTGGGGGCGACCCCGATCCGGGCGTGGTGGCAAGTCGATGCACGGGCGCTTCGCCTGCCGCTGATCGCCGCCACCGGTTTCTCGGCAGCCATCTCGCTGGGTGAGTTCGGTGCCACCACCGTCCTCAGCCGTTCGGGCAATGAGACCCTGCCGATCGCGATCGGTCGCCTCGTGGGCCGGGCAGGTGCGCTCCCTCGCGCTCAGGCGTTCGCGCTCGCGACAATCCTCCTGATCCTGACGACTGTGATCGTGATGGCGTCCGGCAGTAGTCGACGGCTTGCGGCCGACGATGCTTGAAGTCCGAGATGTCGACGTGCAGTTCGGGGACCGGCTCGTACTCGACCGCCTGTCACTCCGGGTCGACGACGGCGAAGTGGTCGCCGTGCTCGGCCCGTCCGGTGCAGGCAAGAGCACCCTGCTGCGCGTCATCGCCGGGTTGCTGCTGCCCCGGTCGGGCACGGTGTCGCTGGACGGGAACGACATCACCACCCGACCAGCGCATCTGCGCAACATCGGAATGATGTTCCAGGACGAGCAGTTGTTCCCGCACCTCGACGTCACCGGCAACGTCGCATTCGGCACCCGGATGCACAGGTGGCCGCCGGCGCAGGTGGGGCGGCGGGTCGACGAGCTGCTGGAGATCGTCGGGCTCGCCGGGTTCGGCGAGCGTCGGATCGATCGGCTCAGCGGGGGCGAGAAGAAGCGCGTCGCCCTCGCCCGCTCGCTCGCGCCGCGGCCTGCCGTGCTGCTGCTCGACGAGCCGCTGACCGGGCTCGATCGCGAGCTGCACGACCGACTTGCATCGGAGCTCGCCGAGGTGCTGCGCGCCACGGCGACCACCGCGATCCTGGTGACACACGACCGCGACGAGGCGGCGGCACTGGCCGGCCGGGTCGTTGAATGGAGCGACCTTCAGCCGGTGTGAACGATCAGCACCGGTCGGTGCGATTGATGAGCGAGGCGGCTGGGCACCGAGCCGGTGAACTTGCGCACCCGTCCGGTCATGCTCTTGTTGCCGACCACGATCAGGTCGGCGTCGATCGCATCGGCCACGGCCATCAGCACCGAGGCGGGGTCGCCGACCCTCGGATGCTCGACGACCCGGACGCCATGCCGTTTCCCGGCGTCGTGGCCGATCTTCGCCGCGGTCTTTGCCGAAGCATCCGACAGCGTCGCCACGGTCGCCGCCATCGTCGACGGCTCGCAGGCAACCGCTGCCGTCGGCGAGGCCGCCGCCACGACGTGCAGCTCGGCAGCGAACACTGCGGCCAGGCGCGCCGCATGGTCGACGGCGATCAGCGAACGGTCGGTGCCGTCGGTCCCCACCACGATCCTCGAGTACATCGAAGGTTCCTTCTTGTCAGTGTCGTTCAGTGTCGTCATGGGAGTCGCCCGCGGATCCGGGTGATACATCCACCGCGCCGACATCGATCGGATACGGTCGCCGCGATGGGCCAACAGCTGCGCGTCGGATTCCTCGGGGCCGGTCTCATCGCCACGTACCACTCGAAGAGCCTCCGTCACAGCGGCGCGCCTGTGGAGCGTGCTGGCGTCTACGACCCTGACCCCGACCGTGCCGCCGGCTTCGCGGCAGCATCGGGTCACACCGCTATGGCCGGCGAGGACGAGGTGCTCGACAGCTGCGATGCCGTCTATGTGTGCACGTGGACCAGCGAACACCTGCGCCAGGTCGAGAAGGCGGCCGCGCGGCACCTGGCGATCTTCTGTGAGAAG
Source organism: Ilumatobacteraceae bacterium (assembly GCA_040005915.1). Classification (GTDB taxonomy): domain Bacteria; phylum Actinomycetota; class Acidimicrobiia; order Acidimicrobiales; family Ilumatobacteraceae; genus JAENVT01. The sequence continues at coordinate 56,535 of JBDTYA010000060.1, forward strand.
CCGCTGGCCTTCGACCTCGCGCTTGCCGAACGGATGACGGCCGTGGTCGAGTCGGCGGGCGTGGTCAACCAGGTCGGCCTCGTTCTGCGCCGTTCGCCCGCGTACCTGTGGGCCAAGCACCTGATCGACGAACCGTCGGCCGGGACGGTGATGGCCGTCGTCTTCCGCGACGACCAGTTCATCCCGGTGCAGGGACATTACGGTTCGACGTGGCGCGGCGACCGCGACCTGGCCGGGTCGGGCACGCTCCTCGAGCACAGCATCCACGATGTCGACATGCTGCGTTTCCTGGTCGGAGACGTCGACCGTGTCAGTGCGCACACGACCAACTTCCACGGTCACGACGGGATCGAGGATGTCGCCACAGCGACCTTCCGCTTCACCGATGGCGCTCTCGGGACGTTGGCCAGCGTGTGGCACGACAACCTCGCCCGGCCCAGTCTTCGCAGGGTCGAGATCTTCTGCAGCAACCGTCACATCGTGATCGAAGGTGACGACTGGTACGGCCCGGTCGGTTGGACCGACACGGGCGGTGATTCGCACACGCTGGCGGACGACGATCTGTCGAGGGCGGTCGCTGCTATCCGCGAAGGAGCGGAGAACCCCGACGGCGAGTTCGTCGCTGCCGTGCTCGCCGGTACGCCTGCGATGCCGAGCTTCGCCGAGGCGGTCCGGGCCCACCGGATCGTCGAGGCGATGTACGCGTCGGCAGCGCTCGACGGTGCGTCGATGGAGATCTCTCGTGACTGATCCCGCGAGGCACGGATACATCGTCGTCGAGCTTGCCGCCGAACAGACCCACGCCCTGCGGCTGGCTGTGCTGCGCAACGACACACCCACTACGTCCGTGGTGTTCGATGGCGACGATCTCACCGGCACCGTGCACCTCGGTGTCACCGCGAGCGACGTCGGCGGTGACGGCATCGTCGCCATCTCGACATGGGTACCCAAGTCGATCGGCGGCGAGCCGGCGGTGCAGCTGCGCGGCATGGCCACCGCGCAGTCGGTCCGAGGGACGGGTGTCGGGGTGATGTTGCTGGCAGAGGGCTGCCGGCGGGCGTCGGCGGTCGCTCCGCTCGTTTGGGCTCGCGCCCGCGACACGGCGCTCGGCTTCTACACACGCAACGGGTTCGATGTCGTGGGTGAGGGTTTCGTCGACCCGAGCACCGGCAAACCGCACCATGTGATCGTCCGCCGGTCGACCTGACGACAGGCTTCCGCTCCACGCCGGCGGATGGCCATCTGTGCCGCGGATGAGCACCATCGCACAGGTCAACCAACTTCGAGCCACCGCAAACCACCTGCGATCGCTGGCGGGCAGGATCGGCGAGAGCCGGGCTTTGACCGCCTATGGGCTCGCCGACACCGACACGTGGGTCGGAACAACCCAGCAGGTGTCGTACAGCGAGCTGGTAGCCGTGCGACGGTCGCTGCAAGCGAATCAGCAGGAGCTCACCGACACTGCCAAACACCTCGAGCGACAGGCCGAAGTCCTCGAGCAGCAGGCGCCGATCCTGAAGGCGGTTCCCTCGTGACATTCCTGGCATTCGAGCGTACGCGCCTCGGTGTGTTGCGCACATGCCTCGAGGCCGCCATCGAGGACCTGCACAGCATGCGCTGCGACGACATGGCCGCCGCCGAGGCGATGCGGGGCATCCGCAGTGCGGCGCGCACCCTTGCCGAGGTGTGCCTGCCGCGGGTGCGGGCCGTGCTCGCCTTCACGGCGATGGACCTGTGCGTGCGCGCGACGAGCCCCAACGGCGGCGACGTTGCCGAGGCACCCGGCTACAAGGTGATGGTCCGGAGCGGCTCGTGGGAGAGCATGACCGATCCCGAGCCGACCGTGGGCGCGTCGTCGCATCGTCGTCTCACGTTCGCCGAGGTCCTGACGGCCATCGCCGGCCACGCCTTGGTACCGATGGAGGCACCGCTCGACGCGCATGGCCACGCCGGCGAGCACTACACGTCGATCTCGTTCACCGCTCCGAATTCGGCGTTGATCGGGGAAGGGAACGTGACATCGAACGTGAAGAGGTTCTTCGACTTCATCGCCGACGGGTTCCCTCTCGGACTGCGCCAACACGACACGATCAGCATCTACCGGGTGACGGATGCCCGAGCCACGACGGTGCTACATGTGTTGACCGCGTACGACCGTGACGAGGGGCCGGAGATCGTGCCGGGTCGCACAGCGGCGGCAACGGTCTCGGGATACATGGTCATCTCGAGCAACCAGACGTCCATCGAAGTGAGCCATGGCATGGAGCAGGAGGGTGGGGACCCGACGGTCGGTGCGGTTCTCGCGACCGAGACCTCGTTGTACAGCGGCACGTTCTATCCGGACGAGGAACCGGAGTTCGAACCGGTGCCCGACGGGCAGGTCGGTGAAGGCGACGACCAGTGGACGTTCACGACGTCGGCGGCGCCGATGGCCGACGGGTGGGGTACGTGGGACGTGTGACACCCGATTGACACATGATCGGAGGGCGCTCCGTCCGCGCTGATCAGGCACAATGCAGCATGCAGATCGACACCCTTCGATCGCTGCCCCGCCCGTTGGCTTTCGTGCTTCCCGGGGGCGGCGCGCTCGCCGCGTATCAAGTCGGTGTGCTCGATGCGTTGACCGCTGCCGGGTTGCGACCCGACCGATTGATCGGGGTCTCCGCCGGAGCGATGAACGCCGCGCTGTTCGCCTGGGCCAGCGACACCGACGGCGTCCGGCGGATCGAACAGATCTGGGCCGACATGCGACGTCGCGACCTGCTGCGACTGCATCCCGGCCGCATGGCATTGGCGCTCGCCGGAAGGCGGGCCTCGTTCCTCGACAACCGTCATGGCATCGCCTTCCTTCGCAAGCACCTCGGCACCCGCCTCATCGAACACGCGCCGATCCCCTTGACGATCATCACCACCGACCTGGCCACCGGCCGGCCGTTCATCCTCGAGTCGGGCGACGTGGTGTCCGCCGTCGTCGCCAGCACGGCATTCCCCGGCGTGTTCCCCCCGGTGGAGCTCGCAGGGCACACGCTGATCGACGGCGGTGTCGTCGCCGACGTGCCGTTCGACGTCGCCGCCGACCTGGGCATGGCCAGCGTCATCCTCATCGCCGTACCACCGCTGGCGGCGGGACCAGCTCCACGCCACCCGGTTGCGGTCGTGCTGCGATCGTCGACGTGGGGCGTCGAGGCACACGGCCGGACCATCGTCGCCCGCCCTCCCAACGGACTGGTCGTCACCGAGATCCCGACCCAGGCGTCGACGATCACGACCTTCGCCGTCGGCTCGGCCGCATCGACCATCGACGATGCCCGAACCTTCACCCAGGCCTGGCTACGCGACGAAAGATGAGCTGACCGGCTCATCTCTCATCGCACCGGGGTGGCTGTACTGTGGGGTGATGGGCGCAGCGGAGGGCGAGAAGCCTGTTCATCGGGTGGTCCGGGCAGTGACGACCACGAAGTGGGGCGCAAGGGCCCGGGAGGTCGCTGCCTCGTTGAAGGCTCAGCACGACGCCGGCCGCGACGGGGACGACTCGCCGGCCGAGCCGATCTGGCCAACACCCAGAGAGCAGCTCGACGCGTTCAAGAGCCTGTTCCGTCCGTCGGTAGGTCAGGCCATGGCCGATGGAACGACGGCACCGCCGACCGCCGGCGGAGTTCTCGACGCGGCGCTGGATACCGACGCCGAACAGGTTGCCGAGGCGCTGCGCGGTGTCGATTGGACGCAGGTCCGCGCGGCGACCGCCGAGCGCACGAACGACGTCGCCCGCACGATGCGATCGATGGCCGAGCACGTCGACTGGGCCAAGGTGCAACCCGTCGCCGCGCAGGTCTCGAGCGCGCTCATCGCAGCAGTTGCCGCCGGCCGCATTCCGGTTGTCGGTCCGCTGGGCTCCGTCGTGGCGCGGGCCATCACGGATCAGAACAACCTCGGCAAGCGGGTGGCCGCGAATCTGCAGCACACGCCGGCCGCGGCGCCGCCCGACTTCCGCGGGGTCATCGAGGCGACGGCGACCGAGTGACGACCATCACGTCGTCCGGCTAACCGGGGATCGGAATCGACGAGGTCAACACGACCGATCGACCCTGGGTCGGTTCGACGGTGATCTGCAGGCTCCAGTCGCCGGCTGCGGTCAACGTGATCGTGCCGGTGTAGTGGTTCGGGGCGATTGTCTCGAGGGTCGCCGGTACTTCGAAACCCGATCCCAACGCAGCCTTCACGGTCGTGGAAAGGACCGGGTCGATGCTGCCGCCAGGTGGGGTGATGATGAGATGGACCTCGTTCTGACCCACACGCCCGGGGGTCACAGTGACATCCGCGATCACGCCTGAGTTGGTCAACGTGTTGGTGAACACCTTCGATGCGGCGACGCTCTGCGGGGGCAGCGCGACGAGCGCTGCGGCCAACCCGATGACTGCGATCCCGATCAGGGCTTCGACCAACACGTTGCGCTTCAACGCCGACGGGCCGTCGTTGCGCAGCAGCCATTGCGAGACGCCGCCGACGGCGACCAGCACGGTGACCACCGCGACCTTCACCAGCAGCGTGCGGCCCCACGATGTGCTGGTGACGTCGTCGAGGGTGCCGGCGAGCTTCACGGTCTGGGCGATGCCGGTGGCGACGATCACCGGCACGGCGACCATCGCCGTGACGCTGAACCTGCGGACGATGCGTTCGCTGCCGGCATCGGTCAGCCAGACCGTGCTGCCGAACGCGAACATCAGCAGACCGCCGATCCACAGCGAGATCGCTGTCAGGTGGACAGCATCGACCGCGACCCACAACGGTGCGGGATCCTGCGCGTACGCATGACCGACGCTGGAGTAGGTGAACACCAAAGCGACTCCCAGCGCCAGTGCTGCGCCGCGCCAGACGTCGCTGGCGCGACGGGCGAACGTCGACAACAGCACGCCGAGCGCGAGCACCAAGATCGCCCGCACCAGCAGGACCGAGGCGGTGTGCGAGCCGACGACCTTGCTCCACACGGAGGGGTCGATGGCCGCGGACGGGGCGCCGGCAACCACCTTGGCGCCGTACAGACCGAAGGACCCGAGGGAACCGACCAACAGGAACACCCACGCCAGCCACAACAGCATGCGGTTCGAGGCAGAGTCAGCTGATTGCATGGCCAGCAGGCCGCCGCCGATCATCACGACCAAGCCGATCAGCGCCAACAACCGTGCTCCGGTGTCGAGCCGCCCGACGGTCGAGTTGGCCGCAGCATTTCCGCTGACCTTGTCGATCAACGCGCCGACATCGATTCCATCGGACTGTGCGCCGACTTGAAAGCTGAAGACGCCGTCGACGACGTGCCCGTCGGCAGAGGGGACGCGCCACACGACCACGTACACGCCGTTGCCGATCGCCGGAACGGATACCTGGACGACGGTGTCGTCCGTGATGCTCTGCGGTGCACCCGTCGCGATCAACTTCGCGCCTTGGTCATAGAGCTCGACATCGGCGAGCTCGAAGTCGATGGACTCGTTGAAGTCGAGCTCGATGTCGGGAGGCCCGGACTCCAGCACGGCGTTCGCCGCGGGCACGCTTGCGACGAGCCCGGCATGAGCGGATGCCTGCTGGGCCGGAGCAAGCACACCGAGTGCCAACAGGGCGCCGACCACGCCCCGCCTCAACAGCATCAGCCGAAGATCTCCGCCGCGGCCAGACCCTCGATGTCGGCGCGGCCGAGCAGCCAGGCGAGACGCTGGTGGTCGCTGACAGCCATCGCCTCGCGTGGTAGCTCGGTGAGGCCCATCGGCTTGCGGCTGGCCCACACCATCGTGAGCCGTTGCAGGTCGACACGCACGTACTCGGCGTCCCAATCCGCCCACGAGGAACCATGCCCGAGATCCGCACGATGCACAGCGGCCTCGCGCCACCTGACGAACAGCAGCTCGGTCATCGGGACCTCACCGCCGATCGTCATGCCTCGGCCCGACCACGCGCCGGCCGGCATCGCTGCCCACTGTGCTTCGAGCTGCGCCGCGGTGCGCTCGACATCGACGAGCAGCTCCGCCGCGGTACGAGTGGCACCTGCCTCGATGTCGGCAGTGCGTCGCTCTCGGCCACCGGGATACATCTCGGCGACCTCACCGCGGGCCGCGGCCTCGAACATCCGCAGATGACCATCGGCGTTGCGGGCGATGTGCGTCGCGACGTGGCCGATGGTCCACTCGGGAAGAAGCGAGGGCCGGCCCACTTGCGCGTCGGTCAACTCGCGCAACGTGGCGACCACTGCCTGGTGCGCCCTCGCTGCCCCGGAGAGATCGCGGTCGAGATCGTTCATCGGTTTCTCACCGTATCCGGCGCGCGAACGTGGCAACCTTGCGAACATGCAAATTGCAATGGTCGGTCTCGGGCGCATGGGCGCCAACATGGTCAAGCGGCTCGAACGGGCCGGTCACGATTGCGTTGCCTACGACCTCGACCCTGCCGCAGTCCAGGCCAGTGAGGCCGACGGCGCACGCGGCGCATCCACGCCGCAGGATGTCGTCGACGCCCTCACGCCGCCCCGGCACATCTGGCTGATGGTCCCGGCGGCCTACGTCGGCAGCACGATCGACACGTTCGCGCCACTGCTGTCACCCGGCGACACGCTGATCGACGGCGGCAACTCGTGGTACCGCGACGATCTCGATCGGGCCGCGCCGCTGCAGGCCAAGGGCATCAACTACATCGATGTCGGCACCAGCGGCGGGGTCTTCGGGCTCGATCGCGGCTACTCGCTGATGGTCGGCGGGCCGAAGGAAGCGGTCGCCGAGATGGCGCCTGTCTTCACCGACCTGGCGCCGGGGCCCGGCGAGATCGTGCGCACGCCGGTCTACAAGGGCGATCCCGCGCCGGCCGAGCTGGGCTGGCTGCACTGCGGGCCCAACGGTGCCGGCCACTTCGTCAAGATGGTTCACAACGGCATCGAGTACGGCATGATGGCCGCCCTCGCCGAGGGCCTCAACATCCTCAGCGAGGCCAACGTCGGCGCTGCCGACCGACCGAAGGATGCCGAGACCGCACCGCTGACGCACCCTCAGTACTACCAGTACGACTTCGATCTGGCGGCGATCGCCGAGCTGTGGCGACGTGGCAGCGTGATCTCCAGCTGGCTCGTCGACCTGGCGGCCACGGCGCTCGGCGAGGATCCGGAGTTGAAGGGGTTCGAGGGCTACGTCAGCGACAGCGGCGAGGGACGCTGGACCGTGCACGCGGCGATCGACGAAGGAGTGCCCGCGCCGGTGCTCAGCGCCGCGCTCTACGACCGCTTCAGCTCGCGCGGCAGGGCGACGACGGCCAACAAGATCCTGTCCGCACTGCGCGCCCAGTTCGGTGGGCACGTGGAAGGAACGGGGCACTCGGAATGATCGTCGGCACACAGCCACCCGCCGACGCGCTGGTGCTGTTCGGAGCAACGGGCGACCTTGCCAAGCGCAAGCTGTTCCCGGCGCTGTACTTCATGGAACGCCACGGCAGCCTGAAGGTGCCGGTCATCGGCGTGGCCCGCAGCGACTGGACCGATGCCGCCTTCTGTCAGAACGCACACGATGCGATCATCGCCGCAGTGCCCGACGCCGAGGCGGCCGTCATCGATTCACTGATGAAGCGGCTCGATCTCATCCAGGGCGACTACTCGGATCCGAAGACATGGGCTTCGCTGCATCGCACGCTCGACAAGCACAAGAGCAAGACAGCCGTGTTCTACATGGCCATCCCACCGAGCATGTTCCCCACCGTCGCCCAGTCGTTGGCTTCGGTCGGTCTCAACGAGCGCGGTCGCATCGTCGTCGAGAAGCCCTTCGGTCGCGACCTCGCCAGCGCGATCGAGTTGAACACGACGCTGCACTCGGTGTTCCCCGAGGAACGCATCTTCCGCATCGACCACTACCTCGGCAAGGAGAGCGTCGAAGACCTGTTGGTGTTCAGGTTCTCCAACACGCTGCTCGAGCCGGTGTGGAATCGCAACTACGTACGCAGCGTGCAGATCACGATGAGCGAAACCATCGGCGTCGAGGGTCGCGGCAGCTTCTACGACAGCGTCGGCGCGATCCGCGATGTCATGCAGAATCACCTGCTGCAGGTCACCGCCCTGGCCGCGATGGAACCGCCGGTCGGGCCCGAGGCCAGCTACCTGCAGGACGAGAAGGCCAAGGTCTTCGCGGCCTTGCGGCCCATCGATCCGCTCCATCTCGTTCGTGGCCAGTACGTCGGCTACCGCGACGAGCCCGGCGTCGCTGCCGACTCGACGACCGAGACGTTCGCCGCGGCGCGGCTGGAGATCGATTCGTGGCGCTGGGCCGGCGTGCCCTGGTACGTGCGTTGCGGCAAGGCGTTGAAGGCGTCTGCGACCGAGGTGATCGTCGAGTTCCGCGAACCGCCGAGCCTGTTGTTCGACGAAGCGGGTGGGCCCACGCCGGAGCGCAACCTGGTGCGCTTCCGCCTCGGCTCGCACGACGGCGTCACGTTCACGCTGCAGGCCAAGACGCCAGGGCCAAACCTCGACAGCCAGAACGTCGATGTGGCCGTTGATTTCGCCGCAGCGTTGGGCGAGCGACGAGAGGCCTACGAGCGATTGCTCGGCGACGCGCTGGCGGGCCTGCCGCGCCGCTTCGCCCGCGAAGACATCGTCGAACTGACCTGGCGGGTCATTCAACCGGTGCTCGACACCCCAGGTGCCGTGCACCCGTACTTCCGCGGCGAGTGGGGTCCGGCCGAGGCCGATCGAGTCCTCGACGGCGACAGTTGGTTCACCCCGTCATGACCGACACTCCGCTGACCGAGGATCCACGTCCCGACGGGCTGTCTCGCGTCGGTTCACTGCTGCTCGTCAACACCGGCGACGGCAAGGGCAAGAGCAGCGCGGCGTTCGGCGTCATGCTCCGTTCGGTGGCGATGGGCTGGCCGGTGGTTGTCCTGCAGTTCGTCAAGAGCGGCGAGTGGAAGGTCGGCGAGGAGAAGATCGGCCGGCAGCTCGGCGTCGAATGGCAGTCGCTCGGCGAAGGGTTCACGTGGGACTCGACCAACCTCGACCACGACAAGGACGTCGCCCAGAAGGCGTGGAAGGTGGCCGCCGAATTCATCACCGCCGGCAGTCATCGACTGGTCATCCTCGACGAGCTCACCTACCTGTGCACTTGGGGTTGGATCGACACCGAAGAGGTCGTTGCGGTGCTACGCGACAGGCCCGCCAACGTCAACGTCATCGTCACCGGTCGCGACTGCCCGGCGGAGATCATCGACATCGCCGACACCGTCACGGAGATGCGCAAGGTGAAGCACGCCTACGACCAGGGCATCACTGCCAAGAAGGGCATCGAGTACTGAGGCCTACGCCTTGACCCATTCGTGGATGCGGCGGATGCCTTCCTCCATGTCGGCGTCGGCCATCGCGAAGCTGAAGCGGGCGTAGCCGGGGGTGCCAAAGGCCTCGCCGGGCACGAATGCCACCTTGGCCTCGCCGAGGATGTTGTCGGCCAGCTCCAGCGTGGTGTTGCTGACGGTGCCGTTCGGGCCCAGCGGACGACCGAGCAGCCCCGAGAAGTTGGGGTAGCAGTAGAACGCTCCCTGCGGAACGATGGCGGTGACATCGGGGATGTCGTTGAGCATGTTGTGCATCGTGACGGCTCGCTTGGCGAACGCAGCGCGCATCATCTCGACCGCCGCGAGGTCGCCGCTGACTGCGGTCAGTGTCGCGACCTGGGCGACGTTGTCGACGTTGGATGTGCTGTGCGACTGGAAGTTGATCGCAGCCTTCATCACGTCGCTGGGGCCGATCATCCAGCCGACACGCCAGCCCGTCATCGCGTATGTCTTGGCCACACCGTTGACGATGATGCATTGATTCGCGAGCTCGGGCACCACGGTGGGCATGCTGACGAACTTGTTGTC
>JBDTYA010000061.1:0-4851 GCA_040005915.1 Ilumatobacteraceae bacterium
GGCCGGGTCGCTCGTTCCCGTCCCAGGGCGGTCGTACGAGCACACTCGGGCCCGGACTGCGATGGCGGGTTCGACGTTGACCCAGCCCGTGTTGTCGCTGCCGAAGCCGGCGATCAGCACGACGGTCGTGTCACCCTGACCGACGCAACGGACGTGCACCCGCTTGCCCGGCCCGCCGACCAGCTGGTCGATCGTCTCGGTCGGCCGTGCAACGGTGGGAATGAGCGCGACCGTCGTGGTCGTCGTGATCGTCGTGGTCGACGGCGCAGTCGCGGCTGCGGTGGATGTGGGGGCGACAGGGTCGGGTGCGCCGGTCGCGGCGTTGTTGCCGCAGGCGGTGGCGCCGATGAGTGCCGCACCGACGAGGACGGCGCCGAACCGATGCTGCAGGTGGCGGCGGCGAGTGATCGGGGTGGTGTTCATTGGTGCCACCGTCGCACTAAGGGGTGGCACTGCGCATCGGCCACACCCCCTCAGATCGGGAGGGTCCGTTGCGCACGCGATACTGGTCGTCATCATGACCGATCGTTTGCTCTCTGAGGACTTCGTCGGTCGGCGTGCGGAGCTGGCCGTCTTCGAACGGGGCATCGTCGACGCCCGCGAGGGGCTCCCATCGATCGTGCTCGTCAGCGGTGACGCCGGTATCGGGAAGACGACGATCGTGAGTGAGGTGGCGCGACGGATGGGTGTAGCGCGCTTCCTCGGACGGTCTGCACACATCGGTGGCGAGGCCATTCCACTCGCGCCGCTTGCAGACCTGCTCCGCCAGGTCCGACGGTCGAGACCGGAGCTACTGACCGACGAAGCGGCCCTGGCGCCGCTGCGGAACTGGTTCTCACCCGGTTCGGCCGACACCGGGTTGTCGGGTTCCCCTCAGGGAGGTTTGTTCGTCGCGGTGCTGGAGTTGATCGCTCATCTCGCTGTCGATGACGCCGTGGTCGTGTGTTTCGAGGATCTTCATTGGGCTGACACTGGGACGTGGGATCTGCTCGAGTACCTGGCCCGCAACCTCATCGACGAGCGCGTGGTGCTCGTAGGGACCTACCGCGCGAACGAAGTGGCTGTGCGCCCCACCCAACGGCACCGCATTGCGGAGCTGATTCGGCTTCCTGCTACTCGGCGCATCCATCTGGACGGGTTGGACCGCGACGAGGTAGCTGCTCGCGTTACCGCGATGCTCGGCAAGCCCGCACCTGACGCGCTCGTCGACCAGGTGGTGGCTCGCGGTCAGGGCAATCCGTTCTTCACCAGAGAACTCGTCATCGCACACCTTGCCGGCGAGACCATCCCGATGGTGCTCTCGGATCTGATCTCTGAGGAGATCGCCGGGCTCGACATCAATGAGCGCCACGTGATGGAGGCAGTCGCCACCATTGGCCGCGAGGCCACTCACCGGATCCTCGAAGCAGTCATCGACCTCACTGGAGCAGAGATCGAGGCCGCGGCGAGGTCGCTGGTCGATGCCCGGTTGCTCGTCGTGGACAACAATGCGTACCGGTTCCGACATCCGCTCCTTGGTGAGGTCGCCTACGCCGACCTGCTGCCACCACAACGGTCGCGACTTCACCGTGCGGTCGCCGCGACACTGCAGGATCAATCAGCAGATGTGCTGAGCCGGGTCGACCGGGCGGGCGAACTTGCCTTTCACCTCGACCGTGCTGGCGAAACCGAGGGGGCGTTCCTGGCATTGCTGGCAGCTGCCGATGCTGCCGAAACCGTCGCGCCGGGAGCTGCGTTCGGCCATCTCGAGCGTGCGTTCGAATTGTGGGACACGGTCGGTGGAAACGCGCATACCCAGAGTCGTAGCGTCCGCTTGTGGCAGGCCGCGGAGGTCGCCTCGTCCACGGTCGGCAACGCGCGTGCGGTCGAGCTCGCCCGCGCCGCCTTCGAGATCGGGCCACCGCCGCTGGGCGCGGCATGGGGGCACGAGAGACTTGGCCGGTACCTGTGGTCGAGTGGGGAGCTCGATGCCAGCCGCGTCGAATTCGAGCTGGCCGCCGACTTGCTGTCGGACGACGACGGCGCCGAGGCCGCGCTGGTGTTCGCCGGGCTCGGGCAAGCCGCGATGATGGCCGCCGACCACATGACGGCCGAACGGTGGTCCAACAAGGCCCTCCACGTGGTCGCGGCCGCCGTCGACAACCCTGTTGCGTGGGCAATGGCACAACGTGTGCTCGGCATCGTCCGCAGCGACCAGGGTGACCCCGACGCGGCGGTCGAGCTGTGCGTGCAGGCCGCGGCAGCCGCGAACAGCGCACACGCTCGCGGCTTGGCCAACCTCTACCTCTGTGTCGCGCTGATGGACGCGGGCCGGTATCAGAGCGCGGTCAACACTGCCCTCGACGCCGTGGCGGATGGACAACTGACCGGCCTCGACCAAGGGTTCGGTTGCTACTTCGACTCCATCGCCGCGGAGGCGCTCGTTCGCCTCGGCCGCTGGCCGGAGGCTGCAGCGAACCTTGCCCGCCATCCCGCTGGCACCACCTTGCCGGTTGGTCTGCTCCGGTTGGCCAGGGCACAGGCAATGCTCGCGGCTCGACTGGGTGAGACCGACCGTGCGCTCGGCCGGCTCGCCGAGGCGTGCGCGCTACCGATCGACGGGTGGCACCAGTTCGTGCTCGACGCCACCACGGCCGATGTCCACCTTGCGCTCGGAAACTGGGACGAGGCGGCTCGAGCGGCCGAGCGAGGTTGGGAGTCGGCGGGGACGACGGCGGTGCTGTGGGCGGCGCGGTTCGCGTTGTTCAGCGTCGTTGCAACGGTCGAGCGGACCTTGGACCAGATTGCCCGGCGCGAACCGGTCGACGTCCTCGCAACGGTCTCCCACCTGCAGGCTCGAATCGATGCTGTCCGAACGGCCGCGGCGCTCGGCGCTCACGACGTTCCGCGCGACACTGCAGCCCACCTTGCCCACGCGACCGCCAGCCTGACCCGCCTCACCATGTCCGACGCCGATGCCTGGGCTATCGCTGCGCGGAGATGGGCGGATCTCGGAGATCGATGGGCCGCAGCGACGGCGCTGCTGCGCGAGGCCGAAGCGGCGGCGGCGGCGGGCTCGGCAGATCGGGCAGCATCGTCGCTTCGGGCAGCCAACTCGATCGCTTCCGAGCTGCGTGCCGGTCCCTTGCTTGCAGAGATCCACGCGGTGTCGCGTCGGACCCGAGTCAGCGTGGACGCGCCCACCCGGGTAACGATCGACGAGACCTCCGCGCATGCCCTCGGGCTCACCGCTCGCGAAGCCGAGGTGTTGACTCTGGTGGCTGCTGGGCGTACCAATCGCCAGATCGGCGATGAGCTCTACGTGTCCGACAAGACGGCCAGCGTCCACGTGTCGAACATCTTGCGCAAGCTCGGCGTGAACAGCCGCGTCGACGCGGCCGCTGTTGCCCAACGGCTCGGCATGGCCTGAGAGCGCGCTTCAATCTGAGGGGGCTCACCCGATGTGCGCTCAGTGGCCTTAGGTCGACCATGAGGCAATGGCCTCGCCCATCGATCCCTCTCTGCCCTCGTCGACGCACGTCGAGGTTGTTGCGGTCGTCACGCTCACCAACTTGATCGTGCGCGGCGCCGTTCCGACCGGGTTGTCCGGCAGGCTGCTGGGCATCCGTGACGGAATCGTTCACGAAGTCCATCTCCACTCGCAGCGTGCTCCCTCGTACCGGTGCCGCAGTGTCCATTCCGATGTCATCGGCGAAGAGATCGTCGCCTTTGGTGGCTCGGTCCTGATCGTCGGGAATGGGTCGGTCGCGCATGAGCTGGGACGCGACCTCGAGATCCTTCGCGCCGTCGACCTCGCCGGGCAGTCCCGCGGACTCACCGCGCACGCCAGGCGCTGCGCGGCGGGCGAGCTGCACGTCATGGCCGTGGATGGGGTCGGGACCCAAACGTACGTCTCGGTGTCAGCCGGCGCGATGACACGTCGCATCCGCTCGATCGTCGACGCGCCGAGCGAGGTGACGGACCTCGCTGTGACCCGCGACGGCGTCGTGTTCGTCGCCGATGGCTTCGTCGGCGTCACTGCGCATCACGTCGATGCACGCATCTCGTGGATCGCAACCGGTGTCGACGGTGCAGTCCTCGTTCACGCCGCCGATGTCGATGAGACCGTCGTCGTCCTCGCCATCACACCGCAGCTCGAGCGGTGGACGATCGACGGCCGTTCGGGAGTCGTTCGTCGGAAGCTGCTCGATGCGATGCCGCATCAATTCGCCTGCGTCAGTGACGTTCCCGTCGACGGAACGCCACAGTTCCTGTGGACCGTGGGCGAAGGGGCCTTCGAGCAGCACGACCTCAGCACCGCAAGCATCGTCCGCCACTACGTGGCACCCGACCAGCCTGCCGGTCTCGTGAAGGTGGCCGATCCCGTCCGACGGGCCGAGGCCGACGGGGGCTGGATTCTAGGACTCGTCCAGCCCGTGACAGGCGACCACACCGACCTTCTCGTCCTCGATGCCGGCAACGTCGGCCGACCCGCACTCGCACACGTCCGCATTCCCCGCGAGATCCCCACGGGCCTGCGCACGACCTGGATTCCCTCGACCAAGCAATGACCAACACCACAGGAGACAGACCATGAACACCATCAACACCATCAATGCCCTGAACGAAGCGACCGTCAGCCAATCGCTCGACGAGTCGGTCACGCCGACCTGCGAGCCCGTCTGGCGGGTCGTCGGCGGCTCGATCGCCACCGGCCTGGTCGGTGCGCTCGTCCTCACACTCGGAGTCTTCGCAGGCGCATCCGAATACGTCATCACCGCGTCGGCGCTACTCGCGTTCGCCTGCGGCTGGGCAATGCTCGCCATCCTGTCCGCCCGGTACACCAGTCAGCCGCAACGCTGGGCGCGAGTG
>JBDTYA010000062.1:0-36138 GCA_040005915.1 Ilumatobacteraceae bacterium
TCGGATGAACGATCGTGTGGGTCAGCGACAGGTCCTCGCGGGAGATCATCTTCTGGTAGGTGCGCAGGTTGTCATGGCCCTCGACGTTCTTGCCCTCGGGACCCAGCCATGCGCCGCGCTCGCCGGCGAATCCGGCGAACGTGACGTTCATGTAGTCGGGCGTCCTGCCCATGATGCCGACGGTGGACTCGGCGATTCGGCGCAGTCCACGATGACGCCGCTTCAGGTCCTCGATCGACCGGGGGATCATGTGACTGACGTTGATCGGCTCACCGGTCTCGGGATCCGGCATCAGGCAGTCGTCGGCGAACTTGTGTTGAGTGTCGAACACCTCGGCCAGGCTGTGCGCGGCGCCCTCGAGCTGCGGATGCGTGGTGACATCGGTGACGCGTTCGCCACCGAGCCAGACTTCTCGGTTCCGGGCACGGAGGCCGTCCAAGAACTGAGCACCGGTTCGAGCTGCCATTCGATCCCCCTCGGTCAATCGTTGCGCCCGTACGCTAGACCGCGTCGCGGCCTACGATCGTGTCGATGGCCGCATCCCCTCCGCCCGACATCGTCCGTGCCGCGTACGCCGAACTGATCGTCACCGATCTCGCCGCAAGCAAGCACTTCTGGGTCGATCGCCTCGGCTTCGTCATCAGTGCCGAGGACGCCGCCGCCGTCTACCTGCGCGGCCACGAGGAGTTCGTGCACCACAGCCTCATCCTCAGGACGGGCTCGGTCCCGGCATGCTCCCGATTCGCGTTCCGCGTGCGAACGCCCGAAGATCTCGACGCCGCCGCACTGTTCCACAGCGACCGCGGCTGCGAGGTCCGCCGGTATCCGGCGGGCACCACGACGGGTGTCGGCCCGACCGTGCGGGTGCAGGACCCATTCGGTTTCGTGGTCGAGTACTTCCACGAGATCGAGTGGACCGGCCACCATCACCAGGAGTACGAGATCCGTCATCCGCCGAGCATCAATCGGCTCGATCACATCAACCTCGTCACCGACGACGTGAAGGCGTTCTACGAGTGGTACACAGGGCTCGGCTTCGGACTCTCGGAGACCATCGAGGACGACGACGGCACGCTGTTCGCCACATGGATGTTCCGCAAGCAGACGGTGCACGACATCGCCAGCACGCAGGGCTCCTCGCCGCGCCTGCATCACGTCGCGTTCGCCTGCCCCGAGGCTCACCACATCCTCAGCCTCGCCGACACCCTCGGCTCGACGAACGAGTTCGATCACATCGAACGGGGGCCCGGCCGCCACGGCGTGTCGAACGCGTTCTACCTCTATCTACGCGATCCCGACGGGCACCGTGTCGAGATCTACACCACCGACTACTTCACTGGTGACCCCGGCCATCAACCGCTGCGGTGGAGCGTCAACGATCAGCGGCGTCGCGATTTCTGGGCCAACCCTGTCGTGCCGCGTTGGTACGAGGAAGCCAGCAGCGTTCTCGACCTCGACGGCAACGTGCAGCCGATCCGAGTCCGCAACAGCGACGAGCAACGCATCACCGTCGGCGCCGACGGGCACGGGGTGACCAGGTGATCTCCGCCGAGCTCGCGCTCGGACTGGCCCGCCGGCACGAGATGGCGCGGCGTGAGGTGAAGTCGATCGATCCGATCACGGTCGAACATCCCGACCTCACAATCGACGATGCCTACGCCGTGCAGCAGGCGTGGATCGACCTGCAGATCGCCGATGGGGCCAAGATGGTCGGCCGCAAGATCGGCCTCACCTCGCGCGCCATGCAACAGCAGATGAAGATCGACGAACCGGATTTCGGCGCGTTGATGGACTACATGGTCATCGAGAGTGGTGCGCGACTTCGCCACGCGGACTACGTCGATCCCAAGCTCGAGGTCGAGGTCGCGTTCATGATCGGCCGCAAGCTCGGCGGCGACTCGGTGACCATCGACGAGGTGATGGCGGCGACCGACTACATCCAGCCTGCGCTGGAGCTGATCGACGCCCGCAGTCACCGAGTCCACCCGGTCACCAAACGGGCCCGCACGGTCGTCGACACCATCGCCGACAACGCCGCCGACGCCGGCATCATCCTCGGTGGCGAGCAGGTCGCGCCCGGCGAAGTCGACATGCGCTGGATCGGCGCGATCTTCTCGTGCAACGACGTGGTCGAAGAGACCGGTCTGGCGGCAGGCGTGCTCGGTCACCCCGCCAATGGAATCGCCTGGGTTGCCCGCCGGCTAGCACCGTACGGGCTGTCGATCGAACCCGGCCAGATCATCCTCGCCGGCTCGTTCACCCGCGCGGTTGCAACCCATCCCGGCGATCGATTCGTCGCCGACTACGGCCCACTCGGCACCATCACCTGCAGCTTTGCCTGAGCGCCCGGCGTCGCGTTGGTGCGACGCGAACGTGCGGCTCGACGACTTCGCGATCGTCACGTGGTCGGTCCCGGCCGACCGCTTGAACGAGCTGCTACCACCCGGGTTCGAGGCCGACGACCGCGGCGGATCCGGCCTCGTCTCGCTCGTCGCGTTCCGCGACCACGGCTTCCACTTCCGGGCCGCGCCGTTTGCCAAGTTCTCATGCGGCCAAGTCGACTTCCGGGCATACGTGCGCCACGACGGCGAGACCGGCGTGTGGTCGTTCGGGACCGCCCTCGACAGCCGTTTGGCCTCGCTCCCGAAGGCATTGTGGAGGATGCCCTGGCGGCGCACCTCGATACGCGTCGTTGCGGTTTGGACCGGCGAGACCTGCGACAACTGGTCGCTCGACAGCACGGGAGCGTGGGGCACGGCGAGTGTCGAGCTCACCGGCACCACGGCCCACTGCCACGGCGTGGGCACCCATGCACCGGCGGGGCCGCCGTCGGCGATCGATCCATTCGTCGCCTGGTACCCCCGTACCGGCAGCAGCGCGATCGGTCGTTACTCGGTCTGGCACGAGCCGCTGCAACTTGAAGCTGCGTCGACGAGCCGCGCCGAATGCCGATTGTTCGAGGAGCTCGGATTGATCGAGCCCGGCCAGCAGCCGATCAGAGCAGGGGTCCAGGCTCACGTGTTGTTCGATGTGCACACGCCCCCGAGCCGGTTCCGCCAGTAGGCCCGCGACCTGCTAGAAAGACTGCAGAATCGATGACGGAAGGAACTGATTGTGCAGTACGCACTTGTCAACGGGGTTCGCAACCATCCTGATTCCGCATATGCCTTGCAGGATGTGTACTCCGACTACATCAGCGATGCAGTCCTGGCCGAAGAGCTCGGGTTCACCCACACCTGGTACGGCGAACACCACTTCCGTGACTGTCAGTGGACAGGCTCGCCGATGCTCGTCGCCACCGCGGTTGCGGCACGCACCGAAAGGATCCGCATCGGGACGTCCGTGGTGCTGCTCCCCTTCCACGATCCGATCCGCGTCGCCGAGGATGCCGCGATCGCCGACATCCTGTCGAAGGGGCGCTTCGATCTGGGTGTCGGTCCCGGCTCGCAGTTCGAAGAGTTCGTCACCTTCGGCAAGGACCCCGCAGAGATGAACCAGCGCTCGTGGGAGATGGTCGATTGGATTCAGCAGGCGTTCACCGAGCAGGGCATGTTCAGCCACAAGGGCCGCTTCTACGACATCCCAGACATGACGTTCACCACCAAGCCGGTACAACAACCACTGCCGATGTGGTGGGGCGGGATGGGCCCGAAGAACCTGGCACGTGCCGCCGAGCGCGGCATGAACCTGATTGCGCCGTTCAACGCCGGCTACGACGCCGCGTTGGAGGCGTGCGGGCGCAACCCCGCCGAGTACGCGGTGTCGGTCATGGTGCCCGTCTTCGTGGCCGACACCACCGACAAGGCATGGGAGATCGCCGGGCCGGGCATCGAGTACTTCGTCAACTTCTACCAGATGCGCAAGAACCTGCAAGGCGTGCCCGCGCCTGCCGACGCCCACATCACGCAGGAGATGTTGCGTACGGGCAATGCCGGTTTCTGGTTCGCCGCCGTCGGTAGTCCCGAGGACGTGATCGGGAAGCTGCGGCCGTTCGTCGACGGGCACCTCGGGCGCATCACGCAGCTCGCGCTGCAGATGCGTCAGCCGGGGATGAGCAACGACGACACGCACAAGTCGATGCGCAGGTTCGCCGACGAGGTCATCCCGGCGTTGGCGTAGGGCCAGGTGCTGTGATCAACCGGGTCACGCCGCCCGGATCGGTCAACGGTGCAAAGTGGTTGGTCGTCAGCGTGTGCATCGTCCATCGGGGGTCGCCCGACAACCGGTCGTAGATCGCCCGGAACGAGGGGTTCTCGCTGCCCCGGCACAGCACGTATGACAGGGCGACGTGTGCGGGCGCCTCGGCGAGCGCGGCCACCGGTTCGACCATCGTCTTCCACGGCTGCGGGCGAAGTCGGGGCCGGCAGTAGTCCAACACCGCTTCGTCGGTGACACCGAAGTATTGAGGTTCTCGAATCGGAAACGGGGTACGCGCCGCCTCGTGCTCGTGTGCCATCGCGCTCGACCTGCCCAACGACAGGTCGGCCAACGACTGACCGTCGGTCGGCACGAACGCATCGAGGTAGAACGCCGAACGGATCCGCTGCGGGATGCGCGCCAGCACTCCCGTGATCACCATCCCGCCGTAGCTCCAGCCGACGAGATCGACGTCGGTGAGATCCTCGAACTCGATGTGGCCGACGATGTCGTCGACGTGGGTCGTCAGGCCGACGTCGTCGCTGAGGAGGTGCGACCGCTCGCCGAGACCCGTCAAGGTCGGCGCGGCTGCACGATGTCCGAGGCCGGCCAGTTGCTCGACGACATCCCGCCACACCCAACTTCCGCACCACGCGCCGTGCACCAATACGAACTGCCGGGCAGGAGTGCTCACGGCGTCGTGATGCGTTTGGCGAACGCCACCGAGGCATCGAAGATTGCAGCCGGATCGGGCGCGCCGATCCAGAAGTGATCGCTGCCTTCCACCTCCACGAACTCGACCTGTGCGCCCGCATTGCGAAGAGCTTCGACGAACTCGACGCTCTGGGCAAACGGAACGAACGTGTCGTCGGTGCCGTGGTGGATCTGCACTGGCGGCACGTCGGCGTGAACGTAGGAGATCGGGCTCGCCGCGAGAGTGCGCTGCGGATCGATCTGCAACGGGGAGCCGACCAACGTCGACTCCCACGAACCGGAGTCGTCGGGCTGCTTGTCGCTGCCCGGCCGGTGCTGCGAGGCAACCGACAAAAGGTTCATCGGGCCGTACCAGTCGACGACTCCGCACACCGCGCTGGACTGATCGAGACAATCGCCCACCGACCCTTCCAGGTCGACACTGTCGCCTGTGAGCGCGGCAAGCATCGCCAGGTGTCCACCGGCGGATTCGCCCCACGTGATCACACGCGCCGGATCGACACCCAACCTCGGCGCGTTGGCGCGCACCCAGCGGACCGCCGCCTTCACGTCGTGGAGCTGCGCCGGGAAGTGGGCCTCGCCGCTGAGGCGGTAGTCGACGGTGGCGACCGCAAACCCGGCTTGGGCGAGGAGATCGAAGGGTGTCGGCGACCACGCAGCGAAGGCCCTGCCGAATCGCCGGCGCGAACCGATTGCCCAGCCCCCGCCGTGCAGGTACACGATCGCCGCGCCGGGAGTGACCCCGCCGGTCGGCAGGTACAGGTCGAGCACGAGTGGGCGGAAGCCCTCGACGACCGCGAACTCGACTCCGTGGTGGACGGTGACGCCCGATGCCAGGTCAGCGACCGGAGGACCCAGATCCAATGCCTCCATGTCACACCCTTCTGAGGTTGACGACGTCGAGCAGGGCCGCTTGGATCTGCTTGTTTGCAGCGACGATGTTGGTGATCCCCGCGCCGAGGTTGACCGGCTCGCCATCGAAGCCTGTGGCCATACCCCCTGCTTCCTCGAGCAACAGCAAACCCGCGGCGACATCCCACGCGTAGGTTGCGTCCTTCTCGACGAAGCCATCGAGCTTGCCGGCGGCGACGTACGCCAGGGCGAATGACGGGCAACCGATCGAGCGCGTGGCCCGACAGTGCAAATGCATCTGCTCGATGCGCAGAGAGTGCTCGTGGATTGCAGCGGGATCGTCGTTCTGCAGGCCCGTCGCGATCAACGCCTTTCCGATGTGATCGGTGTCGCTGACCTGACACGTCGTGCCGCCACCGCGCTCGACGGCGAACATCTCGTCGCGTAACGGGTCGAGGACCACGCCCGCCAACAGCGGCCCGTTGGTCTCGCGCACCCCGATCGATACGCCCCATGGCGAGAGGCCGCGGGCGTAGTTGGAGGTGCCGTCGAGCGGGTCGACGATCCACGTGTACGGACCATCCGGGTTCCCGGCGTCGCCCTCTTCGCCGAGGATTGCGTGGTCGGGGAACCGGCCGAGGATGAACTCGACGATCGTGTCCTGCGAAGCCTGGTCCGCCCACGTGACGATGTTGGATCGCGCCGACTTCTGATGGATCTCCGGTGGTCGCTGCAAGCCCTCCATCAACCTCGCCGCGCCGGCACGGGCTGCGTCGATCACGGATTCCAACAAGTTCGATTCGCTCACGCCGGCGAACCTACTTGGTGCGTCCGGGCGGACGGGAGTGAATCGTGGGGCGTGATATAGCATCGCCGGTCGCAGCCCGTGTGGGGACGGGGAATCGAACACAGACCGAATAGTTGGGGGTCAACACCAATGGCAGAGATCGTTCCCGTCGACCAGTTCCTCGAGTGGTATCCGGGGTGGAAGCCCGAACACATCGACGAGCCCTGGCTGAGAATGAAGTCGGGGCCGTTCACCAAGGAGGACGAATCGCGGTTCTGGTTCGTCGACTTCCACTGGCCGCGGGGGTTCTCGCCGCTCGGCTTCCAGTTCGTGGCCACCGCAGCCTGGTCGACCCAGCTCGCCGCGCACCAACTGCCGCTGCCGCCGGCGGGTGGCCTCGTGCAGCGCATGGGCGGCCCGTTCCTCTACGAGAGCGAAGTACCGGTCACATCGCAGTGGGAGATCGGGTTCCGCGCGGCGCGCATCGAGAAGAACATGCCGGTTTTCCTCGGCAACTTCGACGCCATATGGGCGGAGCGCAAGTGGGAGCTCGAGCTCGGCCTCGGCTACTTCGAGAGCTACGAGTTCAAGGACAAGTCGCTGGCCGAGATCGGCCAGTTCCTCACCGATGCGCGCAGCTTTCAACAGCGGGCCTGGGAGATCCACTTCGAGATCATGTATCCGCTGCTGGCCATCTACCTGCAGCTGTACGGCCTGTGCGCCGGCAACGGGATCGATCCCGGCAACATCGCCAAGATGTTGCAGGGCCGCGACTCCAAGATCATGGAGACCGACAGGGCGATGTGGGACCTGGCCGACGAGGCCAAGCGCCTCGGCATCGCCGACCTGTTCGAGCACGAGCCGGACCAGATCCGCGATGCACTCGCCAAGGCCGGCGGCAACGGCTCGGTGTGGCTGACAAAGTTCGACGACTTCCTGAAGGTCCACGGCTGGCGCACGGAGGGCATCGCCGACATCAACATCCCGTCGTGGATCGAGAACCAGGCGTCGCCGCTCGGCCAGTTGCGCAACTTCGTGCAGATGGAGCATCGCCACGACTTCGAGAAGTCGCTCGTCGACTCGCACCGCGAGCGCGACGAGGCGATCGACGACGCACGCTCGCAGTTGAACGGTGACGCGCTCGGCGGATTCAATCAGCTGCTGGAAATTTGCACCGTCGCCAACTTCGCGTGGTGGAACGAGGACCACAACTACTACATCGACCTGCGTTCGTCGATCCCGGTTCGCCGCGGCGCGCTGGCCGCCGCCGAGGCCGTCGGCGCCGACACCTACGATGACACAACCTTCCTGTTCTGGCCGGAGTTGCAGGAGGTCTGTCGCGGCGACGTCGCATGGAAGGACAAGCAGTCCATCGCGACAGCCCGCCACGAGTACTACGACCACTACCAGAGCCTGCGTGGCTCCGTTCCAAAGGTCGTCGGCACACTGCCCGACAAGGTCGAGGACCCGGTGCTGATCGAGATCTTCGGCATGCACAGTCACTACTTCGCCGGCCTGAAGGCCGATCCGCACACGACCACGCTCAACGGCTTCCCGGCCTCCGCAGGCACGTACACCGGGCGCGCCCGGGTGATGGTCTCGGCGACCGAGCTGTTCGATCTCGAAGAGGGCGAGATCCTCGTGACCGAGGCAACCTCACCCAACTGGACGCCCGCGTTCGCGATCATCGGGGCATGCGTGTGCGACGGCGGCGGCTCGCTGACTCACGCCGCAACCGTCAGCCGCGAGTACGGCATCCCATGCGTTGTCGGCACCTCCGTCGCGACGTTGCGCATCAAGACCGGCGACCTGGTCGAGGTCGACGGAACGCGTGGCGTCGTCACCATCGTGGAGCGCGCCACCGCCGAATGAGCATCACCCGATGAGCGTCAAAGGCAAGAAGATCGTCGTGACGGGCGGGGCGCGCGGCATCGGCGCCCGCCTCGTGGGTGAGCTCCGCGAACGGGGTGCGGAGGTGGTGTCCACCGACATCCTCCCCGATTGCGACATCGTCTGCGACGTCAGTGACGAAGCCGACGTGGTCGCGCTCTTCGATCAAGCCGGCGACATCGACGGACTGGTCAACAACGCGGCGATGCTGGCAGACCGCAAGCCCTTCCAGGAGATCACCGTGGCCGACTGGGATCGGATGATGGCGATCAACGTACGCGGCACCTTTCTGTGTGCGCGCGAGGCGGCTAACCACATGCCACATGGCGGATCCATCGTCAACGTCGCCTCGACCACGGCATTCAACGGCTCACAAGGGTTCCTGCACTACGTGGCATCGAAGGGCGCGGTCAACTCGATGACGAAGACGCTGGCGTTCGAGCTGGGGCCGAAGCAGATCCGCGTCAATTGCGTCGGTCCTGGCTTCACACCGACCGAAGGCTCCTCGGTGTTGGGCACCTACGACCCCACGGGCACACCGCTGGGCCGGGTGATGGACCCCGACGATCTTCTCGGCACGTACTGCTACCTCCTCGGTGACGATTCGAAGTTCGTCAGCGCTCAGACGATCCTGGTCAACGGTGGACGATTCCCTCACTGACCTCGACGCCACGGCGCTCGCCGAACTGGTTCGCAGCGACGCGGTCCACCCGCGCGAATTGGTCGAGCAGGCGATCGAGCGCATCGAGCTGTTGGATCCGCAGCTCAACGCCATGGTGCACCGCCAGTACCAACGGGCGCGCGACGATGCCGAGCGCGCCCTGCCCGACGGACCGTTTCGTGGCGTGCCCTTCCTGTTCAAGGACTTCCGGTGCCGCGAGGCGGGTGAGTCGTACACGATGGGCATGCGTGCGCTGCGCGACATCGACTTCCACGCCTCGACCGATGCTCCGCTCACGCTCGCGTTCCGTGCCGCCGGCCTGATCCCGCTCGGCCGCACGAACACTCCCGAACTCGCGACCGTGGGTACGTGCGAGCCCGAGGCATTCGGCCCGACCCACAACCCATGGAACGTCGAGCTGACACCCGGTGGCTCGTCCGGCGGTTCTGCAGCAGCGGTGGCAGCGCGGCTCGTATCCGCCGCGCACGCCAATGACATCTCCGGCTCTATCCGCATCCCCGCGGCACACTGCGGCCTGGTCGGCCTCAAGCCGACGCGGGCACGCACCATTGCGAGCATCGCTTCCGATGCCCGTACTGGGATGAACGCCGAAGGCGTGGTGACCCGGTCGGTTCGCGACACCGCGGCGCTGCTCGATGCGATCTCGGTGCCCGGGTCTCGTCCATTGCTGCCGTCCGTCGGCCAACCGCTCCCGCCACTGCGAGTCGGGCTGTGGACGCAGGCGTTCAGTGGCAGCGCGGTCGACCCTGACAACGCCCTCGCTGCCGAGCACTGCGCGTCGCTGCTGGAGGGCCTCGGCTGCAGCGTGGAGATTTCGGCTCCGGCGCCGCTGTCATCGCCAGGCTTCTGGGAGGCGGCGGCGACCCTCCTCAACGTCAACACAGCAGTCGAGCTCGACACATGGTCGGGCAAGATCGGCAGGGAACTGGGCGAGGACGACCTCGAAGCGGGCACGTGGCGAATGGTGATGACGGCACGCCGCTTCACCGCGGTCGACTTGCTCGCCGCGCAGAGCCTGTTGATCGAGCACGTTGCCGTCGCCGAGAACTGGTGGCAGAACTTCGATCTGCTCGTCACGCCGACGACCGCGAACTCGCCGACCCGACTCGGTGACTACGCCACGGGTTACCAGTCAGGTCGCGGCAGCGCGTTCACCCGCCCGTTCAACGTCACCGGTCAACCTGCCATCAGCCTTCCGCTGGGGTGGCCCGACGACGGACTACCTCGTGGCGTGCAGATCATCGCCCAGATGGGCAACGACCACACGTTGGTCACGGTCGCTGCGGCACTCGAATCCGTCGAGCCGTGGGCGCTCCGCCGGGCTACCGTGAGCGCATGATCGTCGCCGTTGTCAACTTCGCGCTGCCGACGCCACTCACCACCGGCGAAGCTCGGGCATTGTTCGAGGCCAGCGCCCCCAACTACCAGAACGTAGACGGCCTTCGCCGCAAGCACTTCCTGCTCGCCGAGGATGGGCGCAGTGCCGGCGGCGTGTACCTCTGGGACAGCCGCCGACAAGCCGAGGCCCTCTACGACGAGGCCTGGCGGGCCCGCCTCACGGCGCGCTACGGCTCCGAGCCACACGTCGCGTACTTCGACAGCCAGGTCACGGTCGATCCCGAGTCGATCACCGTCGGCTGATCCGCTCCCACCACCGGCTGATCCGCTCCCGCCTGCGGCTGATCCGCTCCCACCAGCGCCGTTTGACGCCGGGCGCCCCGCATACGTGCCGCAAGCGTCAATCGCAGCTGGGTTCACCGTCGGCTGATCCGCTCCCGCCTACGGCGTTTGACGCCGGGCGCCCCGCATACGTGCCGCAAGCGTCAAACGCTGGTGGGGTCACCACGGGGGGGGTCACCACGGGTGGATGGTGCCGTCCCATTGGTAGAAGGAGCCGGTCTCGGCGAGGGTCAACTCGCCGACCAGTCGGGTGATGCCGGCTGCGGCCTCCGCCGGGTCGAGGTCTGCGCTCGGACCACCCATGTCGCTGCGCACCCAGCCAGGATGCACGGCGATGACGGTGACACCGTCGGCGCGCAAGACCTGCGATTGCTTCAGCGTCAGCATGTTGAGGGCGGCCTTCGATGACGTGTACGAGGCGTCGCGGCCGGTGTGCTTGGCCACCTCGATGGTGCCGACCTGCGACGAGATATTGACGATCGTGCCGGCGGCGGCACGGAGGTTGTCGGCGAGCGACTGCACCATCAGCAGCGGTCCGAGAACGTTGACGTCGTGCACCGCCCGGAACTGATCGGCCGTCAACTCGAGCGCACCGCGGGCCCCATCCTCGGCACCGACAGCCTTGGCGTCGATACCGGCGTTGTTGTAGAGCACGTCGATCGGGCGGTCACCGATGGCGGCGGCGAACGCGGCGATGGACGTTTCCGAACTGGTGTCGAGCGCCAACAACTCTGCGCCGGCGTCGCTGAGAGCCGAGGCAGTGGAGGGATTGCGGCACCCTCCGATCACTGTTGCCCCCTGCCCCACATACTGCGCCGCGAGAGCAAGACCGAGCCCGCGGTTCGCACCCGTGACGACGACCGTCGTCACGGGTTCTGCTCCTCCACCAGCCGACGGGACGGGGTGCGGTTGATGACAAGGCGCAGCAGGTCTGGACGCGAGTAGTGGCCGGCAACGTCGCACATGGCCTTGGCGGCGCGGACGACATCGAGCGACGCGTCGGCGACGAGAATCTCCTCGCCCTCGGCGGGTCCGGCGATGATCTCGCCCATCGGGTCGATGATGTAGCTGCCACCGTTCATCGGCTGGGTCGTGGCCACGACCTCGCGCAGCTCCGGGTCGGCGATGCCGTCGGGATGGATGAGGGCACCGACCAGCACCACGTATGCCGCGCCCTGCGAGGCGAACGCGCGGGCGAGCAACAACTGACGGGTCGACGACATCGCAACCGGCTCGGTCTCGTGGCCGGGGAACGCTGCCACGTGCACCTGCGTACCCTGCGCCATCAGCGCGTACCCGGGCAACACCATGTTGTGCTCCCAGCAGTTGAGGCCGCTGATCGACGCGTACGGTCGCTGGTACGGCCGAAGGCCGGTGGCATCGCCTTCGCCCCACGCCGTGCGCTCGCCATCGGTCGGCTTCAACTTCCGGTGCTTGCCGAGTATCTCGCCCTCGGCGGAGATGAACAGCAACGTGCAGTACACGGTGCCGGAGGAGACCTCGTCGAGCTCGGCAACACCGATGGTGACGTCGCACCCGGCAGCCCGCGCGGCCGCGCAGAGCTGATCGGTCTCCGGACCAGGAATGCGCACGGCGGCACCGATGTACCGAGCCGTCAACGCCCGGCGTTGGTGATACGAGATCCTGGCGTGCACCCAACGCGGATAGCCGGGCAGCCACGTCTCGCCGAAGGCGCACATCGCCGCCCCCATCTCACCGGCCTTGGCGATCAGACCGCAGGCCTTGTCGGTGGAGGCCTGGCGATCGAGCAGCACGGGCGCGGATTGGATTGCGGCCAGCCGAAAAGTCATCGGGGGCCCCGTCCATCGCCGACGGGCCCGTCGGTGGCGTCTTCTGTCTGGTCGTCGGTGAGTCGGTGGTGGTATGCGTGCCACTCGATGATGAGGCCGTACCGCATGGTCCAGAACTCGCCGGCCTTGCCGTGCACCAGTCGACCGTCGTCGGCACGGTACCTCGACTCCGATTCGACGGCGATCGTGTCGTCCTGAGCGGCACGCAGGTTTTTGGTCAGTCGGAAGTCAGCGCGCGCCCGGGAACCGAACCCAAGGCGTCCGGTGTGGAAGTTGCGTGCGGCCTCGCGACCCTCGGCGACCTTGTGCCCGTTCCAGTAGATGACGATGTCAGGATGCAGTAGCGGCATGATCTGGGCGACGTCCTGGCTGAGGTAAGCGGCCTCTACCTGCGCCACGAGTTGATCCGCCGCGGTCGGTGGCGTCAGCCCGACGAGCCGCCGTGCGAGAGCGAATCCGTGCGAACGCGCCAGCGGATCGATCGAGACTGCGATCATCCCGACGGCGCGCGCTCCCTCGATGCAGTACGGCGTGTCGTCGAGGAAGACGATCTCCTCCGGAGGCAGGCCGAAGTCAGCGGCCGCCTTCAGATACGGCCCGGGGGCCGGCTTGCGCTCGCCGAACTCGGTGCAGTCGACGAGCACTTCGAACCGCTCGAACTCCGGCCTGGACGCGACCCATTCGCGGGTGGCCGATCGATACAGGTCGTTGCTGAGGATCCCCACACGTACATCCGCAGCGATCGCCTCGTCGACGAGTGCGAGTGCATCGGCGGCGAAGACACCGGCACCGAGATGCACGCTCATCTCCCGCCACATCGTGATGCGGTCTGGGTAGCCGGCAGACTGCGACAGCTGGTTCCAGTACTCGTCGTTGCCGATCTCGCCGGCAAGGAACCGCTGCCATGCGGGGTCGCCCGCAGGGTCCATGGCGCCACGCCCTGCAAAGTGGCGCCCGGTGCGGCGCTCGAGCTCGTCGAGCACCACCCAGCTCGACTCCATCAACACTTCGCCGACATCGAAAAGGAGCGCGCTGGGCATCGGCCTAACGTATCTCTCGGCGCTGCGAACGCCGAAGTGCCAGCACCATCACGAGCGCGATGACACCCGCGACGGCAAACGCCAGGCTGAACGGGTTGACCGTCCCGTCGAACGCCTTGTCGAATCGTTGGCCGATCGCGGCTGCACCCGCGGTCGTGACGGTGGCGTAGACGGCCGCGGCGGTGCCGGCGACATGACCTACCGGCACCATTGCCGCGGAGTTGAGGTTCGACAGCAGCACGTTGTAACCGACGAGCACGAGCGAGAGCAGGATCATGAACGGCCAGAACGACGGATGACCATCGCTTGCCACACTGAGCAGGTACATCGCCACGGCAGCAGTGGTGTACGAGATCACCGCCCAGCGGATCAAGCGGTCGACACCGATCCGCTGCACGTTGCGGCCGACCGTCATCGAGCTGATGCCCATCAGGATCGCGGTGCCGCCGAACACGAACGGGAACCACGACCGCCGGTGGAACACATCGCCCACCACCCGCTCCGACGTGGCCAGGTACGACGAGAAGGCGCCGAATATCGCGACGCTGCACAGCGTGTAGAGCAGAGCCTCGCGACTGTGCACCATCGCCTTGACGGCGACCCACACCTGGCGCAGCTGCAGTGGTTGGCGTCGATCGGACGACAAGGTCTCCGGTAGCCGCAACGACCACAGCGCGATCGCTGTGCCGAAGCCGGCACAGATCACGAAAGTTCCCCGCCACGGCATGATGTGGATCAGGGCAGAACCGAGGGCCGGCGCGATGACGGGCACCGATATGAAGACGGCCATCGCGAAGGCCATCTCTCGCGCCATGTGGGCACCGACGAATCGATCACGGATGGTCGCCACCGCGATGACCCGCAACCCTGCCGAGCCGAGACCCCACGCGAAGCGGGCCCACAACATCCAGTGCAGGCTCGGCACCACCGCCGCGGCAAGCGCACCACCGACGAACAACGCACACGTCGCCAGCAGGATCCATCGCCGGCCGAACCGGTCGGCGAGCAGCCCGAACGGGATGGGACCGACGGCCATGCCCAGGAAGAACGCCGTGACCAGCCCGGCCGTCGCAGAAGAGTCGACCGCCAATCCGAGGTCGCTGCGGATGCGACTGAACGCAGGAAGGATCAGGTCGATCGAGATCGCCGCCGAGGCCATCGACAGCCCGGCGAACGCGCGGAGCTCGAGCCGCGATGGTTGCCTGCGGACCTCGACGCCTACTTCTGTCACTTGCAGAACTCGGCCACCGCCGCCACCGCATCCGGTGACTCGTGGAGCAACAGGTGACCGGCGTCGACGAACAAGCGCACCTCACAGTCGGGCACCAGTTCGCCCCAGGCCTTCGCCTGGCCGACCGGGATCAGCGCATCGTCGTTGCCCCACATCACCGTCGTGGGCACGGTCATGGTGGTGATCCACCGCGGGATGACTCGATCGAACGGCTCCTCCCAAGCCACAGTGGCGACCGTGCGCGTTTCGCGGTACCGGTCGACGGCGAAGTCGAGATCGTGTGGATCGGTGGGCAGCCATGGCAGCAGCACGTCGATGTTGTGCACGAGCAAGCCGGGGATCTGTTCAGGTGGTATTCGGAACAGATCCTCCATCGGTGCCTCGGGCACGCGCAGACCGTCCGGCGCGATCAGCACCAGCCGCCGCAGCCGGTGCTGCTGGCTGATCGCGAAACGTGCCGCCAGGCGACCGCCCAGCGATAGCCCGACGAGGTTGACGTCGCTGTGAAGGCCGAGCTGATCGAACAGCGCTCCGTAGTGAAGCACGAAGTCGCCGAACTCGCGCAGCCCTTCCATGTCGCCGGACTCGGCAAACCCGGGGTGGTGCGGGATGAGCACGCGGAAGTCGGACGCCCACGGCCGGGCGAACTCCCATCCGTGAAACGTGCCGGCGCCGTGGAAGAAGACCAGCGGCGGCGCAGCGGCATCGCCGAGGGCCAACA
Source organism: Ilumatobacteraceae bacterium (assembly GCA_040005915.1). Taxonomy (GTDB): domain Bacteria; phylum Actinomycetota; class Acidimicrobiia; order Acidimicrobiales; family Ilumatobacteraceae; genus JAENVT01. Next base: position 15,546 of record JBDTYA010000062.1, read on the forward strand.
CAACGGTTTCGGTACCGTTGACGGTCAACCGCAGTCTCTCGAAGCCCTCCGTCGCGTTCATACGACAGCAACCCTGTTGGCGCGCAGGCGAGGGATGACTTCCTCGGCGAACAGCGTGAGGTTCTTGACGACCTTCCAGTGCGGCATGTCGCCCAGCGCCAGGTTCAGCGAGATCCTCGACACATCGGCTTCCAGCGCCCAGCAGGCGATCGAGTCGGCAACCTTCTCGGGCGAACCTGCAACGATGCGGTTGACGGCCGTCAGGTCTTCCCAGTTGGCGTTACCGTGCACGTCGGGGCCCGACATCCGCTTGCGGAACTCGGGAACCGTGAGGTAGCCGGGCGGCATGAGGTAGCGGGGTGTCGTGCGCAGCGCGGTCTCGAAGAAGTACATGCAGTGCGGCATGAACTCCTCCTCGGCCTGCTTGTCGGTCTCGGCGACGTAGGCCATCACGCCAAAGGTCAGGTTCTTTCGATCCATCTCGTGGCCGTGATGAGCCAGGCGCTCGCGGTAGCGGTCGAAGACCTTCAGCTGCGCGCTGGTGGGGATGAACACGACCGAGTATCCGAGGCCGAGCTCGGCTGCGAGTTCGACCGTCTCCTCCGACCCCGAGCCGACGATGTACGCCGGCGGGTGCGGCTTTTGATACGGCGTCGGCCACGGGTTGAGGTAGCGGTAGTTGTAGAACTCGCCCGAGTAGCCGATCGGTCCCGGTTCGGTCCATGCCTTGAGGATGACGTCGAGGCCTTCGCGGAACCGGGCCCGGGCCGTCGCCGGGTTGACCGAGTTGGCCCAGTACTCCATGCCGGTGCCCAAGGGGAAGGCGACCTCGAGCCGGCCACCCGACATCACGTCGAGCATCGCGTACTCCTCGGCCAGCCGGTTGGGGTATTCGAAGTTCGGCGGCGTGCCGTACACGCCGATGCGGCACGAGGTCTGCGGGATGATGGCCGCCGCGGTGAGGTTGGGCGCGGCGTTCATCGTGAACTGGGTGTTGTGGTGCTCGTTGACGAACACGCCGTCGTAACCGAGTTTGTCGGCGAGCAACAGCTCGCTCCAGTACCGCTTGTACAGCTCGTGGCCCTGCACCGGGTCGAAGTTGCTGTTGGGGTAGTCGACCCACAGGGAATCGAACTTCTCGTGGCCGTCCGGCAGCGGCGCGTACGGCATGAGGTGGAAGAAGATGAACTCGAGTTGGTCGAGAGCGCTCATGCGGGAGCTCGTGTCGTCTCAGTGGTGGCGGGACAGAGGGAGAACTGATCGAGATCGACCCCACACACGACGTCTCCGTCGAAGGTCGATCTGGCACGCGCTTCCCATTGCTCCTCGGGGATCTCGCTGTCGCCGGGAACCAGGTGACTGAGCACCAGCGTCTTGACTCCCGCCCGTGAAGCGATCCTGCCGGCATCCTCCGGTGAGGTGTGCGATTCCGTGAGGTGGTTGATGATGTTGTCGCGGTTGGGCAGCTTGGCGACGCGTGCACGAACGAAGTCGAGGTCGATGACTTCGTGTACGAGGTAGTCGGCGCCCTCGGCGAGGCGCACGACGTTGTCGCACGGCCCGGTGTCGCCGCTGAAGACCACAGAACCCGACGGCGTGTCGAAGCGATACGCGAGCGCGGGAAACACCGGGGCATGCTGCACGAGGATCGCGGTCACCCGCACACCGTTGTCGTCGAGCGGTGAGATCTCGACCGGCGCCATATCGGGCGCTGCGGTGGCCATCGACGCGCCGCTGGCCTCGACGCCGAGATCGATGTCGGGCACGTAGCCGCCGTGGGCGACGCCGATCTCGTTCACGAACACGTTGGCGGTCACGTCGCTGCGAGCCTCGTCGGCGATGCGCACGTTGATGTTGTAGGCGAACGCCTGGAACAATTTGTCGGTCAGCCCGCGGATGCCGGGCGTCGGCGCATAGGGGAACAGCAACGGAACCGTCCGATCGGCCGGGTACGGGGCGATCGGCAAACCCGCTTCCCCGGGCCCGAACACATCGACGCGCTGCGTCGGCCAGAACCCCAACAACATGTTGATGTAGTCGATGACGTGGTCGCTGTGCAGGTGGGTGATGAAGATCGAACGGACCGTGCTGCCACCCTTGGGTCGGCGGTCCGGGTGCATCGAGATCCCCGACTGCCACGCGTGCCGGTGCACACTCTCGCCGCAGTCGACGATGTACGCGACCTCACCGACGACGATGGCGTTGGAATATCCGCCGCGGGTCGCCTTCGGGTTCGAGGCGCCTGCGGTCCCGAGAAGGATCAGTCGTTCGTTGGCACCGGAGCGAAACGGCAGGCGCGTCGGGCCGGGCGCTGCCGTTGGGGCGTCGGTAGGAGTTGCGCGGCGAAGAACGTCGGATGCTTGGCACATGTTCTTCGCCGGCGCGAACTCCTACAGTTCGCGACCGTCGAGGTAGACGACGCCCTTGATGCCGTCGACCGTGATGGTCTGCCCGCTGGTGATACGTGACGTGCCGTCGACCGAACCGACGACCGCCGGGATGTTGAACTCGCGGGCGACGATTGCACAGTGGCTCATCACGCCACCGACATCGGAGACGACGGCCCCGGCGATCGAGAACATCGGGACCCACGGCGGCAGGGTCATCTCGCAGACCATGATCTCGCCGTCCTCGAGGTCGGACGCCTCGTCGAGCGAGCGGACTACGCGGGCGACGCCGCGATAGATGCCCGGCGAACCGGCGACGCCGTCGATGACGTCGGGGTCCTGCTCGCCTTCGGCCGGAGGCTTGATGCCGAGAAGGCGGGTGACGAGCGCATCCATGAACGGGTCGACGAAGCCGCCCGGCTGCGGCGGCGGCGGCGGGGTACCGAGTGCGCCGGGAGGAGAGGCTTTCGCTGCAGCCTTGACCGATGCCTTGCGCTTCGTGACGGTGGCACGCCGATCGCCCCCGTTCGAGAGCGCCTCGCGGACCTCGTCGCGATGCAGGTAGAAGACATCGCTGCGATCGTCGATCACGCCATCCCGAGCGAGTGCGTCGCCCACTGCGAGGACGAACGTGCGCAGCAGGACGACACCCATCTGGTCGATGTAGAACGCATGGTCCTCCGTCAGCGGGACGGCGTACTGCGCCGCCTCGTAGAGCTCGTCGAACTCGGCGAGCTTTTCGGGGTCGACGCTGAGCTTGGCGCGGATCTTGCCGGTGAGGTCTTCACGGTGCTTCACGGCACGCTCGTACTGGATCATCGGATCGTCTGCGTCGGACATGTTGATGTACCGGGCGATGTTGCCCAGCGGGATCGACGGGTTCTCGCGCCACGGCACGTCGGCGATGTCGTAGACAGCATCGCTGCGCCATCCGAAGTCGAAGAGGTACTCGTTCAACTGATCGAGAAACGCGCGACCCTCCTCGGTTTGGCCGAGCTTCTTGGCCAGGTCGCGCGGATGGTTCTCGTCGAACAGCTTGTGCATGGTGGGGCTGCCGCGGACGACTCGGCTGAGCCGCCACAGACCGTGCGCGGCGTCGACCGGGCGTGTGTGGTGACCCTGGAGGATCTGGTACGCCTCGGTGGGGTCATCGGGCTGCATGACCTCGGCGTAGAAGTCGCTCAGCTTCGCGCCGGAGAGCAAGGCGAAGTTGATGTGGCCGTGGACGTACCACATCTCGGTCATCCACTCGGTCATGTCGTCGAACTTGGACAGCAGTTCAGCGTTGCTCATGCCGGTGTAGTCAGCCGTGCGCTCGGCCTCGTTGCGCGTGCGGATCATCGGCAACCACTCGTTGGTCCAACGCTTGCCGACGAGCGGCACCTTCTTGTCGAGCGTGTCGAGGTAACGGGTCATGCGGTCGTCGATCACGGCCTGATCTGGATGCGGATGAAATGCCATGTAGAAGTAGTGGTTGATGGCCTGGTTCGAGGCGACGATCGGGCAGTCGTACTCCTCCTGGGCCTTGGTGAAGCCGACAGCCAGCGTCGACATCACCAGGTCTTGCGACAATGGAGCCATTGGCCGCGGCGCGTGCATCTTGTCGAAAGCCCAGAAGCCCTCGATCTCATCCGGCCCCGGAAACGTCACCTGCTCGGCAGTATCAGTCATTCCATACCCCCATGTGGTGTTGATGACGGTGCGGGACCCCAGGCACCGCAACGTGACGAATTGTAGTGCTGCTCAGCCCCAGAGTTTCTTGCTGGCGATTTCCGCACCTTCGGCGAGGGCCTTGAACTTCGGCCAGACGACGGTCGGGTGCACCTCGGGTGCGTAGCTGGCCCGCGACGAGAAGCCGCAGTCGGCCCCGGCGATGACGTTCTCTTTGCCGACGATCGAGGCGTAGTTGCAGATGAACTCGGCGATCAGTTCGGGGTGCTCGACGTAGTTGTTGGCATGGCCGAGGAGACCAGGGATCAGGATCTTGTCGTCGGGCACGCCGACCTCTTCGAGCTGGCGCCACTCGTGCATGTGCCGCGGGTTCATGACCTCGAACGAGTACGCCTGGGCGTTGATCTGGAAGGTGTACTCGAGCGCGCTCTTCAACGGGATGTCGGTCAGGCGTGGACCATGGTTCAGTCCGTAACACGTGTGGTGGCGGATGCGATCCTCGGGAATGCCGCGCAAGGCATGGTTGAGGGCGGCGACGTGAATGTCGGCGGCGCGATGACGGTTCTCGAGGCTCTCGGCCGGATCGCCGAGCATGTCGATCAGCCACGGGTCGTCGACCTGCAGGATGAAGCCGGCTTCCACGATGCCGAGGTACTCCTCGCGCATCGCCTCGCCGACGGCCTCGAGGTACTCCTCGTCGTCCTTGTAGTAGTCGTTCCTCCCGAAGCCGTTGGGACCGCAGGCCGGCATGAAGATGTCGGCGATGTCGAGGCCTTCGCACGCCGCCTTGAGGTTGTCGATGTCGATCTGCAACAGCTCCTGGCCGGTGTAGGTGATCGGGCCCTTGGCGATGATGCGGCGCAACGGGCTGACGGCCGACGAGTACTTCTTGAAGTACTCGGTGTAGTACTCGGGGAACATGTCGAACTCGGCCTGCCACGACGGCGCCAACTTCGAGTCGCCGGTGTCTACGACGAATCCGCCGAGGCGGTCCTTGACGTAGCCGAGGAAGCTGACCTTGCTCATCTCGCCATCGGCGACGATGTCGATGCCGGAATCGACCTGCTGACCGACCCGTTCTTTGACAGCGTCAGCGATCTCGCGATCGAGTGCCTCGGCGTCGTACGGCCGGGCGTGCTCGCGCTCCTTCATGATGTCGAGGAGCGAGTGCGGCCTCGCCAGGCTGCCGACGTGAGTCGTGAGAATTCGATCGGTGCTCTGCTTCATGGTTCTCCCAAGAGGTCGTGTCGGCGATTGATTGTTTCACAGAGCGTCGGCGACCCGACGACTCGCGTTCGCCACCGGCGAACCCGAATGTCAGCCCGTACCGGCGCCCTGATCGCGCAACAGGTAAGCGGAATGCAGCAGCTCCGGCCGCTCGGTGAGCTCGGCGGCAGAGCCGCTGTATCGAACCCGTCCGCCCTCGAGCACATACGCAGCGTTGGCCAACGACAGGGCCACATGGGCGAACTGTTCGATCAGCAGCACGCCGACGCCGGCGGCAGCCACCTCGGCCAACGTCGGTACGAGTCGTTTGACGACGATCGGGGCAAGCCCGAGCGACAGCTCGTCGACCAGCAACACCTTCGGCCGCGAGACCAGCGCCTGCGCCAGCACCACCATCTGTTGCTCGCCGCCCGACAGCGACCGGCCATGCACCGTCCAACGCTTCTCGAGCTCGGGGAACAAGGACAACGTGTACGCCAAGCCGTCGCTGGCGGCACGCTTTCCGAGCGAGTAGATGGCCACGCGCATGTTCTCTTCGACCGTCAGTTGCGGCAGCAGGCGTCGACCCTCGGGGACGACGGACACCCCGGCGGCGCGGATGCGGTCGGGCCTGCTGTTGGCCAGGTTCTTGCCCTCGAGGTTGATCCAACCCTTGGTGACACGGGCCAGCCCGGCACACGCCAGGGCAAGGCTCGACTTGCCCGCACCGTTGGGACCGAGGATGGTGGTGACCTCCCCCGGCGGCACCTCGATCGAGACGTCGTGAACCACGTTGCGTGGACCGCGGGCGACCGAGACGTTGTCGATGGACAGCGTTGCCATCAGGCCACCTCCTCCGTGCCGAGGTACGCCTTCATGACCTTCGGATCGCGAAGCACCTCGCCCGTGGGGCCGTCGGCGAGGAGGCGCCCGAAGTCGAGGACGGCGCTCCAGTCGCAGCACGCCTGGACCAGGCTCATGTCGTGGTCGACCAGGATGACCGTGGCCCCGACACGGTCGGGGATGTTGCGGATGATGCGGCCGAGCTGTGCCGTCTCCGCATCGGGGAGACCGGCGGCGGGCTCGTCGAGCAGGATCAACTTCGGCTGACCGACGACCGCCCGGGCCACCTCGATGAACCGCCGCTCCTTGGCACCGAGGGTGCGGACGAGCCGATGGGCGACATCGGTGAGACCGACGAACTCCAGCGCCTCGTCGACCGCCGTGGTGCGGCCGGCCTTGCCGCGGTCGTCGCTGTGCTCGAACACCGTGGCGACGTTCTCGAAGACCGTGAGCTTCTCGATGGCCTGCTCGGTCTGGAAGGTTCGTCGCAGTCCCCATCGGGCGCGCCGGAAGCTGGCGAGTGCCAAGAGGTCTTGGCCCATCGCATCGATGCGTCCGCTCCGGGGCCTGACGAAGCCCGACAACACGTTGAAGAACGTGGTCTTGCCTGCGCCGTTGGGTCCGATGAGCCCACACGTGCCCTCAGGGAACTGGACGGTCATCTGGTCCAGCGAGACGACGCCGCCGAAATGAACCGAGAGTCCTTCGACGTTGATCACGCTTCGATGCCCTTCTTCTCGGCAGCCCTCGTGTTCTGGATCAGGTTGACCAGCAGGCCGAGCCCGAACAGCGACAGCGAGAAGCGGGTCCAGAACTGGTGACCGATGACGTTCTGGGTGAGGAACTTCAGCAGGCACGTGGCGAAGAACGCGCCGAGCAGACCACCCCACAGGCTGTAGATGCCGCCCATGATGACGACGGCGATGAGGAAGATCGCCGACTGGCGGTTGAAGGCGTCGATGCTCATCCCTTTGGGTACGGTGCCGGCGTAGAGGCCGCCGGCGACGCCTGCCATGAACGCCGCGAGAGCGAAGGCCCACAGCTTGTAGCGGGTCACGTCGATACCGGCGGCCAGCGCCGCGGCCTCGCTCTGGCGGATCGATGCCCATGCCCGGCCGGGCTTGCGCGACAGCACGTACGACGCCAGCATGAACATGATGAAAGCGGCCACGACGATGAACCGGTAGTAGCCGGTGTCGGTGATGGCGATCGATGGGCGGCGGGTCGGTTTGATGTCGCTGAGCGACACGACGACGCCCTTGAAACCGGAGCCGCCGTTGGCGAACTTGGTCTGGCCCAACACGATCTCCATCCCTGCGGCCAGCATCAGGGTGACCAAGGCGAGGTAGAGCCCGCTGACCCGCAGCGCGGGGAGGCCGATGAGCACGCCGATCACCGCGGCGACAAGGCCTCCGATGACCAGCAGGATGGGAAACGGCAACGTCGTCGCGAAGGCCAGGCGGATAGTGACCCAACAGCCGATGCCATACGAGGCCACTTGGCCGAGAGAGACCAGACCGACACGGCCGTACAGCAAGCCGGCGCTGGCCGCAACGATCGAATACACAGCCATCTGCGAGAAGTTGGCCACCCAGAACGCGTCGAAGAACCCCGGCAGAGCGAACAGGGCGAGCGCCAGGACGATGACGACGGCAGCGGGCTCGAAGACCCGGTTGCCGGTCAGCCGAGCCAGCGGCGACCGCTTCGGAGCGGGCTCGGTGGCGACGGGAGGTGTCGCGATGACGGTCATCGCATCTCCCTTCCGGAAAGGACGACGGTGCGTTTGCGGCTGATCCACACGATCGCCGCGACGGAGACGACGAACGGTGTCGTCGCCTGGAAATCGTGGAGGAACTGCAGGTTGCCACCGAACGGCGTGAGCACCGACTGCAGCACGCCGATCACAAGACTGGCGAAGAACGTGGTGGGCAGCGATCGGAACTGACCGACGATCGCCCCGCCGAGGGCACCGATGACGAACCAGGTCAGGGTGCCCTGGTCGATGCTGTTGAAGAAGGAGGGCAGCAGCAGGAACACGCAGCCGCAGATGACACCGGAGCCGAGCCATGCCAAGGCCTCGACCCGGCGGATGGGCACGCCCAGCAACGACGAGACGTCACGGTCGTTGGCGATGGCCCGCATCGCCGTGCCCGTGGCGGTCGTCTTCAGGAACAGGCTGACGACCACAACCACCACCACGGCGAACACCAGGGCGATGATCTGCGTCGAGCTGACGACAGCGCCCCACACCCTGAACAGCTTGGTCGGCAGTTCGAGGGAGCGGGGCTTCGAGGTGTCCCAACGCTCTTTCATGATGCCCAGCAGGAACAGCGCCACGCCGACCATGCCGAGCGACTTCACCAGTGGGTCGCGGCGGGCGAGCTTCGGAGCGATCCACATGCCGTACAACAGCGTCAACCCTGCGCACACCACCACGAGGGCGGGGTACGCAAGGATGCGCCATCCGACTGCGTGCGGATTCGGTTTGCTGAGGCTTCCGCCCAGCATCGACCAGGCGATGTGGGCCCCCATCGCACCGATCGCTCCGAACGCCAGATTCACCACGCCGGTGGTCCGGTACAGGACGACGAGTCCTGTACCGGTCACCGCATACATGGCCCCGAAGGCCAGGCCCGAAACGATGTAGGGCCACAAATCACCAAGACCTGGCATATCGAGGGTTCTTCCTTGTTGTCGTGTCTTGTCAAGCGGGTGTGGACCGATCAGCCGACGTTGAGCCCCTGATCGACCTCCGCGGCACGAACGGCGGTCAGGATCGGCTCGACCTCGGCGATCTTGAAGCAGCCCTTGTCGAGCACCATCGTGCCGTTATCACCAGGCACCACGTTGTTGTCGTAGTTGTTCGGCACGTTGCCGGCGGGCAGGGCACCGAAGTACCACGGCTTGCAGACGATGTGCGTGTCGAAGTTCTTGATGCCCTTGATGGCGGCGTTGACCTTCACCGGGTCGTCGACGTCGGTGGCGGGCATGTCCATGAGGGTCTTGACGATGATGCGACCGATCATGAAGCCCATCTGCTGGAAGCTGCCCAACGGGGCATCGGGGTTGTACTTGGCCGACACCGTGCGGTACAGCTCCATCTCCGGACGGGGATCGTCGAGCAGGCTGAGCTCGGCGTTGACGTTGATCTTGCCGGCCCACTTTGCCCCGAGCGCCGCAGCGACGGAGTTGTCGTTGAGCGGTGTCGACGAGCCCCAGATGACCTTGTCGATGAGACCGAGCTTCTCGGCTGCCTTGAGGATCTTGAGACCCTCCGGCGGCGTGTAGTTCAAAACGATTGCCCCACCGACCCCGGCCTTGGCAACCGCATCCTGCACTGCTCCATCCGCGTCCTCGATCGGCGGCGGGATCTGGATGTCGACGTACTTCAGACCGTTGGCCTCGGCGTAGGCCTTGACCAGGGAGTTGTTGTAGTCAGAGGTGGCCGTCTTGTTGGTCATTCCCACGATCGTGCCCTTGGCGCCCTTCTCGACCACGATCTGGGCAGCACCGAGTGCGCTGTAGCCGGGGCCCATGTTGGCTGCGGCGATGTTGGGCGAGCTGAAGCACTCGGCCGGCACGCCGGCGACGATGACGTAGAAGCCCTGCTGCTTGTAGTAGTCGGAGTTCACCGGGCAGTCGATGACGCTGAAGCCACCGACCATCGCCACGACCTTGTCGGTCTCGATGAGCTTGCGGGCCGCAGCGCCTGCGTCTTCAGGCTTGAGGTTGTCGTTCTCCAAGAGCATCTGGACGGGACGGCCGTTGATGCCACCGTTGTCGTTGACACAGTCGAAGTAGGCCTTCATCATTGCCGGACCGGTGCTGAAGTCGATGCCGGGCACCGACGTCGTGACGTTGCCGAGCTTGATCGGGGTACCGGTTGCCTTCTGGCCGTTGCCGAGACCGCAATCGGGTCCTGCTGTCGCCGGCTTGTCGCCGACGAGGCCATCGCTCGCGGGTGTGGTCGAGTCGGACGGTGCGGCAGTGGTCTCTGCTGCGCCCGTCGTGTCGCTCGGTGCAGCAGTGGTCTCTGCTGCTGCGGTCGTGCCCGGTGCAGCGGAGTCGACCGGCGCGGCGGTGACCGACGCGGTCGTGCTGGCGGTCTTGTTGTCGGAGCCGCAGGCCACGAGGAGCATCGCTCCTACGGCCGCGGCAGCCATGAATCGGCGAACCATGTATTCCCCCTTGTGCGGATGCGAGGCCCCAGGCGGTTCCCCTTCGCCCCGTTGCGACGGCGAACACCTCCTGTGACGATGGGGACCATAGTGCATATCATTTCGGCGAACAACATCGGAGGCGTCATGCGATTCAACCGCGGGGACATCGAATTGGAGTGGAGCCGCGACGGTTCAGCGGTCGCGACCAAGGTGTTGATGTTGCACGGGCTGTCGGGAATTTCGACCGGGTACGACGAGGCCGTCGACGAGCTCGGCGAGTCCGCCGACGTGTATCGGGTCGACCTGCGCGGGCACGGCCGCAGCGATCGCGCTCCGGGCTCGTACTCGGTCCCGTACTACAGCGACGACGTGATCGCGTTCATCGAGGAAGTCGTCGGAGAGCCTGTCGTGCTCATCGGCCATTCACTCGGTGGCGTGATCACACATCACATCACGGCGACCCGGCCGGACCTCGTGCTGTCCGCGCTGTGCGAGGACCCGCCGCTGTACTTCTGCGACCAGAGCCTCTTCGACCAGAGCATCATGGCCGGTGTTTTCCCGGTGCTCGAAGCCAACATGCGCGCCGCCCAGGCAGACGGCCGGCCACGAGAGTTCTACGAGTCCATGGTCGGCGACGCGATGATGCCGTGGGGTCGGGCCGGCGATCACATGACAGCTCGCGCCCTGCAGGCACGAGTCGATTCGCTGATGCTCGGCGACCCCGACGTGTGGGTGCCGGCGATTCACGGCGGGGCACTCAGCGGCTACGACCCCGACGCCAGGATCAGCAAGCCTATGATCATCCTGCAAGCCGACCCGACGATGGGTCCGGCGCTCTTCCCGGATCACGCGACTCGCCAGCACGAGGCGAACCCGGAGGTCGAGATCCGTCTGATCGAAGGCGCGCCTCATGGGATCCACTCGTTCCAAGGCTCGAAGGACCGCTACGTCGATGGTGTGCGCGACGCGATCAGCCGAGCTGGTTGAGAAACGCCAGCAACGCCGCAGCCACCTGATCCGGGGCGTCCCACTCCATCAAGTGGCCGGCCCCGGCAATCATATCTGCCCCACCCCACGCCGGGGCGTTGGTCGCCGGGTTGATCTCGTCGAGGTCACCCCACAGCGTGAGGCGCGGCGCGGTGATGCGGTGCAACCTCTTGGCGGTACCGCGGTCTCCGAGCGGCCACAGGATGTTGGCGGCAGCGACGTCGCTGAGGTAGCTCGCCACAAGTGCCTCTTCGGGACCCAGGTGCGCGAACCGATCGACGAACGCGTCGGGCACCCCCTTGGCGAACAGGTGGGCCATGCGCTCGGCGGCGGGCGTGCCGTATATGTTGAAACCGGGGTTGGCCGCGTCGGCGATACCGAAGGGTGCCAGAAGGGCGACGGCGGTGACGACTTCGGGACGCAACGCCGCGAGCTCGGCGGCGAACATCCCGCCTACCGATGCGCCGACGACCGGACACGGCCCGATCCCTGCTGCATCGATCGAATCCCAGAACGTCGTGATCCAATCGAGGTATTCGTCGCGTGGTTGAAAGCCGGTGATGCCGTCGAAACCCGGCACCGATGGGACGACGATGTCCCAACCTGCAGCTTCGACGGCGCGCATCGCGGGCGACAGCTCGGCATGGCCGGCGATGCCGAACAGATACATCAAGCGCTTGTTCATGTGGTGTTCTCCGTCTTCGGTTCGATCTCGATGTCGCAGCGGGCGTCGGTGCGCGGGCTCGGCTCAGCGGGCATTCTGCGGCCACCACGGATCGTCGTACTCGGAGAACACGGTGCGCAGGCCAGGCGCGACCTTCTCGCCGAACAGGTTGGTGTTGTACCGGGTCAACTCGTCGCTCATGTTCCCGAACTGCAGCATGGCGCAGAGGTGCCCGATGCGCAGGTCACGGGCGGCTTCTTCGAGCTGTTCACGCACGGTGTCGGGACCACCGATGACGACGTAACCGTTCTCGACCATCTCGTCCCACGTGAGGTCGTGCTTCTGCTGCTTCTGGCGGGCCACCTGACGTACCTGCGACTTGTAGCGGGCGCGAACCGATCCCTCCGTGACGTAGCCCGGCGCGTCGGTGAACCCGGGGTACACGTGCAGCGACCGATTGAAGAAGTACTCGGCGGGCTCGCGGTAGAGCTTGTACGCCTCTGCATCGGTGTCGGCAACACCGATGAACTGCGTGACCGCCAGGCGGTGCGGGTTGTCGTCCTTGCCATGGGCCTCGACTCGCCTCCAGTAGCCGGCGACGGTCTCGCGCACGGCCTTGTACCCGTAGTAGGTCAGCGCGCCGTAGACGAAATCGTTCTCGGCGCAGAAGTCCCACGTCTCGACGGATCCGCCGCCGGGGATCCACACCGGTGGATGCGGCTGCTGCCATGGCCGCGGCACCGGGTTGACGTAGCGCTGCTGGTTGAACCGGCCGTTGAAGGCGAACGCCTCGGTGGCCTGCCACGCCTTCATGATCAGTTCAATCCCCTCGTAGTAGCGCGGCCGTAGTGTGCCCGGGTTCATGCCGTACGAATGCGTCGTGTCCATGGCCGTGCCCACCGGGAAGCCGGCGATCAACCGGCCGCGCGAGAACAGGTCGAGCATCGCGAACTCCTCGGCGATGCGGACCGGCGGGTTGTACAACGCGACCGAGTTGCCCAACACCGTGATGGCCGCCTGCGATGTGCGGTTGGCGAGGATGGCGGCGATCAGATTGGGGGACGGCATCAGGCCGTACCCGTTGTTGTGGTGCTCGTTGACGCAGATGCCGTCGAAACCGCAATCCTCGGCGTACACGAGTTGGTCGATGTACATGTCGTAGGTCGCCGCCATCACGTCGCGGTCGAACAGCGCCGGATCGATGTCGACCCAAACGCTGCGGTGCTTCTTGTTGAAGTCGTCGGGCAGGTTTGGATACGGCATGAGGTGGAACCACATCATCTTCATCCGCCGATTGTCTCCGGTGAGGCGCCAGAAGTCCACAACCCGCTGAGACACGCATCATGTCTCGCTCGGTCATGATGGACGGCGCGCTGCTACCGTCGGCGAAGATGGACCTCCGCCGGTTGACGTACTTCGTGGCAGTCGCCGAGGAGCAGCACTTCGGTCGGGCGGCGGCCCGATTGCACATGACCACTCCCCCGTTGTCGCAACGAATCCGCGAACTGGAGGCGGAGCTCGGCGTGCAACTGTTCGAGCGGTCGACCAGGCAGGTGCACCTCACGCCGGCGGGCTCGCGACTGCTGCACGAGGCCCGCTCGGCATTGCGCGCCGTCGAGCGTTTCAGCAGTCTGGCCGACACCCTCCGCCTGGCGGCGGACTCGACGAACCAGCCGCTGACCGTCGCCTATTGCCACGGCAGCGAGCACGCCGCGCTGACCGCGGCACGCACCTTCCACGAGGCCCATCCGCAGATCGCAGTTCGTCCTGCGGCGTTCACTTCGTTGCGGATCTTCAAGGATCTGCGCGAGGGCAGGCTGACCGTCGGTGTCGTGCACCCCCCGGTCCCGTATCCCGACCGACTCGCCTCGCAGCTTCTGGGGCGGGTGCCGTTCGACCATGTCGCGATCCCGCAGAACCACCCGCTGGCATCTCGCCGAGTCGTCGAGGCGACCGATCTCGAGGGGCAACCGGTGCTGCTCGTCGAGCGCGACGATGCGCCTACGTACCACGACTCCACGCTCGCGTATTGCGCCGCGCTCGACGTGCGCCCGGCGTGGGTCGTGCACCCGGCGAGCCAGGTCGAGCGAATGCTCGACATGGTCGCCGTCGGCTCGGGGATCGGCTGGCTCAACGCCTGGCAGGCCGGCAACGTCACCCGCGACGGTGTCGTGATCCGCCCACTCGTGCCGGTGGAGCGATTCGACGAGTTCCACCTGGTGTGGCGCGTCGATGATGATTCGAAGTCGCTGAAGCAGTTCGTCGAGATCGCCATGGAGGTGTGCAAGTCATGACTCTGCCCAACAGTCCCGGATCGAACGTCCACGGCCGGCTCGCCGGCAAGGTGTGCGGCATCACCGGCGCAACCGGGATCGCCGAAGCCGCCGCATTGCGGTTCGCCGCCGAAGGGGCACGGTTGTTCGTCGTTGCGTTGCGCGAGGACGACTGCGTCGCGCTGGCCGAACGGATCGGGCCCGGCGCAGCCATGACGTGGGTCGCTGCGGACCTGACCGACGAGGACGAGACCGAGCGGGCATTCTCGAAATGTGTCGAGGCCTTCGGCCGCCTCGACGCGCTGCTGGCGTGCGCGGGTGGCAGCGGTCGACCGTTCGGCGATGGTCCGCTGCACTCGACGTCGCTGCAATCGTGGAACACGACGGTGGCGTTGAACCTCAACACCGCGTTCCTCAGCTCGCGGGAAGCCGTCAGGATCATGCTCGACCAACCGGGCGGGGGATCGGTCGTCTACGTGTCGTCCGTTGCGGCGACCAACCCGGTCGCCGGCGCCTTCAACACGTTGGCCTACGCGGCAGCCAAGGGTGGGATCAATTCGCTGACGCTCAACGGCGCCTGCCAGTACGGCGCGGCCGGCATCCGCTTCAACGCGATCCTCCCGGCCCTGACCATCACCCCGATGTCGAGGCGCGCTGCGTCGGACCCGGACACACTCGACGTGGTCAAGGCGCGCATGCCGGTGTCCGGCGGGGGCCCCCTCTCGGCCGACGATCATGCCCAAGCCGCGCTCTTCCTGTGCAGCGACGAGTCCAAGCACATCACCGGCCAACTCCTCCGAGTAGACGGAGGGTGGGGCGTCAACTGACCGGTTGGGCGCGATTTAGGCACTCTCGGTGCCGTTGTCGCGCCCAATCATCCTCCGTGGGCGTGATTCCAGCACCCTCGGTGCCGGTGTCGCGCCCGATGAACTCACCGGCTGGCTCACACAGGAGTCGAGGCAAGACCGAGGCGCCGGAGGATCTCGGTCGAGGCGGAGACGAGACGTGCGGCGACGAGTCGACGATCGACCTTGCCATTGGCGAGCCACAGCACGGCGATGGCACCCTGATCACCGATCGGCGCGGCGATCGAGGCCATGCCTGGTATCACTTCGGCCTCGCTGGCGGCATAGCCGGCGCTGCGCGCCCGGCCGATCTCGCGACGCTCACCGCGCACCGCGGGGCGGCCGGCCAACAGCGCCAGTCCCGGCGCGCCGCGGTCGATGGCGTGCCGGGTGCCCGGCCGATAGGCGATGTGGGCGTCGAGGGATGTGGGCTCGACGCTCTCGATCGTCACCGCGTCGTCGCCGTCGGCCACTACGAGAAAAGCCGTCATCTGCAGTTCTTCGGCGAGGCCGCCCAGCACCGGGGCGGCAGCGGAACGCAGCGACCGGCGAACCGACCGGCTCAGCACCGCCAGGTACGGCCCTGCGGTGTAGCAACCATCTGCATCGCGCTCGACCAGCCGGCGGCCCTCCAAGGTGCGCAGCAAGCGGTACACGATCGAGCGATGCAGATCGAGAGCGATCGCAGTCGCATCGACAGACACGGGTCGGTCGGCTGTCGCCACGAAGTCCAAGCAGGCCAGGCCGCGATCGAGAGTCTGCGAAGGTGCTACGGTGCCATTCGGCATTCGAATCATGGATTCGAATATAGAACATTGCATGAGCAACAGCAAGGAGCCTTCGATGGGAGCACGGAACGGACAGCAGGTTCTCGAGCGGTTGCGATCGCAGCCGCCGGCACTGTGGGTCGAGGGAGAGCTCGTAGCCGACCCAACCACACATCCACGAACGGCCAACGCCGCGCACTCGCTGGCCGCGCTCTACGAGATGCAGCACCGGCCCGACCTCGTCGACACCATGACGTTCGACTCGCCGACGACCGGCGACCGGGTCGGCATGAGTTTCATCGTGCCCCGGACGCGCGAGGACCTGGAGCGTCGCTCGGCGATGCACAAGGTGTGGGCCGACGCCTGCCTCGGCTTCATGGGCCGGATGCCCGACTACCTCAACGTCAACCTGATGGGCGCGGGCACCGCCGCCGAGTACTTCGGTCAATGCCGACCGCAGTTCGCGGACAACGCCCGCAACTACTTCGAGTACGTCCGCGAGAACGACCTGGCGCTGACGCATGCGCTGACCAACCCACAGGTCGACAGGCGCAAGCAGGCCTACGAGCTCAGCGACCCGTACATCGCCTTGGGCGTCGTCCGTGAAACGTCCGACGGCATCATCGTGCGTGGAGCACGGATGCTGGCGACGTTGCCGATCAGCGACGAGATCCTCATCTTCCCCTCGACGGTGGTGAAGGGCGGCGAGGAGATGAAGCCGTACGCGCTGGCGTTCGGCATCCCCAACAACACGCCGGGCCTCTCGTTCCAGTGCCGGGAGCCGCTCGATCTCGGACGAAGCCATCGCGACCATCCGCTGGGATCGCGGTTCGACGAGATGGACGCAATGGTCTACTTCGACGACGTGCTGGTGCCGTGGGAGCGCGTGCTGTTGATGAACGACGTCGAACTGGCCAACCGGGCCTACGCGGAGACGGGCGCCGTCCTGCACATGGCACATCAGGTCGTCAACCTGAAGATCGCCAAGACCGAGGCGTTCCTCGGTGTGATCCAGGCCGCGATCGACATGGTCGGCTCCGGCGACGCCCCCCACGTCCAGCAGATGGTCGCCGAGGTGATCATGATCCTCGAGATCATGAAGGGCCTCAAGATCGCCAGCGAGGCGGGGGCGACACTCAACAGATACGGCGTCATGACGCCGGCCCGCCCGCCGCTCGACGCAGCCCGCAACTGGTTCCCCGGCGTCTACCGACGGATGGTCGAGATCGTGCAACTCGTGACGACGAGCGGCCTCATCACCATCCCTACGGAGGCCGATTTCGACGGCCCGCGCGGTGCCGACATCGCCAAGTACTTGCAGGGCGCGGCAAGTTCGGCCGAGGAGCGCGTCGCCCTGTTCCGCCTGGCATGGGACATGTCGATCAGCGCGTTCGGCGGCCGCCAGTCGCACTACGAGCTGTTCTTCTTCGGCGACCCGCCGCGGATGAAACAGGCGCTCTACGGCGTCTACGACCGCACCGAGTGCGTCGACAGGGTCAATGCATTCGTCGCCGACACGGAGTGGCCGCAGAGCATCCTGCAGTAAGGGTCAGTGCACCGGGTGCCGGCGGGCTTCGGCCAGCGCAGTGCGATAGCGCTCGATGTTGGCCAGCTTGACGCCTTCGTAGCCGCGGACCTGATCGATGAGGCCGACGAGCTCCAACGAATGTTGAGGATCGGTGTTCAACATCCCACTGGCGTCTTCGACGAGCTGGATGTATTCCTTCACCATCTCACGCTCGACACGGCGCACGTTGGCGTGACCGAACGGATCGAGGGGCGTGCCGCGTAGGCCCTTCATGCGGCGCAACGCGGCCATGACCGGCACGGACCACGAACCGAATCGCAGCTTGTGCCCGAGGCCCATCGAACGCAACATAGGCGGGTACAGGTTCCAGGTCATCTTGGCGTCGTCGCCGAACTGCGCGGCCACCTTGGCCCGACCCCCGAGCAGCAGCCTGGCGACCTCGTACTCGTCCTTGTAGGCCATGACGTGATGCAGTTGTCGCGCCACCGCCGTGGCGAACGAGCCATCGCCGCCGGCCTTCTGCTCAGCCTTGTGGGCCGCCAACACGACGCTCGCATAGCGCGCCGCGTACCGCTTGTTCTGGTAGCCGACCAGGTCACCCGCACGTCGCTCGACGAGCTCACGCAGCACCGCGTCGTCGATCCCTTCGACGTTGAACGGATGCAGGTCGTAGGCGGTGCCGGCACCGGCCGATCGCTCGACCTCCGTCGGATCCACGACCCAGCGGCGGCCCCATGCGAAGGCGGCGAGGTTGAGCTCGACCGCGGTTCCGTTCAGCTCGATGGCCCGCTCGATCGACTCGCCCGGGAGCGGGATGAACCCCGCCTGGTAAGCCACACCGACCATGAACACGTTGGCGGTCACCGTGTTGCCGAGCAACGCCGTGACGATCTGCCCGGCGTCGACGTAGAGGTTTCTCGTAGCGTTGGTGCGCTTGGTGATCTCGGCGCGGATGGGCGCGAGGTCGAGGCCGTGGGAGGCGACCTTGCCGATCATCCTGCCGGTCGGCGCGATGGTGGTGGACACCACTGCAACGCTGCTCTCCGGATCGAGACCGGCGAGGTTGGCAGGGGTGGCGGACGCCAACGCGTCGAATGCCAGCAGGACGCCGATCTGGCCGGGAGTTGGGTCGCCGATGGTCACCGTCGACACCACCGGGCCGGCCTTTTGGGACAACCCGGTCTGGTCGGCAGTGCGAGCATCCACGCCGGCGATCTGCGCGGCCGCGGCCAGGATTGCGCTGACGGTGACGACACCGGTTCCGCCGATCCCCGGCATGCGGATGGCGACGTCGTTGGGCACCACGATCGTCGGCACGGGCAGCGCGCCGCCTGCCTTCGCGGAGGCCCGCTTGGCCTTCTTCACCTTGCCGGGCTTCACCGTGATGAACGCCGGGCAGTCGCCCTTCAGGCAGCTGGCATCGACGTTGCAGCTGGCCTGATCGATGACCGTCTTGCGACCGAACTCCGTCTCGGTGCTGTGCAGCGAGAGGCAGTTGGACTGCACGCCGCAGTCGCCGCAGGCCTCGCAGACCCGCTCGTCGATCATCACCCGGAACGTCGCCGGAGCGAGGACGCCGCGCTTGCGATCGCGGCGCTTCTCGGCTGCGCACTGCTGGTCATGGATGTGCACCGTGACGCCGTCGATGACGCGGAGCTTCTCCTGTGCGTCGACGACGGAATCTCGATGCACGACATCGACACCGCTCGGGAGTTGCACGCCGCGATACTTCGCCGGATCATCGGTGGTGATGGTGATGTGCTTGACACCCTCTGCCATCAACATCCGAGTCATCTCGGGAACCGTCCGCAGGCCGGCAGCATCCTGACCGCCGGTCATCGCGACCGCGGCGTTGTAGAGGATCTTGAACGTCATGGTGGTGCCGGAAGCGACGGCCGCCTGCACCGCCAACTGACCGCTGTGGAAGTAGGTACCGTCACCCATGTTCTGGAAGAAGTGGTGGTCCTCTACGAACGGCGCCGTGCCGATCCACTGCGCGCCCTCGCCACCCATCTGGGTGATGCCGGTGACGTGACCGGTCTGCTCGCGCGGCACGATGCTGACCATCCCGTGGCAGCCGATGCCCGCACCCACCAGCGACCCCTCGGGCACGAGCAGCCCGGTGTTGTGGGGGCAGCCCGAACAGAAGAACGGCGTGCGGACGGCCTCGACACCCAGCGAGATGCGAACCGGCTCGGACTTGCGGACCGTGGCCAGCTGATCGGCAGGCACGCGCAGGGTCAGCACACGGCGCAGCGACTCGACGAGGTTGTCGCTGGTCAGCGCGCCGTAGTGGGTGATCAACGGTTTGCCCTCGTGGTCGAGCTTGCCGACGATCGCCGGCGCATTGGCACTGCCGTAGAGGACCGAGCGAACCCGGGACTCGAGGAAGTCGAGCTTGTCCTCGATCACCATGACCGTTGCCGTGCCGGTGGCAAGCTCGCGGACTGCACCGTGATCCAACGGATGCAACGCCCCGAGCTTGAGCACGCGCACACCCAGTTCGCCGAGACGCTCCTCGCTGAGGCCCAGCACGCGCAGCGCCTCGAGCACCTGCTGCATGTCGTAGCCACCGGCGACGATGCCGAGCCAGGCGTCGGCTGGATTGGTGATGAATCTGTTGAGCGGGTTGGCAGCGACGTATCGCTTCGCCCATTCGATGCGGTTGCCGAGAACCTCGATCTCCAAGGTGTTCGCGAACGGCACGCCGACGTGGCCGCTGAGGGTGGGCACCCATGGCCTGCCGTCGACCTCGAACGTCGGCAGCGCCGGGTCGAACCGGCCCGGCGAGACCTCGGCGATACCCGAACCGTCGGCGACCGGCGTCGTGATCTTCATCGC
The DNA here is from genome assembly GCA_040005915.1 of Ilumatobacteraceae bacterium. Lineage (GTDB taxonomy): Bacteria > Actinomycetota > Acidimicrobiia > Acidimicrobiales > Ilumatobacteraceae > JAENVT01. The sequence goes on from JBDTYA010000062.1 coordinate 35,718, forward strand.
CACCCAGATACCGGTGAGGCGCGACATCGCGAATGCGTGGAACCCGAAATCCAGCACCTCCTGCACGGTTCCCGGATAGAACACCGGCAGGTGCAGGGCGACCAGTGTTGGGTCGCTGCGCGAGGGGAGCGTCGACGACTTCGCGGCAGCGTCGTCGCCGACCAAAAGCACCACACCGCCCTTGCGGCCGGTGCCGCCGAAGCTCCCGTGACGGATGGCGTCACCCGCTCGATCGAGACCCGGGGACTTCCCGTACCAGAGGCCGGCGACCCCTTCGAACTTCGGTCGCTCGTACGTCTGTGCGACCTGGGAACCGAACACCGACGTTGCGGCCAGCTCCTCGTTGAGACCGGGTACGTGCACGATGTTGAGCTCGTCGAGCAACTTGCGCTGGCTCTGAAGTTCGCGGTCGTAGCCACCG
>JBDTYA010000063.1:0-2933 GCA_040005915.1 Ilumatobacteraceae bacterium
AAAAATCGACAAGGGCCGATGCCAACCCCCCGATGGCACCAGCCCTGTCGGCGCATCCTTGCGGATGCGACTCCGTGTGAAAATCACGCGGCGGTCGTTTGACCTGGATGAAAGGTTAGACACACGGCAGGCGCTGAGAAAAGAGTCACACCGAGAAATTTCCAATTCGGTGGTGGATCAGCCACTCTTGGTGGCCTTCGCAAGCAGTTGCCCCGGCCCGTGCTCAATGCGGCCGGCCCAGTTCCTTGCTCCGCTCCGTCGCTGCCAGGACGGTCTCCAGCAGAGCCGACCGCACGCCGCGCTCCTCGAGCACACGCAGTCCTGCCGCGGTCGTGCCGCCGGGCGACGTGACCATCGCTCGCAGCGCGACCGGGTCGCCGTACTCGGCGAGCATCGCCGCCGAGCCGACGAACAGCTGGCGCACCAGGGCGTCGGCCACGGGCCGGGTCAGGCCGGCCAGCACGCCGGCGTCGGTGAGCGCTTCGGCGACCAGGAAGAGGTATGCCGGCCCACTACCGATCAGCCCGGTGGCGGCATCCAGCAGCGACTCGGCGACACGTTGCACGGTCCCCACCGAACCGAGGATGTCCTCTGCCCAGACGAGATCGTCCTCGGTGGTCGACGACCCGCCGCAGATCGCCGCCGCGCCCTTGCCGAGCAGCGCCGGGGTGTTGGGTATGGAGCGCACCACTGCGACGTCGGCGCCGCACGCCTCTTGCAGCGAATCGATGCTGACGCCGGCGGCGATCGACAGCACCCGGCGGGCGCCGGCTGACGCCGCGGCCGTCGCTGCAGCCGCGGCGTCGTACGGCTTGACGGCGATGACAGCCGCATCGCATGCCGGCACACTGTCCGTGATCGCGACCCCGGCGAACATCGTCGCCAACTGGCTGCGTCGAGCCTCGGCCACCTCGACGACGGCGATGTCGCTGATGGCCCACCCGTTGGCGATGAGCCCTCCGGCGAGTGCCGCGCCCATGTTGCCCCCGCCGATCACGGCCAATCGGTAGTTGGTCATGGCCGCAGGCTAATCACGTGGCGCCGGAACGGATGGCGCTGCGACATTCCCCGAAGAGAACCATCCGTCCCGGCACAGACATGGATGGTCGGCGACGTCGCCGCAGCGGAACACCGGCGGCGAATTGTTATCGGTCGAAGTGACTCGCGAAGCCGAGCCTGATCAACGACGGGAACGATTGCTCGCTGTAGGCGTAGAGCGACCCGATGATGCGGTCGATCTCGTCGGCACAGACGGCTGTCACCGGGAGCTCGCCGCGGAGGAACAAGGCATCCTCCACACCGATCGCGAAATGGGCGCCGACCAGCTTCTCGTTGCGGCGCAGGGCCATCTCGTAGACCTGGGCGATGTTCTCCTGCGGCGCAGGCATGACGTATGCCTCGTACCGCAAGGTGCGCTGACCCAATGTCAGCCACACCGTGATGTGCTCCTTCTCGTCGCCGCGTAGGCGAACGTACCAACGACGCTCGTCGGCCTCACCGCGATCGACCGCTTCGATCGACGGGTTGTGTGCAGCCAGTTGCGCCAGCCATTCGTCGATGTGTGTCGCGACCGCCGACACCGCGGTGTCGTCGTGCACGTCGCTCACGCGCAGGCCACCAGCTCGCGAACTGTCAGGTCGGCATAGACGCGTCGCAGGCGCGCTGCCGCGAAGCCCCACGTGTACTGCCGGGCCCGCACCGCGCCGCGGTCACCCATGCGCGCCGCCTGCTGCGGGTCATCGAGGATCTGGGCGATGTATTCGGCGTACATCTGCGGGTCGCGATCGCGGACGAGGAATCCGTTGTCGCCATGCTCGACGAGGGTCAGCAGCCCACCGACGCCGCTGGCCACGACCGGGATGCCGCACGCCGAGGCCTCGAGCGCAACGAGTCCGAAGCTCTCGCTTCGGCTGGGAACCAGCACCACGTCGGCGGCGCGGTAGTACGTGCTGAGGATGTGATGCGGCTGAGGTTCGATGAAGCGCACCTGACCCTCGATTCCGAGCTCGGTGATGAGGGTTCGAATCCGGCGCATCTCACCGATGCCCTCGAGCCCGCTGGCACCGCCGACGATAAGCAGCAGTGCATCGGGTCGGTTCAGCGCGGCGAGGGCGCGAACAGCGACGTCGGGGCCCTTCAGCGGTTGGATGCGACCGACGAACAACAGGATCGGCGATTCGAGGGGAAGGTCGATCGCGTTGCGGGCGCCGGTGCGGTCGCCGGGGGCGAAGAAGGCATGCTCGACACCCGGCGCGATGATCTCGATCTTTCCGGCCGGCTCGCCGTACAGCCGCAGGAACTGGCGCTCCTCCTCGGTGCAGCTGACGCAGATCGCGTCGGCGCAACCGATGATCTCGGCCTCGGCGCGCTCGCGCCATGCGGGTTCGAGGTCGCCGCCCTCGGCCTTCACCTTGGCAAGCGTGTGGAAGGTGCTGACGAACGGCAGGTCGAGCTCGTGCTTGATTCGATGGGCGACGAGGCCGCTGAGGAAGTAGTTGGCGTGCAGCACGTCGGCCGGCGAGTCGTTCTTGATGTGGTCGACGACCGCGTCACCGAATTCGGTGAGCACCGACGGCAGCTGTTCCTTGGCAAGGTCGTACGGGCCTGCGGGGATGTGCACAACACGATGGCCGGGCTCGACCTGGACGACCTCCGGGAGACCGGCGCGGCTGGCTCGCGTGTACGTCGTGCACTCGACGCCGGCCTGGGCCAATGCCGACACCAGCTCGCGCACGTACACGTTCATACCGCCACTGTCGCCCGACCCTGGTTGGATCAGAGGCGACGTGTGGAGCGAGAGCACAGCAACGCGTTGCACGGAGATGCAAACGCTACCCAACCGATCAACATTCCATTCTCCTGGGCGGGACTGGTCTCCGCTGCGCTTCGACTGCTCCCGCCTGGTATCGGGTCATACCGGTGGATGATCGGCC
>JBDTYA010000064.1:0-2484 GCA_040005915.1 Ilumatobacteraceae bacterium
CGAGATCCATCGGCATCGGTGCCGGGTTGAACAACGGGAGGCCGTTGCCGACCTTCTCCATCTTGGCGTAGATCTCCATGGTGTGACCCGTGGGTGAATCGAAGCGGATGGCATCGCCCTGGCCGAGCTCGGCGCCGGCGGAGACGCGCTCGACCGTGCAGCCGTAGCGTTCGAGGTTGGACTCGTAGCCCTCGAGATCATCGACCGACTCGGTCTTGAACGCGACGTGCTCGAGCCCATAACGGTTGGCTCCGGTGAGTATCAACGAGTGGTGATCCTGCTCGTCCCAACCCTTCAGGTAGACGTGGTTGTCGTCGCGCGCCACCTCTCGCAGACCCAACACCTCGGTGTAGTACGCGGCACAGAGCTCTAGATCGGGAGTTCGGACCTCGACGTGCCCGAGACGGAAGATAGCCATGGGATCCATCTTGGTTGCGCGGCGCCGGAGCCGAAAGGAGACCGTTCTGGTCAGTGGAACAACTTGATTTCGGCGCCAATCCCGCGCGTGAGAGCGTGGGCACATGGCATTTGACGGTGAGGCGTTCGTTGACGACATGCGTGAAGAGCTGCAGGCCACCGGCCGGACCCTCGACCAAGCCGATTGGGTGAAGCGCACCCAACAGGGCGAGGCGACCAAGCAAGAGCTCGTCGCCTGGGCGCGGCAGCACTACCACGGCGTCACATATCACACCCGCCGCATCCTGGCTGCTTGGGTCACACGTATTCCCTACGAGATGACCGACGGCGTCATCGAGAACATCGCCGAGGAGGTGTTGGGCACGACCTCCAAGTCGGGCTTCGGGCACCTGCACTGGTTGTTCGAGTTCACGCGCGCGCTCGGTGCACCCGACGAGGTGATCACAGAGGCGACACCCAACGTCGATGCGATGGCGAGCAGCGGCTTCCTCTACTCGTTGGCCCAGCAGCAGCCGTGGTACGAGCTGACGTTCGGTGGGATCCTGGCCATCGAGAACCAGATTCCGGCGGCGTACATCAAGGTCGTCGACGGGTTCAGGGCGCACTACGCCGACATCCTCCAGCCCGACGATTACGCGTTCCACACGATCCACATCACGGTCGACGAAGACCACGGCGGTCACGTCGGTGAGTTCGCCGAGCAGTACCTCGACACCGACGCCAAGCGCCGCGCGGCGCGCGCTGCATACTTCGCCGGTGCCGAACTGACCCGCCGCTGCTGGGACAGCCTCGCCGACTGCAGCTGGTGACTCACCTGCATTCGTTCGTTGGGGTCGGCACCGGTACCGGGAATGCCGAAAACGCGCCCACGCAGCACTGGTGGGCGCAGAATCGGTACCGGGGATGCCGAGAACGCGCCCGAGTCGGCGTCCCGACTGGCGGAACGTGCCTAGTGTGGAGCTGTGCCACGGGGGGAACCGCAGGAGTCACCTGAATCGGCGGTCGCCCGCGCCCTGTCACTGCTGACCGCGTTCACGTTCGTCGATCCGGTGCTCGGGGTGTCGGAGCTCGGTCGGCGCGTCAAGCTGCCGAAGAGCACCGTTCATCGACTGCTGAGCATCCTCGTGACCGAGGGGTTCGTCGAACACACCAGCGACGGGCGCTACCGGCTGAGTCTGAAGCTGTACGAGATCGGGCAGGAGGTGGTCAGCAGCCGGGTGCTGCGACAGGTGGGTCACGTGCCGTTGGAGAAACTGCACAACGACAGCAACGAGGCCGCCCACCTCGCCGTGTTGTCGGGCGCCGACGTCGTGTATCTCGATCGCCTGGAGAGCCCGCAGATGATGGGGCTGTTCACCAAGGTCGGGCGGCGCAGGTCTGCGCATGCGACCTCCTCCGGCAAGGTGCTGCTGGCCTATGGATCGCAGGCCGACGTCGACGATGCCGTCGCCGGCGGGCTCCCCCGCTTGGGCCCGCGCACCATCACGACGCGCACCCGGCTCAACCATGTGCTGGCCGACGTCCGCAAAGCCGGGTATGCCATCAGCACCGACGAGGCCGCACCCGGTGTCGTCTCGATCGCTGCCCCGATCTTCGATCGGATCGGCTCGTGCGTCGCGGCGGTCTCGGTCGCCGGCCCGCTGATCCGCATGCCCGCCGATCGCCATGACCAACTCGTGCGGATGGTGGTGCGCACCGCCGCCGAGATCTCGAAAGCGCTCGTCAGCGACCCGGGTTCGATCCGCTGACGATCGACACTCCATCGAGTGACGTCGACGGCACGAGGCACAACCGGGTCGGCACGCCGTCGACCAACGACTCGCAGGTACCGCACAGCCCGGATTCGCACCCGCGCTTCGGGCGGTCGTGCTTGGCGAGGAAGCGGATGGCGAACAGCGCCGAGACGTCGGACCAGGTGTCGAACGTGAAGTCGCGGCCATCGATCTCGAAGGTCACCTCTCGCTCGAAGGCCTTGGTCACCGGCTCACAGTACGTTGCCTCGACATCGGCACCTGAGGACGACGTCCCGCTCGCCGGAACGACACCTTTGGCGGTGTCTACGGCGGT
>JBDTYA010000065.1:0-21832 GCA_040005915.1 Ilumatobacteraceae bacterium
TCGGCAGGCCGCCGCCCAGGGTGTTCTGGTTGGTGACGTTGAGGTACAACGCGACAACCGAGATGTAACCCTGGAGGTACTGCTGCTGGTCGATCGTGAACAGCACGTCGCCGGCCTCGATGTCCTTCAACAGGTCAGGCGAGAGGTCGACGCCACCGACGGTGACAGTACGACCGAGTTCCTTGACTGCTGCGGCTGCATCGTGAGCGATGACCGGGCCGACGCCGAACACGGCGTCGATCGAGGGATCGGCTCCGATGGCGGCCTTCATGTCGGCCTGCTGCTTGCCAGAGGCATCACCCGACGTCGTGATCGGCGCCAGGAACTTGCCCTTGAAGGTGCTCTTGGCGCCATCGCAGCGTGCGTCGAGGCCCGTGTTGGTCTGCTCCTGCTTTGCGCACAGCAGGACCTTGGCACCGGCAGCGTTGAACTTGTCGCCAGCGCCTGCGCCGGCGGTGAACTCGTCCTGGCCGATGTGGGTGAACGCGCCGAACTCCTTGTACAGGTCGGAACCCGAGTTCGTCGTGACCAACGGGATGCCGGCGTCGGTGGCTGCCTTGACGGCATCCTTGACGGCGGCCGGATCGGCGAGCGAGACGGCGAGGCCGTCGACGCCGTCGGCGACGGCCTGGTTGATCATCGCGGCCTGATCGGTACCCGTGTTGTTCGAGCCCTGATACTTGACCGTGATGCCCAATGCCTTGCCGGCATCCTCGGCACCCTTCTGGAACACCGACCAGAACACGCCACCGTCGCCGTGTGTGATGACGGCGATCGTGACGTCCTTACCGGCGGTCACATCGACCGTGTCGGCCGAGGATGTGTCGGCAGGTGCCGTCGTGGCGTCAGACGCGGTGTCGGCGGGTGCAGCGGTCGTTGCGGCGCCGCCGCTCGTACCGGTAGTTGCGGATGTGCTTGCTGTCTTGGCAGAGTCGCTGCCGCAGGCGGTCGCCAGGATGGTGAACGCTGCAAGCGATGCGAAGACGTAACGGGTCTTCTTCATGTGTTCTCTTTTCCCCCTCTAGGAGTGATGGTTTGCACCGGCAAGAACCGGCTTTCGACTGCCTGGATTCATCCAGTCAGCGACTTGAGGTACTCAATGCTCTTGCGAACACCGTGCACCGGGCCTTGACCGAGCGGCGGCTCGCCTTCGGTCAGGGCAACATCTTGTTCCAAGACGTACCACCCGGCATAGCCGGAGTCTTCGAGCGTCTGCACCGTAGCAGCGATGGGTGCGTCGCCTGAACCCGCGGATGGGAACAGACCGTGCTGAATCGCGCCCATCCAATCGAACTCCCCGGCTCGGAACCGGGCAGCGATCGCTTCGTCGACGTCCTTGATGTGCACGAGGCCGACACGATCTGCGTGCTGCTGGGCGATTGCCACTGGGTCCGCGCCACCGATGAACAGGTGACCCGTGTCGAGGCAGAACGGAGCTGGTGAGTTCTGCAGGAAACGCTCGAACTCCTCGTCGGTCTCGATCAGTGTGTTGACGTGTGGATGCACGACCTGGGTGAGCCCGTATTCCGCGGCGATCTTCTCGGTCTCGGCGATTCCCTCGAACAGGTTCGACCACTCGGTCGCGTCGAGCGTGGGTCGATCCCATGACTCCATGCTGGAGATCAACGCGGCGACGAAGTACTGGGCGCCTGCATCGCTGAGGGTCTTCGCCGAGGCGTGCGCTGCTGCCAGCGAGCCGGGGTGGGCCGTGCCGTGATGCAGCACCAGCGGTACGAACCCACCGAGGATGGACATGTGCGACCGATCCAGCAGTTCACGCAACTGGGTCATGTCGTCGGGCAGCCAGCCCAGCGCGCCCAGCTCGGTCTTGGTGATGCCGAGCTCGGCCATCTCACCCAGGATGCGACTCGGCGACATCTGCAAGCCCCAACCGGGCATCTCACAGATGCCCCACGAAATCGGGGCTGCAGCAATACGGTCGATCATTCTGTCCCCTTGTCGAGTTAGAGCGCTCCAACTGTAGACGTCTCAGCGGGCCTGTCAAGTGCACTACCTTGTCCACGTGCCGAGCACGAGACGAAACAGCGCCCCGACCCTCGAGGACGTGGCGCAGATCGCAGGCGTGTCGCGGGCACTGGTTTCGTTGGTCATGCGCGACTCGCCACGGGTCAGCGACGAATCGCGCCAGCGAGTGACCGAGGCGGCATCGAAGCTCGGCTACCGACCCAACCTGATGGCCCGCAACCTTGCCGCACGCAGGACGATGACCATCGGCGTGCTGCTCAACGATCTGCACAACCCGTGGTTCGCCGAGCTCACCGACGGTATCCACATCGCTGCCGAGCGTTACGGCTACCAACTGATCCTCGCCAGCGCGCGGCGCAGCCCGCGACTCGAGTCGCGTGCGCTCGACACCTTTCTCGCTTCGCGCGTCGACGGGGTGATCGTCGCCGGCTGCCGGCTCTCTGCGGTCCGCCTGGAATCCGTCGCCGCAGAGGTCGCACTGGTGTCCGTCGGGCGGACCTTCCCCAAGGCAGGCTGTGGTTCGGTCACGACCGACGAGGCCGACGGGGCGCGAATGGCCGTCGAGCACCTCTACGGGTTGGGGCACCGAAGGATCGCCCACATCGACGGCGGGAAGGGCGCCGGCTCGGCACCGCGCCGCAGCGGCTACATACGTGCGATGCGCCAGCTCGGTTTGGGCGACAACGCTCAGGTGATCAGCGGCGACTTCACGGAAGAGGCCGGCGCGCAAGGAGCCGAGAAGTTGTTGCGCGGACCGGTGCTGCCCACGGCGATCTTCACGGCCAACGACCTCTCGGCCGTGGGTGCGATCGACGTCGTCGAACGCGCCGGACTCACCGTGCCAGGCGATGTGGCGATCGTCGGCTTCGACAACACGTCGCTTGCCGCCCTGAAGCACATCGGCCTCACGACGATCGATCAACCGCGTCGCGAGATGGGTGCGGCGGCCGCGACGATGCTGATCGAGGCGATCAATGATCGCGGCGAGCTCGGCGACGTGCTGATGTCACCGAGCCTGGTCATCCGTCGCACGACGGGGCCCTCCGCGGCGGTTTGACGATCGAGGCAGCTCAGCGCAGTTCGGTCATCAGCGCTGCGCCGACTGCACCGGCGCGCTCGCCGAGCGACGCGAACATCAACTTCGGGTGGGGTCGCAGGTCGGGTGCATACAACAACTCGGTGAACCACTTCTGGATCGGCCCGAGATAGAGGTCGCCCGACGCCGCCAGGCCGCCGCCCAACACGAACATCTGCGGGTCGAGCAGGTTGGTGAGGTTGTTGAGGCCCAGCGCGACCCAGCGACCGAACAGGTCGATCACACCCAACGCCTCGGTGTCGCCCTCGCGTGCAGCGGCCTGCACATCCTCGCCGCGTACGTTGAACGGGTCGCCTCCGGCCAGCTGCAGCACACGACGCAGGCGCTTGCCGATGGCAGCCTCGCGGGCGAGGTGGGCCAGGCCACTGCCCGAGGCATAGCGTTCCCAGCAGCCGCGACGACCACACGGGCACGGCAACCCGTTGGGGTCGACGACCATGTGCCCGATCTCTCCGGTGAAGCCGTTCGCGCCGCGGATGAGGTGCCCGCCGGCGACGACTCCCCCGCCGATACCTGTACCGAGCGTGACCATGATCATGTCGGTGGCGCCGCGTGCGACGCCCACCTTCCATTCGGCGGCCGCCGCGCACGTCGCGTCGTTGCCGACATCGACGAGGAACCCGAGCCGCTCGGACAGCATGCGACCGACCTCGAAATCGGCGATGTCGATGAGGTTGGGCGACGCCTTGATCACGCCTTCGCGCGTCACCATGCCGGGCACGCCGATCCCGAGCGAGTCGATGACGCCGAGCGACGTTGCAAGCTCTGCGAGCGTGTCGACGAACGCCTCAGTACCCGGAGGAGTAGGACGGCGTTGCTCCTCGATCACCTCGCCGGCTTCGTCGAGCACGACGCCGAGGCACTTGGTACCACCGACGTCGATGCCGATTCGGCGTCGAGTCACGATTCGGCGCGGACCTTGAGCTCGCGCACCGTGTTGAGGATCCGGACCTCGGCGCGTCGCTTGACGAAGCCCGGAAGCGGCACCACGAGATCGATGATCAGGTCGTAGCGCACCTCGGTACCTCCGTCGTTGGTCGGCGAGAAGTGGTACGCCCCGTCGATGGTGCGCATGATGTCGCCGCGCAGCATGCTCCACGCGAGGACCGACGGCGCATCGCTGTAGTCGTAGCTCAATGTGTAGTGCGTGCTGCGACCGAGTGCCGACGCCCTGAACTCGACCTCGGTCGGTCGGCCGTCGTCGTCTCGAGCACGCACTACGACATCTTTGACGTCCTTCGCCCACTCCGGGTAGTGCTCGACGTCGGCCGCGATCGCCCATACGCGGTCGGGTGGCGCAGCAATCGTGGTCGTCTGTGACGCCGTTTCAGCCATTGCCCTGTTCTAGTCGATCTTGCGATCTGATGGTGACACCGTGCGACCTACACGCGGACCGTACGAACCATGAAGCGCAGCCCAGACGCCATTCATGCCGATGCCGAACATCGGTACGAGGACTCCGAACGCGAGCGCGTTGAGCTGGCCCTTGTCGAGCCCGACCACGCCGATCCAGGCGCCCGCGATCGCCGCCACCACCTGGACGCCGAGCGCCAGTGTCAACATGCGGCCGATCGGCTTCGGCGCCGTGTTACCGGTGATCAAGTAGAGGTTGGCGACGCCGACCTCCTCGACGCGCGAGCGCTCGAGGGCGCGGGTGTACGCCCACAGCGTGGTGGCGACACCGATCGCGAACAGCACCATCGAGACAGCCGCTATCAGGACCTGTCCGAACCGATGGTTGCGCAGCGGGACAGCGACCGCGAGTGCGGCCAGGAAGAGTGCCGTGCCGGCCAGATCGCCGGCGACGACCCGCCCACCGGGATGAGCTATCTGCTCGCTCGTCACGCCGGCGTACTCATGGGGCAGCCATCATGCCAGGGCACCCAACGACCGGGCCAGCCGCCGGGCGAGCCCGTCGTACGAGAATTCCTCGACCGCTCGCCGGCGCCCGGCCTGCCCCATCGAGAGGCGCAGCGCCGGGTCGTCGAGCAGCCGTTCGAAGGCATGCGCCGCTTGGCGCGGATCGTCGGCATGGCGCACCATCACGCCGGTGACACCGTCGACCACGGCGTCCTCGGCACCGCCGGAGTCGCCGGCCACCTGCGGCACCTCGCACGCCGCGGCCTCGAGAAAGACGATGCCGAAACCCTCCTGCTCGAGGCCGGCCCAACGATTGCGGCAGAGCATCGTGTAGACGTCGGCGCAGCCGTACAGCGCTGGAAGGTCGTCGTTGGCCACCCGGCCGAGAAAGCGCACTGGCGCGCCGAGTCGGGCGACGAGCTTGCGCAATCGCGGCTCGTCGCGCCCCCCACCGGAGATTGCCAGCACGAGATCCGGACGCGACTGCTGCAGGATCGCGGCAGCACGGATAGCCGTGTCGAACCCTTTGCGCGGTACGAGCCTGCTGATGCTGACGATGACCTCGGCGTCGACCGCCAGACCGAGACGCGCCCGCGCTGCGGCTCGCTGATCGGCGGTCAAGGGCCGGAAGCGATCGGTGTCGACGCCGGGAGGCACGATGGTGATCGGAAGGCTACGACCCGCAGCCCGTTCGGCTTCGCGCGCCGGGTAGCTGCCGGCGGCGACGACGTGACGTGCTCGACGGAGCACGTACGCCAGCGACTGCTTGGTGCCGGGCAGCCGACCGGGCACCGTGACCTCGGCGCCATGCAGCACGACGTCGTACGGCAAGCGCAGCGACGGTCCGACCAACCCCAGAGGCACCGCGGGGTCGAGCACGACCAGGTCGGCGCCGACCCTGGCGGCCATCTCGTTGATGTGCGCGACCATCCACGGATGCGGCAACAGCACCGGCTCGCGCGTGCGCTCGATGTGGAATGGCTGCGCGGCATCGAACTCTGCCGACCCGTGGTACGGGCTCGTGAGGACGGCGAACGAGTCCGGTGGCAGGCGGCGCCACCACTCCCACAGCAACGACTGGATGCCACCGATCTTCGGTGGGAAGTCGTTGGTCACCAAGAGGTGCTTCACAGCAGGGCGACCAACTCGTCGACGACCATCGGATCGGTGTCGGCGGTCGGCAGCAACGCGTCGAGCCCGATCCTTCGCGCCGCCCACACCGCATGGGCGCGCAGCAGCGCATCGTCGTGCACCAGGTATCGCGCGACGCAACGACGCACGTCGACGTCGACCGGATCGCCGACGTTGCCCAACGCCACGAGGGCGTTGCGGCGGACCCATCGCGGATTGCGATCGGCGACGTACCAACGTCCCCACCGTTCGAGAACCTGCGCATCGGTGGCATCGAGGATCTCGATCAGTGAGACCCACGGCTCGACGGCGGCCTGCGTAGCGTGCTCTTTCGCCCCGAACCGCACCGTCGGCGGGCACACCGTCTGACAATCGTCGCAGCCGTAGATGCGGTCACCGATCGCCTCCCGCCACTTCCGATCCATCACGCCGGGCTTCTGGATGATCCACGCCAGACAACGCCCGGCGTCGATCACACCGGGAGCGATGATGGCGCCGGTCGGGCAGGCGTCGAGGCAACGCCGGCAGGCGCCGCACCCGTCCTGGACCGGAGTCGTTTCGGCCGGTAGCGGGGCTGTGGTGATGACGCAGCCGAGCACGAACCAACTGCCCGCACCGGGCAACAGGATGTTGGCGTTCTTGCCGAACCATCCGATTCCGGCGAGGTAGGCAACCTCGCGATCGACGATGGTGTTGTCGTCGGCGAAGGCCACGGCCCGCCACCCGTCGCGCCGGAGCTGCGCGGCGACGGCGCGCAGGCCGAGACGCAACGGCGCGTAATGATCGGTCCATGCGTAGCGCGCGACACGGCCCTGCGCACCGGCCGGAGCAGGCGGTTGATCTGCGTAGTACGACCGAGCCCCCACCAACACGGATCGGGCGCCGTCGACGGCGAGCTGTGGGTCCGTCGACCGAACCGGGTTCCTGTAGGTGAACTGCAGTCCGTCGTGCAGGCCTGCCTGCTTGCGTCGGATCAGCTCGCTGCGCGCCCGTTGCAGTACGTCGGCCCTGCACACGCCGACGTGTGAGATGTCGTGTCGACCGGCGATGTCGACCAGTTGTCGCACATACGCAGCGTCAGCTGAAGGCGGCGACAGCGTCGGTCTCACTATGACGCAGCGTAGGCATCATCCCGGCGCGAACCAGCAAACGCACCACCCTGATCTGCTCGTCGTCGAAGGCCACCGATTCGGCTTCGGACGGCGACAGCACATGCGTGACGACACAGTCGGCGCACGTCGCGGTGGCCCGCATGCAACAGGTGTCGCACGAGATGACCATTGAGGTTGTTCTTGCTTCCATGATGCGTGTCCTTGCCGTTCGGGCTCCACCCATCGCCACTCTCCCAAATGGGTGTGACACTCCCCGAAAGCGGTGCGATGAGAGATGCGCACCCTCCGGCTCACCTCTCGTCGCACGAGCTCAGCGGCGGAGGAGGGAGAGGAGCGTGTCGCTGGAGATGGTGTTGGCTCCAGCGGCGACGACATCGGAGATGATGGCCCGATCGTTTGTCACGACGACCACGTTCCGACCGACATCGGTGGTGCCCACCTCGGCTCGCAGCACGTCGTCCGCCGACACACCCGCAGGTGAATACGCGATCCGCACCTTGCGCCGCGTCGCCGAGTGAGCGCCCTCCACCGAGGCGCCGTCGAAGACGATCGTCATGCCGATGTTCCATCGCTTGGCCATGTTCTCGATTGTGAGGATGCACTGCTCGCGCTGCTGCTCGAGATCGAGTGTCGGCCAGCCGAGCTTGGCGACGTTGTACCCGTCGATCAGGATCACGACGCCCTTGACCCGCAACAGGAACTCGGCGCCCTCGGTCGTGTCGGTCAACACTCCGCCCGGCAGGCGGATCGCTTTGCGCCTGACGCGCGCCTGCCGGGCCGGTCGTGACGGAGCCGGACCCTCGTCGACCGGCGTGATCCCATCGAGTGCCTCAGCGAGGAGTCGCACGATGTCGGTCGAGGCAGCCATGGCATCGTCGATCAGCAGCCGGACTGCGGCCGCGTCGACCGGCGGTGGCGCTGGAACGGTCGGCTCGGTCTGCACGAGGACCTTCCGCCGCACTTCGATCAACTCGGCCTCGACCCTGGAGAGCGACTGTGCCGTCGCGTGCTCGGTGCGCTGCGCGTGGCGGAGGCGCTTTCGTAGATCATCGGACTCGCCGCGCAGCCGATCGCGCTCGGCGCTCAACGCGGCCTTCGTGGCACGCTCGCGATCGAGTTCGGCGACCAGTCCCAACACCTCGGCGCGGGCTCGCGCCGCGGCCTCCTGTGCAGCGAGGCGACGTCGCTCCTCGCGCCGCAGCGCGGCGTCGTTGTCGACGACGGTCTGCGGCATCAGTTGGGCGATCGACTGCGGCCAGCCGCCCGGCCGTGACAGCCACAACACGCCGATCTCATCCATCAACTCGGCGGTGGCGACCGAGGCGAGCCGCCGCCGGAACTCGGGGTCACCCTCGACTGCCGCACGCACTTGGGCAAGAGCCGCCGGCGGCAGCTTGTGGAAGCGGAGGAAGCGTTTGAGCTCGACGGGGAACGGCAGTGGCGGGCGCAGCTTGGCCCCCGCCGCAGCGATGCCGACGGCGAACTCGAGCGCCGATCGCAGTGCCTCGTCAGGCACGTCGAATGTGTTCTCGCCATTCACGTGCCCACTGTACCGACCCGCCTTTCAGCGACGAGGAAGCTGCTGAGGAGCGCTGGGCACACCCCTCGATCGAACACTCGTTCTTGACTTCGAACACCCGTTCGTGGTGAACTTCGGCGATGCGCACAGCGGCCGGCGGGCAGCGGTCCTTCGATGACCTCGGCACTCCCCTCGCCGATGTCACGTTCTGTGTCCTCGACATCGAGACCACGGGCAGCGACCGTTCGACCGATCTCATCACCGAGATCGGAATGGTCAAGGTTCGCGCCGGAGAATGCCTCGGCACTCTGCAGAGCCTCGTCAACCCGGGTCGGGCGATCCCACCGATGATCACGGTACTCACCGGCATCACCGAGTCGATGGTCGTTCGCGCCCCGCCGATCGAGGCCGTCCTGCCGACGATGATCGAATTCCTCGGCGGCGCCGTCGTCGTCGGCCACAACGTCGGGTTCGACATGGCGTTCATCAATGCTGCGCTCACCCGTCGGGGCGATCCAGAGATCACCAACCCCGTCATCGACACGTTGCCGTTGGCCCGCCGGCTCATCCGCGACGAGGTGCCCGACTGCCGGCTGGGCACGTTGGCATCGCGCTTCCGGCTCGACCACCGGCCCTCGCACCGAGCCCTCGACGACGCGCTGGCGACCACCGACCTGCTGCACTTCCTGCTCGAACGTTCCGCGGGGCTCGGCGTGCTGGGGCTCGACGACCTCATCGCCCTGCCCCGCATCGGCTCCCATCCGCAGGCCGCCAAGTTGCGGATGACGGCCGCACTGCCGCGCACCCCCGGCGTCTACATGTTCCGTGGCGCAGGCGACAAGATCCTGTACGTCGGGAAGGCCACCAACCTCCGCCAACGGGTGCGCAGCTACTTCGGTTCCGACGACCGTCGCAAGGTCGGCACGCTGCTGCGCGAAGCGCAACGCATATCGCACGTCACGACACCCAACGTCATCGCCGCAGAGGTGTTGGAACTGCGCTACATACAGCAGCTCGCGCCGCGGTACAACAAGGTGGGCACCACGCCGGAGAAATACCGATATGTGCGCCTCAGCACCGACGAGGCGTGGCCGCGGCTCTCCGTGGTCAACGAGGCGACGGCCGCCGGTGTGCACCTCGGCCCGTTGCCGTCGAAGGCCAGCGCCGACGCTGTTGTCGAGGCGCTGCAGTCCGTGTTCCCGCTGCGCCGTTGCACCACGCGGCTCGGCCGCACGTTCCAACCGCAGCCGACCGCGGTCTCGTGCACCCCGGCACAGCTCGGCGTGGCAATGTGCCCGTGCGCCGGCGCGGCCGACGCCAAGCAGTACGCCACGGCGGTCGTCAACACGGTGCAGGCAATGACCACATCTCCCGACCTCGTGATCGTCGCCCTGCAGGCACGGCTGACGGCACTGGCCGCCGAGCGTCGGTACGAAGAGGCGGCCCAGGTACGAGACCGGGCCATGGCCTTCTCCAACGCAATACGCCGCCAGCGTCTGACCGATCGGTTGCGGGAAGCCGGCGACGTCGGTCTGCAGGTCGGCGACACCACGCTCCACGTACGCAACGGCGTGCTGGTCGGCACGGCGCACGACGGTCAGATCGAGCTCGACCTGCCGATGGCGGCACCCGAAATGCCGCTGTTCTCCCCGCTGCTCCCCCGCCACGTCGTCGACGAGGTCCTCTGCCTGGCGCGAGCCTTCGATCGTCTGGCCCACCGGGTCACCGTTTTGTGGTGCGACGGGCGATGGCAGTGGCCGATCGACGCCGTGCCGGAGATCGTCGGGCGCACACCGTCGGCCGCAGCCGACCCGGGGGTAGCCGCGTGACGCGGCCTAGTCGTCGGGCTCGATCACAGCGCCGCCGTGATCGATTCGCAGCACCTTGGTGTGGCCGTCGTCGGGCATGTTGGCGGCCAGTTCATCGGCATCGTCGAACGGACACATCGCTGCCACCGTCGGGCCGGAACCCGACAGCCACGAGCACCACGCGCCGGCTTCCAGAGCGGTGTCGAGTGCGACCTTCGACGGCTCGACCGCGGCGAGGCGGCGATCCTGGTGCAACCGGTCCTGGGTCGCGCTGCGGAGCGCCTCGGTGTCGCCCGCAGCGAGCGCGGCGACAAGCAGGGCTACCCGGCCGATGTTGAAGACAGCGGTCTCCAACGGCACCTCACTGCCCAACTTCGTCCGCGACTCGTCGGTCGAAGTGGAGTACGACGGGATCCACACCACGATCGCCGGGTCGAACGCCATCGGGATCCGAACGGCCCGGCCGTCGGCCGTGGCGACGATCCCGCCGAACAGCGACGCGGCGACGTTGTCGGCGTGACCTTCGAGCTGCGAAGCCAGAGCGAGCATCTCGGGTGAGCGGGCGGCCATTTCGTCGGGGTCCGCTCCGTGCTGCTGGGCGTGGGCGGCGACGATCCCGGCCACACGCACCGCCCCACTGAAGCCGAGCCCGCGACCGACCGGGATCGGCGAGCACATCCACAGGTCACCCTCGCCGCCGGCACGCCGGAACGCCACGGTGGCCGGGTGGTACTGATCGATCTGTTGGGCGCCGGGGCGCACCTCCCCCTCGATCACACCGGCCTCGGCATACAGCGACAACGCCATCCCCAGGGTGTCGAAGCCCGGGCCCAGGTTCGCCGACGAGGCCGGCACGCGGACGATCACGATTGGTCGGCCTGCAGATCGGCTGAGACGGCTTGCGATTCGTGGACCCACCGATCGAGCGTGCGTGCTGCATGCCCTTCGTCGATCGACGAGCCGGCGATGAGGACCCCCTCCTCCAAGGACTCGGCCGCCCCTGCGACGACCAGGCCGGCAGCGGCGTTGAGCACGACGATGTTGCGGTGCGCGCCGTGCTCGCCCTTCAGGACCCGACGCACGACCTCGGCATTCTGCGGTGGCGTGCCGCCGACCAGCTCGTCGGTGATGGCGGGAGCGAAACCGAGCTCCACCGGGTCGACGACGAACGTGCGGACATTGTCGTTGTCGAGCGCGAGGACGGTGGACGGGCCGGTGGTGGTCAGCTCGTCGAGGCCGCCGCCGTGCACGACCCATGCCCGCTCGGAACCGTGCAGGCGCAACGACGCCAGCATCCGTTCGGCGACTGCGGGGTTGGCGACACCGATCAACTGTCTGCGGACACGGCCGGGGTTGGCCATCGGCCCGAGCAGGTTGAAGACGGTGGCAATCCCGATCTCGCGCCGGCTGGGTGCGGCGAATCGGAAGGCAGGATGAAACGTCGGCGCCAGACAGAACCCGATGCCCACCTCTTCGATGCAACGCAGCACGCCCTGCGGCGACAGCTCGATGGCGACGCCCAGTTCTTCGAGCACGTCGGCAGAACCACACTGCGACGATGCGGCCCGGGCGCCGTGCTTGCACACGGGTACGCCGGCCCCGGCGACCACGATTGCGGCCATGGTGCTGACGTTTATGGAGTGGCTGCGATCACCACCGGTGCCGACGATGTCGACCGCCCGCGACCGCAGGGCCTCGCTCAAGGGCACCAGCGAGGCGGCGGCGAGCACGGCATCGAGCAATCCGCTGAGCTCCTCGGGGGTTTCCCCCTTGGCGCGCAATGCGACCACGAACCCGATGAGTTGGGCCGGAGTGGCGTCACCCGACAGGATCGTGGCCATCGCCGCCCGGGCGTGAGCAGCGGGCAGGTCGCGACCTTCGACCAACTCGGTCAAGAGCGCGGGCCAGCCGCCCAGGGCCTCGAGTTCGTTCATCGGTTCAGGCTATGCGGTGCGGCGGCGTTGGCGGATCATCCGTCGGCGCTCGCGTTCCGTTGCCCCACCCCAGATTCCGGACTTCTCTCTTGCTTGCAGGGCGTGCTCGAGGCAGGCGATGCGAACATCGCATCCGGCACAGACCGACTTCGCCTCCAGTGCCAGATCGTCGTCGTCGGGATAGAACATGACTGCTTCTAGCCCCCGACAAGCCCCCAACTCTCGCCATACGATCTCTCTGACCGTCACGACTGATGTTCTCCTGAGTTTGGCCCGCTGACGGTAGATCACCGTTCAGCGCGCGTGAATCTAGGTTCAGTTGGGCCGCTTTGACTAGGGGCATCTTCAGGAATTTGTCAGGAGTGTGTAACAGTTCTGCGCGATCCGTCGCCGCCACGCTCGCCGCGAGGTCATGGAAAGTGCTTCGGACCACCCCCGGCCGCCTGGCAGCGAAGTCAGCGAGGAGCGACCTCTTCGCTGATCCCGTACGCACGGGCGATCAGTTGCAGCGGATGCACCGGTTGCTCGCCGGTCTGCTCGGCGATGGCCGTATTGGCCAGATGGCAGTCGCCGGCGATCACCTCACCATCGGCCTGACGGACGAGGCCGGCGAGCTTCTCGGCGATCGGCAGGCTGATCTCGTCGTTCTTGGCGCGCATGCCCCACAGTGCGCCCATGCCGCTGCACTGCTGCACCACGGTCACCCTCGCTCCGGTGAGCTTGATGAGGTCGCGGCTCTTCAGGCCGACGTTCTGGGCCAGCAGGTGGCACGGGGTGTGGTACGTCACGGTTTCCGGCACATGGCCGGCGAAGTCGGTGTCGAGGGTGGTGCCGTCGGCCTTGTGGACGCGCATGAGGTACTCGGCGGCGTCGTAGGTGTGCTCGGCGACCAACTGCGCATCGGGTCCGCCCACGTAATCGACGTAGTCCTTCTTCAGGATGTAGCCGCACGTCGGCTGGGGCACCACGATGTCGTTGCCACGTCGTACCGAGGTGGCGAGGGCCTTGACGTTCTTCCTGGCGACCCTAGTGAACTGTTCGACGTCGCCGCTGTACAGCCACAGCGCGCCGCAGCAGGTGGTGTCGTCGGCAAGGGCGCATTCGATCCCGTTGCGTTCATAGACCTTCACCAGGTCGTGGCCGATCGAGGGCTGTTGATACTCGACCAGACAGGTGGGGAACACCGCGACGCGGCCCTGACGCTGGGCGATGCGGACGCGCGGTCGGCGCTTGAACCACGTCGTGAACCGCTGGCGCGCATACGGCGCGAGCAGGCGCACGCTCGAGACCCCGGTGACCGCTTCCAGCGCCTTGCGCACCGGTGAGCCGGGCTTGTTGCCGAGCACCTTGTTGACGAACGGCGCGGTCAGTGACGCGGCCTTGCCGAGCACGTCGGTATGACCCATGAGGGTGTCGGTCACCCGATCGCGAATGGTGACCTGGGAGTTGGCGTGGCGCATGGCGTCGACGCGTAGCATCAGCCGCGGGAAGTCGATCGCCAACACGCTCGACCCGGGGGTGTACGGGCAGTTGACGTGGCACAGCTTGCACTGGAAGCACTCGTCGACGACCTGGTCCTGCTGGGCCGGGGTCAACCGGCCCGCGTCGTGGTCGTCGTGCCGATCGATCATCTCGAACAGCGTCGGGAAGGATGCGCAGAGGTCGAAGCACAGGCGACAGCCTTGGCACACGTCGAAGACCCGGGTCATCTCGTTGCGGACATCGGCCTCGTTGTAATACTTCGCGCTCTTTGGATCGTAGGTGATGGTCATGCGGGGGTCCGGCCATCGTAGGAGACAGCGCGCCGAGCGGGCACTTCGCCGCCGCAGCAATCCCTAGGATGGTCTCCGATGTCTCCCTCCACACCGTTCCGGCGCGCCGACATGCTCGAACGGCTGGAGGGCGAGTCGTTCGACGTGCTGGTGATCGGCGGTGGGATCACGGGCACCGGTGTTGCGCTCGACGCCGCGGCCCGTGGCCTGCGCACGGCGCTCGTCGAACGCGACGACTTTGCCTCCGGGACCTCGTCGAAGAGTTCGAAGTTGGTGCACGGCGGCCTGCGCTACCTCCAACAGGGCGAGATCCGTCTCGTGTACGAAGCGTTACGAGAACGCGAACGGCTGCGCAAGAATGCGCCGCACCTCGTCAAGGTGCTGCCGTTCATGATCCCGGTCCTCACCAAGGACGGGGTGGTGTCGCGCAAGATCGCCAGGGCACTCGGTTCGGCAATGTGGATGTACGACCTCACCGGCGGCATGCGCATCGGTAGGTTCCATCGCCGGTTGAAGAAGGATGCGGCCTTTGCCCATCTGCCCACGATGCCGAAGGAACGTCTCGCCTCCGCATACCTCTACTTCGACGCCACCGTCGACGATGCCCGCCTGTGCCTCACGGTCGCGCGTACGGCCGCCGCTGAGGGCGCCGTAGTGGTCAACCGTTGCCGGGTCGTGGAGCTCACCAAGGATCGCGACGGGCGCGCCTCGGGCGCCGTCGTCGACGCCGGCGGTCGGCAGATCGCCGTTTGCGCCAAGGTGATCGTCAACGCCGCAGGTGTGTGGTCCGACGAGGTTCGCACGCTCGACGAGGGCAGCGACCCCGACTCGATCCGTCCGGCCAAGGGAGTGCACGTGACCATCCCTTGGCACAAGGTGCGCAACGACATCGCAGTTGTCATCCCGGTGCCGAAGGACAAGCGCAGCCTGTTCGTCGTACCGTGGGGTCGACGCGCCGACGGCACGTTCGAGCACACGTACGTCGGCACCACCGACACCGACTACAACGGTCCGATCGACGATCCGCAGTGCACCAAGGACGACATCACATACGTGCTCGATGCGTTGAATGCGTCGATTACAACCGGCGTCACCGAGGCCGACATCACCGGCGTGTGGGCCGGTTTACGGCCTTTGGTGAAAAGCGCGGCATCGGGACGCACAGCCGATCTGTCGCGGCGGCACAAGGTCAACCGCAGCGCCGGCAACGTGATCTCGGTGACCGGCGGCAAGCTGACGACGTACCGCGAGATGGCGCAAGACACGGTCGATGAGGTCTGCAAGGTTCTCGGCGTGCACCACAAATCGACCACCAAGCGCCTACCCCTGTTCGGCGCCGCGGGATACCGTCAACAGGCACAGCACGACGCAGCTCACCTGACCGACCGATACGGGTCGGCCGCGACCGAGGTGACCGCGCTTCACCTCACCGATAGTCGGCTTGCCGAGCCGCTCGTGCCAGGCCTCCCGTACACGAAGGCCGAGGCGGTCTATGCGGCGCGCAGCGAGATGGCCATGACGTTGGACGACGTGCTGTCGCGGCGTACGCGGTCGCGGTTGTTCGACCGCCCGGCAACCGTCGGCGCGGCCGCGGATGTCGCCCGGCTGATCGCCTCCGACATGGGTTGGGACGACGCCGAGGTCGAACGGCAGGTCGCCGAGTTCCGGGCCTCGTGCGCATTCGAGCTGACGGCGGCCGAGACCACCGAGGCGGCGCTCCTGGGAGTCGATCGGTGACGGCGCCGACGGCGCCGATCGAACTGCCCGGCACCGCCTCGCGACTCACCGGGCCGACCCATCAACCCGACGAGCAACTCGTGTCCCATCTCCACGGCGTGTGCGAGACGATCGTGTCCGACACCGAGACCGCCGAGGCCAGCCGCGACTGGTGGCCACTCGCGCTGCACTGGTCCCTCGACGGCAAGGTGCCGCAGCGTGCCGGTGCCGTGTGCCGCCCGATCGATGCGCAACAGGTGGCCGCAGTGCTTGCGGCATGCTCGGCAGCGGGTGTTCCTGTCACGGCAGCGGCCGGCCGAAGCGGTGTGTCGGGCGGGTCGCTACCGGTGTTCGGTGGTGTGGTGCTCGACCTCACTGCGATGCAGGGGATCGCCGAGATCGATGCGGCGTCCGGTGTCGTCGAGGTATGGGCAGGCACTTTCGGGCCCGACCTCGAGGCCGAGTTGCGCCAGCGCTGCGCCATGACCGTCGGCCATTTCCCGCAGAGCTTCGACATAGCCACGGTCGGCGGATGGGTTGCCTGCAGCGGGGCGGGCCAGTACAGCACTCGCTACGGCAAGATCGATGCCATGGTCGTCGGGCTGGAGGTCGTGTTGGCCGACGGCACCATTGTGCGGACCGGCCACGGTCCGGCCGCGGCGATGGGCCCCGATCTGACGCACCTCTTCCTCGGAAGCGAGGGAACGCTCGGAGTCATCACTCGCGTCTGGCTGCGCACTCACCCTGTGCCGACGCACGAGCGACGGGCCGCCTACACGTTCGCCGATTTCGAGTCCGGGATCGAGGCCTGCCGCTTGATCCTGCGGCGCGGCGCAACGCCGGCGGTACTACGCCTGTACGACGCTGCCGAGACCGAGCGCGGCCATGGCGGTGACGGCACGAGCTGCGTGCTGCTGGTGCTCGACGAAGGCGACATCGGCCTCGTCGAGGCGACGTTCGGTGTGGTCGAGGACGAGTGCGCCTCGGCAACCCCCGGGCCGGCTGAGCTCGTCGAACATTGGCTCACGCACCGCAACGACACAAATGCGTTGCAGGCGCTGACCCGCAAGGGCTTCGTCGTCGACACGATGGAGATCGCCGCCCCGTGGTCGCGACTGGCGACGATCTTCGCAGAGGTGCGCCAGGCGTTGATGGCCGTGCCGCACGCGCGCAGCGCCACTTGTCACCTCTCGCACAGCTACCTCGATGGGGCATGCCTCTACTTCACGTTCGCTGCCGCGCCCCCCGCCGACCAGGTCGAGCCGACCTACGTCGCGATGTGGGATGCAGGGCAGCGCGCAGTCCTGGCCGCAGGCGGCAACCTCTCGCACCATCACGGCATCGGTCTCAATCGGTCGCGGTTCATGGCCGAGTCGATGGGCTCCTCGCTCGGCATGCTGCAGTCGGTCAAGGACGCGCTGGATCCGACGGGGATCCTGAACCCGGGCAAGCTCGGCCTGACGTCGCCGTTCGGTTCGGTGGGCTGGCCATGAGCCGACTCGATTGGAACGCGTTACGCGCCGGGGGCAGCGTGTCGCTGGTGTTCGCGATCCCGTTCTCGATCGCGGCGCGGATCGTCGCCGACCGCGGCAACAGCGCCGGCGCCGCATCGTTGTTGAGCCTCGCCGCGTTGATCGGGTTCGTGCTCGGTGCCGGCGTCGCGGCGTGGGCGCAACGTCTGCGCCTGCCGTTGAAGCACGGGATCATCTGCGCGATCGGAACCTACGTCGCGGCCCAAGCTGTGTTCATCGTCATCCGCTCCATTCGCGGCAACGACGTGCGCTGGCTTGCGGCAATTTTCAACCTCACCGCGGTCGCGGTGGCCGGTCTCATGGGCGGCGCACTCGGCAGCGCGCTGCACCGCCGTGGTTTCTATCCGACGTCGAGCCGGGGCGCATCGTGAGTGTGCTCGTCGTCGACGTCGGCACGTCCGGCCTGCGCGCCGCGGTGGTCGACGGTGACGGGGTCGTGCATGCGCTGCAGTACCGGCCGTTCCCACCATCGACGCCGTTCCCCGGGCTCGTCGAGTTCGATGGCGCAGCGATGGCCGAGGCGGTGCTCGATGTGGCGACCCGATCGCTCGTCGCCGCCGGACCGGTGGGTGCGGTCGGCATCAGCTGCCAGCGCGCTTCGACGCTCGTGTGGGACCGCCGGACCGGCGAGCCGATCGGGCCCGGGCTCGGGTGGCAGGACCTGCGCACCGTCTTCGACTGCATCACCGCCAAGGCGGAGCACGGCCTGGCGTTGGCACCGAACCAGTCGGCGACGAAGGTCGCCTGGCTGCTGAACAACATTCCCGGCGCCCGCGATCGCAACCTGTGCTTCGGCACCGTCGATACGTGGGTCGCCTGGGTCCTCTCGAACGGCGAGGTGCACGTCACCGACCCGTCGAACGCGGCCGTCACCGGCCTCCTCAGCGCCGACACCTTGTCGTGGTCGAGCGAGGCGTGCACTGCGCTCGCCGTGCCGATGTCGATGCTGCCGACCGTGGTCGATTCGACCGGAGTCTTCGGGGCCGCCTCAGCACTGCCCGGCTCTCCACCGCTTGCCGCACTCGTCGGTGATCAGCAGGCCAGCCTCGTGGGTCAGGGCTGCGTACGACCGGGTCTCGCCAAGATCACGTTCGGCACCGGTGCCATGCTCGATGTGTGTACCGGGTCGGGACCCCCGGCCTCGGCGCGGCGCAGTGAGCACGGCACGTTCCCCATCGTGGCCTGGAGCCAGGCCGGGCAACGCACCTGGGGTGCGGAGGCGATCATGTTGTCGGCGGGCACCAACGTCGATTGGCTGCGCGACGACCTCGGCATCATCGACACCGCGGCGCACAGCCACGATGTCGCCTCGCAGTGCGACCACACCGATGGGGTCGTGTACGTGCCGGCGCTGATGGGGCTCGGCACCCCGCACTGGGATTACGGCGCACGCGGCACCTTGCTCGGCCTCACCCGCGGCACCAACCGGCCGCACCTGGTGCGCGCTGTTCTCGAGGGCGTCGCCCATCGAGGAGCGGATCTGCTCGAGGCCGCAGAGGCCGACTTCGGTGGCTCGATCGGCGCGATCAGGGTCGACGGCGGCATGAGCCAGAACCCGACCTTCATCCAGGCCCTGGCCAACACGACCGGGCGGGCCATCGAGGTCTCGCCGCAAATCGAGGCCACGGCGGTCGGCGCGGCCTACCTCGCCGGGCTCGCCGTGGGCGTGTGGGGATCCTTCGACGACATCGCCGCAGCGTGGAAACCGCGGGTCATCGTCGAGCCGACCAACATGCTGGATCGACAGCAATGGGCCGACGCGATCCGGCGGGCGCGGGGATGGATACCAGACCTGTCGGCCCTCGACTTCTAGAATTGCTCCGCTCACCCTCGGCAAGGAAGGCTGATGGATGAGCATCTCGAAAGGATTTCCTCGTGGACATGGATGTGACGGAGCCGGCACCGGCCGATAGCGCTTTGCGCCGTCGACTGCTCGGGATCGGATTGGGCGGAGCCGCGGTGTCGCTGCTGCCATGGCTGGTCGGCCGGGCCGGCGCGACCACGCCCAACAGTGGCCCCACCGATTCCACCCCGGCGACCACCACCACCGCCCCGCCGAAGCGGCCGGGCGGCGACGACGTGGCGCTGCTCGGCTTCGCCCAGTCGGTGGAGCTTGCGGCGCGCAACCTGTACGACGTCGCCTTGGCGACCAAAGGGTTCGACGACGATCAACGGGCGGTCATCGCCACCATTCGCGAGTCACACGATGCCTACGCGGCGGCGCTGTCGGGTTTCCTCGGTCGGCAAGCCCCGCAAAGCGTCGACCCGATCTTCGATGATCTCAAGTCGACGTTCGGTGGCGACACGGCCAGCGTGCTCGAAGCGGCCGCCGGGATCGAGTCGACAGCGGTCGCCACACACCTCGACATACTCGGCAAGTTGCAGGGCACCGATGGGGCGGCGCTCATCGCTTCGATCCTCATCGTCGAAGCCCGCCACGGCACGGTGCTCAACTACCTCGACGGAGCCACCGACCTCGACATCCTGCTCGTCAACAAAGAGGCCGACGCGCTTGCGCCGGCGGGAGGGTGAGGGTTGTGAGCCGTCACGACACCAACGACGACCGGGCCGATTTCGGTCGTCGCGACATCCTTCGTATCGGCGGCTTCGGGGTGGCGGCCGCGGCGGTCATGGGCGCCTGCGGCGAGCTCGATCGTGGTCAGGTCGGGCGCGTCGGTGCCGTTCCCACCACCGTCGCCCTTCCCGATGCCGTGGTCACCAACGTCACGCTGTTGCGCACCGCATCCTCGCTCGAGCACTCGGTCGTCAACGTCTACAGCCAGATCATCGGCAACAGCGATCTGCTGGAACCGAAGTACGACGACATGGCCAAGCGATTCATGGCAGACCACCAGCAGAACGCGACGCTGTTCGAGAAGCTGACCACCGCTGCCGGTGGCACCGCGTGGACGTGCGGCAACCCGAAGTTCGACGACACCGTCATCAACCCTGTCGTCGAGCGAATCACCAAGGGCAACGCGGCCACCGCGACCGCCAAGGCGATCGCGGCCAGCGATGATGCTCATCGCGACTTCCTCAACTTCCTGCAGGGTCTCGAGTCGCTCGGCGGCGCGACGTACCAGTCCTTCGTCGTGTCGCTCTCCGATCCGTCGCTGCGTTCCGCAGCGATGACAGCTGGCGCTCGCTCGGCTCGTCACGCAGCGCTTCTGGCGTTGACGATCAACACCGATCGACCGGGCGGCCTGGTCAACTTCGCCGATGCCGTCAACGCCCAACCGGGGTCCCCGCCCACGAGCATGGTCGCGCCCAGCACAACGCTGCAGAACATTGCCAATCAGGCCACTGGCGGCTCGGCCGTGGAGACGCCCACGCCCTCCGATTCCGCCGCTCCCCCGCAGACCGAGATACCCACGGTCACCGCCATACCGTCGCAGTTCGGCGGCCTCGCCGCGATCCAGGTCGTCGTCGGCAAGGGCGACGAGAACGGAACGCGATTGAAGTTGAACCTCGAGACGCCGAGCCTCAACTCGTTCGTCTACGAGTACATGACCCCGAGCTGCTGACTCGCTCGTACACTGCTGCGCGATGGTGAGTCGACCGGGTGACCGCGGCATGGCACTTCGGTGACCATGTCGAGGAAAGTCGGGACTCCGTAGGGCAGAATGCTGGCGCGAGCCAGGTCGGGGCGACCTGACGGATAGTGCAACAGAGAGAGACCGCCGATGGGCCAGTTCGCTGGTCACAGGTAAGGGTGCAACGGTGCGGTAAGAGCGCACCAGCGTGCAGAGCGATCTGCACGGCTGGCAAACCCCATTCGGAGCAAGGCCAAGCAGAGAGGATGGGCTGCCCGTCCAGCCGGTTTACCGGCTACCTCTCGGGTAGGCCGCCTAGAGGGATGGTCACCGGCGCTTCGGCGTCACAGAATCCCGCTTACAGGTCGACTCACCATCACCGTGGCCTCTGACTTGCGTTTATCTGTTGTCACGTACCGCTCGCTGAGTTCTGTGTGCACATCTTGTGCACATTCGCGCCGAGGCTCGCGTCGATCGCCGTCCGAATCTTGTCCTCATTGTCGGGCCAGAGATGCGAGTACGTGTCGAGCGTTTCGCTGGCGTTCTTGTGGCCGAGGAAATGCTGCACCGCCGTCACCGAACACCCTGCAGCGATCAGACACGAGGCGCAATGGTGCCTGAGGTCGTGGGTCGTGGCGTCGATCTTCGTGTCGCGTGCGGCCCGGGCGAACGCGGCCTGCCACGTGCTGCGACGAATCGCCGCACCGCTCGAGCTCGTGAAGATCAGACCATGCTCTCCGGGCCCGCGTCTCGCGAGGTGAGCAGCCAACACGTCACCGACGATCGCCGGCAGCGTCAGCACCCTGTTGCTCGAGGCCGTCTTCGTCGGGCCG
>JBDTYA010000066.1:0-5533 GCA_040005915.1 Ilumatobacteraceae bacterium
ACATCACGGTCGAGTAGCTCAGTCGGCAGAGCACACGCCTGAAAAGCGTGGGGTCACCGGATCGACGCCGGTCTCGACCACCAGACATTCACAAAATGGGTCGAACGGCCTACGCGCTGAGGGGCCTCCTCGGTCGGGTGCCATGACCAGCGCCGATATCGTTCATGCATGGCCCCACGCGTGACGTCGCCCGGCCCGCAGGAGCAATGGTCATGACCCAACGGGCACGCAGTCCACTGGAGCGACAGCTGTTCGAGGCGCTCCAGGCGTTGGAGCCCGGCTCGGCGGGCGACCTGCCGTCGGGCCCGGTGACGCCGCCTTCTGGCCTCGACCTGGCCCACCTCTACGACGTCCAACTGGCCAGCCGGCACACAGACCTCGCCTCACGGTGGCTGCGCGCTCAGGGCAAGGGGTACTACACCATCGGTTCTTCGGGCCACGAGAGCAATGCGGTGGTGGCCATGGCCACGCGCCCCACCGACCCGGCGCTCCTGCACTACCGAAGCGGCGGGTTCTACCTTGCCCGCGCCGGGCTACCCGGCGTCACCGACATCCTCTCCGGCGTCGTCGCGGCGACGAGCGAGCCGATCTCCGGTGGTCGTCACAAGGTGTTCGGCCGCCACGACCTGGCAATCATCCCGCAGACCTCGACCATCGCGTCGCACCTGCCGCGTGCCATCGGCGTGGCGTTCGCCATCGACCGCGCCGCAAAGCTGAAGGTTGCCTCGCCATGGCCGACCGACGCGATCACGGTGTGCAGCTTCGGCGACGCCTCCGCCAACCACTCGGTCGCCACCGGCGCCTTCAACTCGGCCGCGTACTGCGCGTACCAGGGCCTGCCCCTGCCGCTGCTGTTCGTGTGCGAGGACAATGGTCTCGGCATCAGCGTTCGAACGCCGGCCGGATGGATCGAGACCGTCTTCGGTTCGCGGCCGCACCTTCGCTACGCAATGGTCGATGGCCAGGATCCGGTCGCGGTCGCCGAGGTCGCCACCGAACTGGCGGATTGGGTGCGCGCCAAGCGCAAGCCGGCGTTCCTTCACCTGCGAACCGTGCGCTACGGCGGGCACGCCGGCACCGATGTCGAGTCTGCGTATCGCAGCGCTGCGGAGATGCGCGCCGACGTCGATCGCGATCCCATCATCGGCACGGCCAAGGCCCTCCTGTCCAGCGGCTGGACGACGTCGGTGCTGCTGGAGCGGCACGACGAGATCGGCGAGTTGGTGCACAAGGTCGCCGCCGACCTGGCTGACGCCGAACAGCTCACCACGGCCGAGCAGGTCATGCTCCCAATCTCCGTACGCCGGCCGCACGAGGTCGAGCGGTTGACGCGCACCCTGAACCCTGCGACAAAAACCGAGCCGCTGACCTTCGCCCAGGCCGTCAACGGCACGCTGGCGAGCCTGCTCGAGCACCAGTCGAACGTGTTGGTGTTCGGCGAGGACGTTGCGGTGAAGGGCGGCGTGTACGGGGTGACCAAGGGGCTCTCGGCGAAAGCGGGCGCCGGGCGGGTGTTCGACACGCTGCTCGACGAGACGTCGATCCTGGGCTTGGCCAACGGCAGCGCGATCAGCGGCTTCGTGCCAATCCCCGAGATCGAGTACCTGGCCTACCTCCACAACGCCGAGGATCAGCTGCGTGGCGAGGCGGCGACGCTGTCGTTCTTCTCCAACGGGCAATACCGCAACGGGCTCGTCGTCCGAGTCGCCGGCTACGGGTACCAGGAAGGCTTCGGCGGGCACTTCCACAACGATGACGCGATAGCCGTGCTGCGCGACATCCCGGGTCTCGTCGTCGCGTCCCCGTCGCGGCCCGACGACGCCGCGGCGATGCTGACCACCTGCGTAGCCGCGGCCGAGATCGACGGCACGGTGTCGGTGTTCCTGGAGCCCATAGCCCGCTACCACACGCAAGACCTCTTCGAGCCCGGCGACCGCGGCTGGATGGCTGCGATCCCGGCCGACGAACACGTCGCCATCGGCGCGGCACGAACATACGGGGACGGACTCGACCTGACGATCATCACGTGCGGCAACGGCGTGCTGTTGAGCCTGCGCGTCGCTCGCCGGCTGGCGGGCCGCGGCGTGGGTGTGCGCGTCGTCGACATGCGTTGGCTCTCGCCATTGCCGATCGAGGACCTCATCCGCGAGACGCACGCCACGCGTGCGGTGCTCGTCGCCGATGAAACCCGCGCCAGTGGCGGGTGGAGCGAGGGCGTCGTGACGGCGCTCGTCGATTCCGGCATCACGACGCGCATCGGCAGGGTCACCAGCAAGGACAGCTTCATCCCGCTCGGCGACGCGGCCAAGCTCGTGCTGCTCAGCGAGGACGAGATCGAAGCCGCGGCATACAGCCTGTTGCACGGTTGAGGTCGGGCGCCGGACCGGCGTCACGGTGCGTACCGGCGCCACCGGTACGATCGAGCGGATATGAACAGGCGGATCGTCACCTCGGCATCGATCGTGGTGGCGTTGGCGCTGACGTCCTGCGGCAACGACGCTCCGGCCGTCAGCGCCAACGCGGTCAGCGACCAGTTGGCCGGCGTGTGCGGCACCATCGGTCGTGGCGTCGCCAACCTGGTCCCGGTCGAGTCGCTCGACGATGTGCGCAGCAACGCCAGCGATGCGGCGGCGTTGTTCGAGAACGGCGTCAACGACTTGAAGCAGTTGAAGCTGCCCGCCGACGACCAGGAGTTCACCGGTGCCGTACGAGAACTGATCGCCGGCTTCGACGACCAGCTCGACGCGCTCGACGGCATCGCCAAGGCGGCCAGAGCCAGCGATCAGGAGACGGTCGACAGCAAGATCAGCAAGCTCAGCGGGCAGGCCGCCGACAGCAACGATCTGGCCGACAGCCTCGAAGTCATCCCGTGCCGGCTCGACCCGGTGTTCGTCGCTGCGCCGACACCCGTCGAGACCGTCCCTGCCGAGACCGTCCCTGCCGAGACGATCCCTGCCGAGACGTCACCGGCGGACACCGCACCTGCCGGGACCACCCCGCCGAGCAACAAGAACGTCGTCTCCGCCGACACCCTCGTGCCGTTGGGCGACTACACGTTCGCCGATGCGCCGCAGGATGCCATCGACGGATTCCACGCGTTGCTCGACCTGTCCCCGACCATCGCGACTCAGTCCGGCAGGATCAGCGGCATCGACGTCAGGGATCTCAGCGGCCAACCGATGGGGCGGATCTTCGCCTTCGAGTCCGACACCGATCCGCTGACCCCGGGATCGCTGGAGGAGGTCACACCATTCCTCACGAGCGACGCCACGACGTCGCCGCTGACGATCGGCACCGAGGACGGCGTGACATGGGCCGACCCGGACGGCACCGCCTACTTCCTGCTGGGCGCGGGCAACGTGCTGCTCTGGGCGCTGGCGCCATCGGCCGACTTGCTCGAGCCGGCGCTGCATGCCTGGGGCGAGAGCGTCTCGCAGTAGCCGTGCCCCTTCAACTCACCTTCGTCACCTCTGCAAAGCGGCACACCGACCTCCCGGACTCTCCCGGTGAGGTCGCTTTCGTCGGGCGATCAAACGTCGGCAAGTCGTCGCTGATCAACGCCATGGCCAACCAACGCCAACTCGCCAGGGTCTCCAACACGCCCGGCCGCACACAACTGATCAACCTGTTCGTGCTGCCGAACGGGGCCACCGTCGTCGATCTCCCCGGCTACGGCTATGCGAAGGTGCCAGGCCGCGAACGAGCGACATGGCAGGCGATGATCGAGGGGTACCTGTTGGGGCGCGAGCAGCTGGAGCTGGTGTTCATCCTGGTCGATGGCGAGATCGGGCCGACCCCGCTGGATCTGCAGATGCTCGCCTGGCTGCAGGGCAACGCCGTGCCGTACCAGATCGTGGCGACCAAGCTCGACAAGGTGAAGCCGTCGAAGCTGGCCGGGCGCAAACAGCAGCTTGCCCGGGCCTGCCTGCTGGAGGAGGGTGACGTGATGTGGGTGAGCGCCAGCAAGGGCACCGGCATCGATCGCCTCCAGGCGCACGTCAACATGATGCTGACGGTATGACCGAACAAGATGTCAATAGGTCATTTGAACTACCCATTGCGTCAGACCCACCACACGGAGTAGTCTCGCCTCCGTGGCAGGACGGGATACCCGGGCGACGGGACAACTGATGGAGAGACTCGGCTACACCCCGGAGGCATCGCGCGCCGAGCAGGTCCGCTGGCTGATGTCGCGCTGCGAGCCGTTGCTCCTGGTGTTCCTGTCGGCGGACTACCTGCTGCGCATGCAGGAGTGGGAAACGAACACCCCCGTGGTGATCGCCGCGATCGCCTGCTTCGCCCTCGGCCTGTTCGGCACGGTCTACCCCACCAACTCCCGGCTCGGCCTGCTTCGGGCGGCGGCGGCGACCGCGCTGTTGATCGCCATGTCGTTGGTGTTGAGGGACCATCTCGTCGACCTCATCCCGTGGTTCTCGATCCTGGGCATCAGCTACCCGTTGGTGTTCGGCCTCCGCCGGGCGTACCCGTTCGTGCTCGTCAACTCCGTCGGCGTCGGCGTCGCGGCCTGGCACGCCTTCAGCGCCGACTCGGGCCTGTTGCGAGTCCCTGTGGTGTTGGTCGGCGGCATCCTCGCCGGCCTCGTGGCCGACGCTCTCGAACAGGCGACGACGTCGGCGACGACGGCGATGCGCGACGCTGTCAGGGCAACGACCAGTGAGAACTACCTGCGCACCGTGCTGAACACTGCGCCCATCGGCATCCTCGTGATCGGCGATCAGCCGGAGAACTCCTTCATGAATGCGCGCATCTCGCAGTTCCTCGACTCCGCACCGGTGCTGCACGATCTCGAGGCACTGCGCACGTATCTCGTGCCTGGCGACCAGCACATCTTCGAGGAGCTCCGCACGAAGGTGGCGAACGGTGAGACCGCTACCTACAACTGCCGGCTCGACCTGCCGCACCTCGGTCTGCGAAACACGCAGATCGTCGCCGCCCCGGCAATCGACGACAGCGGTCAGCACACCGGCACCGTCGTGATCGTGCGCGACATGAACGACGAGGTCGGTCGTCGCCGCGAGATGGAGCGCTTCCGAGCTGTTGCAGATGCAACAACAGACCTCGTCGCCATCGCCTCGTTCGGAGACGGCACCAACTACCTCAACCCGGCCGGCGAACGGTTCTTCGGCGCAAACCCGCTGAACCGCAACGACACCTTGAAGTTCATCCCCGAGGAGTACCGCGAGACGATGTTCGCCGAGATCGGCGAGGCCATCCGTGACGGCGGCACGTGGAGCGGCGAGATCGAGATGGTCGACCAGGACGGCGAACGCCACCCGATGTCGGGGGTTGCCGTCGGCATCCGCGACGAACAGGGCAAGCTCGAAGGTTTCGCCGTCACCTACCGCGACCTCTCGGATCGCAAGCGTCTCGAGGCACGGTTGGCCCACGACGCCGGCCACGACACGTTGACCGGCCTGCCCAACCGTCAGCAACTCTTCCACCTGCTGACCAACACCATCGGCGACCGCGAGCGCATGGCCGTGATGTTCTGCGACCTCGACGACTTCAAGGT
>JBDTYA010000067.1:0-6049 GCA_040005915.1 Ilumatobacteraceae bacterium
CTGGCTGCGCATCACTCATCGCCGCTCCACTGATCGATCGCCAGCACGGGCACGTCGTAGCACCACGCCTGGCGAGTCAGCCCGATCGACGAGTCGCCCTCCCACGGGTACTTCGCACCCATCAGATCGCCGACGCGGCGGCGTTCGTCGGGGTCGGTCACGTCGCGGGCGACGCCCACCCGAACCTTGCCGGCCAACCTCACCGACACCTGTGCATCGGCGAGCGCGTTGCGGTACCAATCGGCCGTCGGACCGTTGCCGGAGATGAGGTACATCGTGTCGTCGATGACGCCGAACCAGATCTCGATCTCGTGGCCGTTGCCGCTGCGCCGGCCGATGGTCGTCAGATCACAGCAGTCGTCGTCAGCGTGTGAAGCGAGCCAGCTGGTCATGCGACCCGAAACCTACGAGCCGGCGCGGTAGACACCGAACACGCCGCGCAACGCATCGCTGACCTCGCCGAGCGTTGCCTTGGCGCGCAGTGCTTCCTTCATCGGGACCAACAGGTTCTGCGTGCCCTTCGCCGCGGCGGTGACATCGGCCAATCGAGCCTCGACCGAGGTTGCGTCGCGTCCGGCCCTGAACAGGGCCAGCGACGCCTTCTGACCGCGCTCCAACTCGGGGTCGGCCGGGAAGATCGGCGGCGCGCCGTCGACGGGAACGGCGAACTTGTTGAGGCCGACGATGATCCGCTCGTCGTCGTCGATCGACTTGGTGTACTCGTACGCGGCCTGGTCGATCTCGTTCTGCTGGAAACCGGCTTCGATGCCGGCGACCGCTCCACCCATCTGGTCGATGCGCTCGATGTACTCCCATGCGAGGCGCTCGACCTCGTCGGTCAGCGACTCGACGAAGTACGAACCCGCCAGCGGATCGGGCGTGTCGACGATGCCGCTCTCGTAGCCGATGATCTGTTGGGTACGCAGGGCCACCTGCGCGGCCTGTTGCGACGGAAGGCTCAACGCCTCGTCGAAGCCGTTGGTGTGCAGGCTCTGGGTGCCGCCCATCACGGCGGCCATCGACTGTATGGCGACGCGCACGACGTTGTTCTCGGGCTGTTGCGCAGTCAACGTCGAGCCCCCTGTCTGGGCGTGGAAACGCAACAGCTTGCTCGCCTCCTTCTTGGCGCCGAACCGTTCGTTCATCAGCCGGTACCAGATTCGGCGGGCGGCGCGAAACTTGGCAACCTCTTCGAAGAAGTTGTTGTGCGCGTTCCAGAAGAAGCTGAGGCGCGGCGCGAACGCGTCGATGTCCATGCCCGCGGCGAGCGCCGCTTCGACGTAGGCGATGCCGTTGGCGATGGTGAACGCGATCTCCTGCACCGCGGTGCTACCCGCCTCGCGGATGTGGTAGCCCGAGATCGAGATGGTGTTCCACTTCGGCACCCCGGCGGCGCAGTACTGGAAGATGTCGGTGATGATCCGCATGCTCGGCCGCGGCGGGTAGATGTATGTGCCGCGGGCGATGTATTCCTTGAGGATGTCGTTCTGGATCGTGCCGCTGATGGCTGTCGCGGGCACACCCTGCTCTTCGGCGACCAGCTCGTAGAGCAGTAGCAGGATCGCCCCGGTGGAGTTGATCGTCATGCTCATCGACGCCGAGTCGAGCGGGATGTCGGCCAGCAGCAGGCGCATGTCGGCGATCGAGTCGATGGCCACGCCGACCTTGCCGACCTCGCCCTCGGCTCGCGGATGATCGCTGTCGTAGCCCATCTGGGTCGGCAGGTCGAAGGCGCACGACAGCCCGGTCTGGCCGGCGTTCAACAAGAACTTGAACCGCTCGTTGGTCGACGTCGCCGTGCCGAAACCGGCGTATTGGCGCATGGTCCACAACTTGCCGCGGTACATGGTCGGGTACACACCGCGGGTGTACGGCGGTTTGCCCGGCTCGCCGAGGCGCTCGTGCGGATCCCAGCCGTCCAGATCGGCAGGGCCGTAGAGGGCCTTGACCTCGATCCCGGAATCCGTGCGCTTCTCGTCGCTCATCGCCTACGAGCGTACGACCCTTGCCGCTGCAGTGCTAGCGAGCAGCGACGATGGCCACTTCCATCTTCCATGCCGGCCGGGCCAATGCCGGAACGGTGACCAGTGTGCTCGCCGCACGATGGCCCCCGAGGGCCGAGTCGCGGGCGGCCATCACATCCGCGAGGCAGGCCATGAAGTCGACCACGACGTAGGTGGTGATGCTGACGATGTCGGCCGTCGCCATGCCGGCCTCGGCGAGGATTGCGGCGATGTTCGACCAGATCACGGCGGCCTGCTCGGCGACGTCTTCGGGAATCGTGCCGTCCGGGTGCGCAGCGACCTGCCCACTGATGTGCAGCAGAGAGCCGGCATGCTCGCTGAGCACCGCGTGCGCATAGTTGGCCGCAGGGGGCGCAATCGTCGTCGGCATGATCTCGCGGTTCATGGGCCGACTCTACGACGCCCGCGTCGGGTGGGGACAACCCCCGCTCTGCCATCGTCGACGATGCACGTAGGGCGTATCGTTGGCGCCATGACGATTACGGAATCCGGGGTACGGGCGATCGACGGCATCGAGTTGACGCCGAAGGTGGTCGGCCTCGACGGTCCTCCCCAGTTCGCGAACATCGAGGACGAGCGGCTGCATCGCAAGCAGAAGTTGGCGGGTGCATTGCGCATCTTCGGTCGTGTCGGTTTCGGCGAGGGCGTGGCCGGTCACATCACCGTCAGAGATCCCGAGTTCCCCGACCACTTCTGGGTCAACCCGTTCGCGATGAGCTTCCGTCAAGTGCGCGTCAGCGATCTGCTGCTCGTCAACCACAGCGGCGAGGTCGTCTACGGCAGTCGACCGGTCAATCGTGCGGCCTTCGTCATCCACTCCGCCATCCACCAGGCCCGCCCCGATGTGATCGCCGCGGCCCACAGTCACAGCGTGCACGGCAAGGCGTTCTCGTCGCTCGGCATCCCGCTGGCCATGATCACGCAGGATTCGTGCGCGTTCTACGGAGACCACCGGGTCGTCACCGAGCAGGGCGGCAAGGTCGTGTTCGACATCGAGGACGGTCACGAACTGGCCGCCGCGTTCCCCACCGGCAAGGCCGCGATTCATCAGAACCACGGCCTGTTCACGGTCGGGACGACGGTCGACGAAGCCTGCTTCTGGTTCCTCAGCATGGACCGTTCGTGCCAGGCGCAGCTGCTGGCGATGGCGGCGGGCACGCCGAAGATCATCGAGCACGACAACGCCCAGTACACGTTCGAGAACACCGGCTCGCACATCGCCGGCTGGTTCGGGTTCCAGCCGTTGTGGGACGAGATCTGTCGCACGGATCCGGATCTCTTCGACTGAAAGCGCGGTCGTGGTGGACCCGCTCGCTAGCTGGGCGAGATGCCGAGCGAGGCGGCCACCGACGGGCGCCGCAGCTTCCACACGAATCCGTCGTACAGGATGTGCAGCGCCCCGAAGAAGAGCACCGCGAACGCGTACAGCCGGCCGTCGAATCGCGACTTCGTGAGGTAGACGAGTGCGCCGATCGCGACGAAGTAGGCGACGTACACCGCAGCGCGCCGAGCGGGCGAACGGGTGACCGTGGCGATGGGTGCGGCATCGCTGCGCTTGCGCAACGAGCTGTGCACGACGGCGAAGTATTCGATGGCGTGCGCTGCCACATAACCGGCGACGCCGGCGATCGGATCCACCATCACCGCGACAACCAACCCGGCTGTGCCGAGCGCGTACCAGTGCTTGGGGCGACTTGCCGCGGTACCGATCCGGCGCTCCGCCTTCCACCACCTTGCGACGAGGACGACCCCGACGGGAGCGGCGACCCAGAAGAGCACCCGTGCGTAGGGCGACAGCTCGCCCAGCAACTTGACGCTGCGCGCATTGGTGCCACCGAAGCCGAGCTTGCTGACCAACCGGTGCAGGTCGACGTACCCACCGATGTACGAGATCGCGGCAACGAGCCAGACGATGAGCATCGGCTTTTCCAGCCGGGCATGCTCATCGCCGACCTTGCGTCCGTAGATGCGCATCACGCCGTACCGCTGCATCAACGTGTGCTCGGCGTTCCACAGACCGGCCATCAAGGCGACAGCGGTGAGGCTGACATTGAGCCCTATCACGATCAACACGAACGCCAACCAGGGTGCCCATCGGTAGAGCCGGCGATGCGCGCCGCGCTGCATCGGATCGCCGTACACCAGGCCGAGGGTCAAGGGTTGGTGGGCGAACGAGATCAGGAAGATCACCCCCATGATCGACCGCACAGTTGTCAGGTGCGGTTCGGCCGCGTGCACGATCAGCGCGATCGGGAGCCAACACCATCCCAAGGCGACGTCGGCGATGGGCCCATGCACCCACAGACGCCGTGTCGTTTCACGCTGCCCCGCCGCTACCAGCACGACAGGAACAGTAGTGCGTCAGTCGTGCAGGCCCGGAGCGCAAAGCCCCTCGAGGTCGCGGATGATGATGCGGTCGCGGTTCTCGTGGGTGACCTCGTTGTCGCGGTCCTTGCGCAGGTTGAAGGTGCGGAATGACATGTCGGTGGTGTCGACAGACAGGATGCGGCCGATCAACGGCTCGCCGAGACCCAAGAGCAGCTTGATCACCTCGAGGGCCTGGATCGAGCCGATGATGCCGGGAAGCACGCCCAACACGCCGGCCTCCGCGCAGCTAGGAGCAAGCTCGGCGGGCGGCGGCTCGGGAACCATGTCTCGGTATGTGGGTCCTTCCAGCGGGTGGAACACGCTGACCATGCCCTCGAAGCGGAAGATCGAGCCGTGCACCACGGGGATGCCGAGCTTCACGCTGGCGTCGTTGAGGAGGTAGCGGCTGGGGAAGTTGTCGGCGCCGTCGACGATCACGTCGTACCCGGCGATGATGTCCATGATGTTGCTGGCGTCGAGGCGGGTGTCGTAGGTGACGACGTCGACATCGGGGTTCAGCAGGGTCAGCGTCTTCTTGGCCGAGTCGACCTTGCGGTCACCGATGCGGTCGAGGTTGTGCAGGATCTGGCGCTGCAGGTTGCTGGCATCGACCTCGTCCATGTCGACGATGCCGATCGTGCCGACACCCGCGGCAGCAAGATAGAGGGCCGCCGGTGAGCCCAGGCCACCGGCGCCGAGCAGTAGCACCTTGCTGTCGAGCAGCTTGACCTGACCGGCGACGCCGACCTCGGGGAGCAACAGGTGCCGTTGGTACCGGTTGCGCTGGTCGGGCGTCAACACCACCGGTGTCCTCCACGGGCGGCCTTCGTCCTTCCACTTGCCGAAGCCACCGGCGACCGACGACACGTCGGTGTAGCCGAGCTCCTGCAACGTCCGCGCCGCGAATGCGCTGCGCACGCCGCCGGCGCAGTACACGACCACGGGCGCCGACTTGTCGAGCAGCCGGCCTTCGACCTGCGCCTCGAGGTGACCGCGAGGGATGTGGATCGCATCGGGCAGCGCGCCCTGGTCGTACTCGTCGGGCTCACGGACGTCGAGCACGAGCGCGCCGGCCGCGATCTGGTCGGCGGCGCCTGCCGTATCGACCTCGGTGATCTCCGCCTTTGCGGCGTGCAGCAGATCTCGAAAGGTAGCCATGACCTAAAGCCTACCCAATTGGTCGGGATTACGCTACGGCTCGTTTCGGCCGGTCAGTACCGGCAGCAGCTCGCCGATCGACCCGATCAACACGACATCGGCGTACCGATCCATCGCGGTGGGTTGGCCGTTGACGATCACGACACGGGCGCCGGCGGCCTTCGCCCGTGGGACGACGTTGGCTGCCGGGAACACCGACAGCGTCGAGCCGACGGCAAGCAACAGATCGCATTCGTCGGCGGTCCGCAATGCGGCGTCGATCACCTCCGGCACCAGCGACTGACCGAACGAGACGGTGTCGCTCTTCAACACGCCGACGCCGCACACCAGGCAATGCGGATCCTCGTCGCCGTCGCGCACGCGTCGCAAGGTTTCCAGCATCGGGCGGCGGTCGTCGCATGTCCAGCAGCGACTCCACCGCATCGTGCCGTGCACCTCGATCACCTTGCTCGCACTGTGCCCAGCATGTTGGTGCAACTCGTCGATGTTCTGCGTGACGA
>JBDTYA010000068.1:0-7570 GCA_040005915.1 Ilumatobacteraceae bacterium
TCGCGACAACGTCGCGATGGGCCGCGATCTCGGCGACGATCAGATCCGAACTGCCCTGCGCGCGGCCGAGGCGAGCTTCGTCGACGACTTTGCCGATGGCCTCGGCACCATCGTCGGCGAGCGCGGTGTCGGCCTCAGCGGCGGCCAACGCCAGCGCATCGCACTGGCACGCGCGCTGGCCGGCAGCCCGGTTGCGTTGCTGCTCGACGACACCACGTCCTCACTGGATCCGGGCACGGAGGCGCGTGTGCTCGCCAACCTGCGCGACGCGTTGCGGGATGCGACGGTCGTGGCCGTGGCGTCGCGGCCGTCGACCATCGCCTTGGCCGACGACGTGCTCTACCTCGCCGATGGCCACGTGGTGGCCCATGGCCGTCACGACGACCTGTTGGTCGCGGTGCCCGCCTACCGCCGCCTGATGGAGGCCTTCGAGCACGAGCGAGCCGAAGAGACGGTCGAGGTCGCGCCGTGACGGAGCCACAGAGCCGGTGGTCGGCGATACAGATGATCGGCAAGGGCGTCGATGCCGCACCGGCGCTGCGCCGCGGCATCGGAGCGACGTTCGGGCTCGCGATGGTCGGGTCCGCCGGCCGTGTGGTCGTCCCGATCCTGGTTCAACAGGCCATCGACCGGGGCCTGAAGAAGGACGAGGTCAAGGTCGGCGTCGTCACAGTGCTCGGCGTCATCGGCCTGGTCGTCATCATCATCGCCACGATCGCCCAACGTACAGCCGTCGCCCGGCTCGGGCGACGTAGCGAAGAGGCGCTGTACACGCTGCGTGTGCGGCTCTTCGAGCACATCCACCGGCTCAGCCTCGCCGACCACAGCGAGGAGCGGAAGGGTGCGCTGGTCGCCCGTGTCACCAGCGACGTCGAGACGTTGTCGCAGTTCTTCTCGTGGGGAGCGCTGGCCTGGTTGCTCGACGGCACGTTGATGGTGATGGTCGCCGGTGTCATGTTGGCGTACGACTGGACGCTGGCATTGGTCGCGTTCGCCACGGCGGCGCCGTTGGCTTTCGTCCTGCGCGCGGTACAGCGCCACCTCGTTGCAGCCTATGACACAGCCCGCACCCGCAACGCCGACGTGTTGACGGCGGTCAGCGAGGTCGTCTCCGGTTCCGAAACGCTGCACGCCTACGACGCCGGCGCGCACTACGCGACGCTGACCAAGCGGTCGAGCCACGAACGCTCGAACTCGTTCATCCGGGCCAGCACCATCGGCGCGTTCCTGTTCCCGTCTGGCGAGGTGTTCAGCGTACTGACGGTCGCGGCCGTCGTCAGCGTCGGTGTCATCCGCGGTCCGGGCGCCGGACTGACATCGGGCGCACTGATCGGCTTCATCTTCCTGACCTACCGGTTCCTCGAACCGATCGCCGAGTTCACCGAGGTGATCGACCAGACCCAGACCGCCGTCGCCGGGCTACGGCGTGTGCTCGGCGTGTTGGACAACCCCATCGGTCCGCCGGAGCCGGTCCACCCGGTGACGCTGCCGCCGGGCGTCCTCAGCGTCGGCATCGAGAACGTGACATTCGGGTACCGAAGTCGCGGCGACGAGGACGAGGCACCGGTCCTGTTCGATGTCAACGCCCAGATACCGGCGGGTCAGCAGGTGGCCGTGGTCGGCGAGACCGGCTCCGGCAAGACCACCCTCGGGCGCCTCATCGCCAGGTTCGCCGACCCCGACATCGGCACCGTCCGGCTCGGTGGCGTTCCGTTGACAGCGGTGGCCAACGAAGACCTTCGCACCCGCCTGGTCGTCGTCCCGCAAGAGCCGTTCCTGTTCGACGGCACCATCGCCCTCAACCTCGGGTTCGCCCGGCCGATGCTCAGCATCCCAGACCTCGAGCAAGCCATCGTCGGTCTCGATCTCAGCGACTGGCTCGAGACGCTCCCGCATGGGTTGTTCACAGAGGTCGGCCAGCGTGGTGATCAGCTCTCCGCAGGTGAACGCCAGCTGGTCGCGTTGGTCAGGGCGTCACTCGTGGATCCCGATGTGCTGGTGCTCGACGAGGCGACATCCTCGGTCGATGCGCTGACCGAAGTGCGCATCGGCAGAGCGCTCGACAAGTTGGCCGCCGGCCGCACGACCATCGCCATCGCGCACCGCCTGTCGACCGCCGCTCGTGCCGACCGGGTGATGGTGCTCGATCACGGTCGCTTGGTGGAGGACGGTTCACACGCCGAGCTGCTGTTGGCCGGCGGTACCTACGCCCGGATGTACGAAGCCTGGATCACCGCCACGGCCTCCACCCAATAGGCAGACGGTTCAGCTCTGGTTGTCGAACTTCACGAGGATGGGCCCGAGCACCTTGGTCACCTGGCACGTCACGGCCGTGCCGCCGATCTCGGCCGACGCGGACCATGGCGCAGTGGCGTGCGCGGCGACGCTGTTGACCTCGACTGTGTCCGACTCGGTGGTGCCGGCACTGTTGGTGAAGTCGACGGCGATGCCGTAGTCGTGTGCCCTGTCGTCGAGGTTCTCGATGGTCCCGTTCAGGGTCGCCGTGCCGCCATCGACGGTGCACGGCTGCTGCACGAACAGTTGGTGCGGGCCGGGCTCGACGAAGTCCCGGAAGTCGCGGATGACGGCCTGCGTGAACAGCAGGCCGCCGACGCATACGCCGAGTGCCAGCGGTGAGAGTGCCAATCCGGCGACGGCAAATCGCCGCCCGCGCCCATCGTTGCGGCGGGCGGACCTCAGGCCGAGGACGCCGAAGACGATCGCTGCGACCGCGGCACATGCGGCGAGGATGAAGATGAACGGCACCCATCCGAGCATCACCGCCGACAGCGCCGTGACGAACGAGGCGATCGCCATGCCACGCGAGGGCGTCGACGGCTGCAACCTCGGAACCAGTTGCTCGGGAGGTGAGTCGACGTACCGCTGACCGTTGACGGCGACATCCGACGTCCACTGCACGCCGTTGAAGTACCGGTATTCGAATCGGCCCAACGGATCGCGGTGCCATCCGGAGCTTTGGCTTGCAGGATGCTGCGGTTCCACCGGCGTGCACGTTATCGACGTCTACGATCGCCGCCAGTGAAAGGAACGAGATGGAAATAGTGTTGATCCGCCACGGAGAGCCGGAGTGGGTGCGTGACGGCCTCAACGTCGTCGACCCGCCATTGACCGAACGCGGTCATCGACAGGCCGAGCAGGTGGCGGCGGCGCTGGACGGCGAGGTGTTCGACGAGATCGTCGTCTCGCCTCTACTGAGGCCGCGCCTCACCGCACAGCCATCGCTCGCGCGTCGCGGCGCACCCGAGGTGATCGAATCGTTCCTGGAGGAGATCCGCGAGCCCAACTGGCACGGCACGCCCGCCGAACTGTCGAGCAAGGCGTACGAGGAGGAGCGCTCGCGTGCGGCCTCGGCGAGATGGGACGGTGTTGTCGGGGGAGAAGCTTCGCGCGACTTCGTCGAGCGCGTGCGCGCCGGCGCCGACGAGTTCTTGGCGGCCCGTGGCGTCTACCGCACCAAGCAGATCCTTCCGGTGTGGCACATGGATCAACCCGAACGGCGCATCGCGGTCTTCGCCCACGCGGGCACCGACGGCGTGTTGCTCTGTCATCTCCTGGGACTCGAACCCGTGCCGTGGGAATGGGATCGGTTCGTGACGGGGCATGCATCGATCACCCGATTGGTGTCGCTTCGACTTGGCGACGGCCACACCTTCAGCCTCACCAAGTTGTCCGACGTCGAGCACCTCGCGCTCGCTGATCGCACGGGCTGGTCCGGCTAGAGCCAACTGCAGCGCATCCGTTTGATGCCGTTGATGAACGCGCTCTGCAGGTAGTCGGGCTCCGACGTGACCACCAGGTTCGGAAGCCGCTTGCGGATCTCGTCGAAGATCACCGCGATCTCGCGGCGGGCCAGATTGGCACCGAGGCAGAAGTGCGGGCCACCGGCACCGAAGCCGACCTGCTGAGGCTGCAACGGCCGGGTGACGTCGAACCTGTCGGCATCGGCGAAGACCGTCTCGTCGCGGTTCGCCGAGTTGTACCACAGCACCACTTTCTGCCCGGCCTCGATCTTGGTGTTGTGCACGACGATGTCCTCGGTGACGGTGCGCCTGAAGTGGATCACCGGTGTCGAGCAGCGGACGATCTCGTCGACGGCTGTCTTGACGTGTGTCTCGTAGTCGTCGAACCACATTCGTCGCTGGTCCGGATTGTCGGTCAGCATCTTCATGCCGTGGGAGATGGCAGTGCGGGTGGTCTCGTTGCCGGCCACGACGAGCAGGATGAAGAACGAGCCGAACTCCTGCGGGGTCAGCCGCTCGCCGTCGACCTCGGCGTGCATCAGCACCGAGGCGATGTCGCCGCCCGGGTTCGCCCGCCGATCTTCGCCGAGTTGTTGGGCATACGTGAACATCTGCATGAGCACGCCCATCAGCTGCTCGAACGAGCCGACGTACTCAGGGTCACCGACGCCCAGCACGACATTG
Organism: Ilumatobacteraceae bacterium; assembly: GCA_040005915.1. GTDB lineage: Bacteria > Actinomycetota > Acidimicrobiia > Acidimicrobiales > Ilumatobacteraceae > JAENVT01. The sequence goes on from JBDTYA010000068.1 coordinate 4,446, forward strand.
GTCCAGGCGAAGATCTGGGCTTCGTCATCGGGAGGGATGCCCATCATCTCGCAGATGATCTGCAGCGGGAGCGGAGCGGCGATCTGCTCGACGAAGTCGCATTCTCCATCGGGGAACTGATCGATGAGACGGTCGATGATGCCGGTTGCCTTGGTGCGTACGTATCCCTCGACCTGGCTGATCTGCTTCGGCGTGAAACCCTTGGCGACGATGTTCCGCAGCCGGAAGTGGCGCGGGTCGTCCATCGCGATCATCGAGCCGATGAACTCGTTCATCTCCTGCGGGATGTCGCCGATGTTCACGCCGCGGCCACTGATGAACACCTGCGGGTTGCGGCTCGCCGCCCACACGTCGTCGTGGCGTGGGATCGCCCAGTATCCCGGTCCCTTCGGCAATGGGCTTCCCTCGTACAACCACTCCTCGAAGAACAGGAGCTCGTCGGCGTGGCGCAGCGTGCGGAATGCGTCGTGCCGGTACGACCGTGGCGCGATCCAGAACTCGGGATCGGACAACTCGAATGTGCCCAGTTCAACGGTGTCGGCCATCCTGCGAGAGTAGCGATGCCCGGCGTTCCTCGTAGGCTCGTGGCGTGCTGACGTTTCCGGAGATCGAGCGAGCGCTCGTCGTCACCGCCCATCCCGACGATGTCGACTTCGGTGCTGCGGGCACCGTCGCGATGTTGACCGATTCTGGGGTGCAGGTGACGTATTGCATCGTGACCGACGGCGACGCGGGTGGCAGCGATCGTGCCGTGGCCCGCAAAGACATGGCGCTGCTCCGTCGCAAGGAACAGACCGACGCAGCCGAGATTGTCGGTGTCACCGACCTTCACTTCTTGGGGTACGGCGACGGCCGCCTGATGGTGACGTTGCAACTTCGGGCCGACATCAGCACGGTCATCCGTCGTGTTCGGCCGCGTGTGGTCATCACGCAGAGCCCCGAGCGCAACCTCGATCGGATCTATTCCAGCCACCCCGACCACATTGCCGCCGGTGAGGCGACGCTGTGCGCGGTCTACCCCGATGCACGCAACCCGTTCGCATTCCCCGACTTGTTCGGCGAAGAGGTCGAGCCATGGGCAGTCGACGAAGTGTGGATCCAGGGTGGAGGCGACGGCACCAACGCCATCGACGTCACTGCGGCCATCGACCGCAAGATCGCCGCGCTGATGTGTCACGTCAGCCAGCACACCGATCCGCAGCGTACCGAGACGATGGTCCGCGAATGGTTGGCCAGGACCGCCAAGCAGTTCGACCTGCCGGACGGCGCCGCAGCCGAGACGTTCCGCGTCGTCGACACCCGTTAACTTCAATCGAGAACAAGGCTCCAACAAGGGGAATCGCCATGCCTGAAGCTGTCATCGTCGCCACCGCCCGAAGCCCGATCGGTCGGGCCAACAAAGGCTCGCTCGTCAGCATGCGCCCCGACGACATGTCGGTGCAGATCATCGAGGCCCTCATGAAGAAGGTGCCTCAGGTGCAGAGCGGCGACATCGACGACCTGATGATGGGAATCGGCCAGCCGGCTGGCGAGGGTGGTTTCAACATCGCCCGCGTCGTGTCGGTGCTCGCCGGTCTCGACGACGTGCCCGGTGTCACCGTCAACCGGTACTGCTCGTCGAGCCTGCAGACCATTCGCATGGCATTCCACGCCATCAAGGCCGGCGAGGGCGACTGCTTCATCGCCGCCGGCGTCGAGACCGTCAGCCGGTACGCCTCGGGCGCCAGCGACACCGCACCCAACGCGATCTTCAAGCCGTCGGGCGAGCGCACCAAGCTTCGTGCCCAGGGCGGCCAAGGTCCGTGGACCCCGGCGTCGGGACTGCCCGACATGTACATCGCGATGGGCCAGACGGCCGAGAACGTGGTCGAGGCAGAGTGCGTGACTCGTGAGGAGATGGACCGCTTCGGTGTGCGTTCGCAGAACCTGGCGTGCGAGTTCGTCGAGAATGGTTTCTTCGAGCAGGAGATCACTCCGTTGGTGCTCGAGGACGGCACGATCGTCAACAAGGACGACGGCCCGCGCCCCGGCACCAACTACGAAACGGTCAGCCAGTTGAAGCCGGTGTTTCGTCCGGACGGGACGATCACGGCCGGCAACGCCTGCCCGCTCAACGACGGCGCCGCCGCGGTGATGGTCATGAGCGATACGAAGGCCAAGGCGCTGGGCATCACGCCGCTGGCCCGCATCGTCGCCTCGGGGGTCACGGGAATCAACCCGGAGATCATGGGCCTCGGCCCCATCGAAGCCTGCCGTCAGGCGCTCGCCCGCGCCGGCATGAGCATCGACCAGATCGACCTCGTCGAGATCAACGAAGCGTTCGCCGCCCAGGTCATCCCGTCGGCCAAGCACCTCGGGATCCCGATGGAGAAACTGAACGTCCACGGCGGTGCGATCGCGCTCGGTCACCCGTTCGGCATGACCGGTGCCAGGATCATGACAACCCTCATCCACGGCCTGCAGTACGAGGACAAGACCTTCGGCATGGAGAGCATGTGCGTCGGCGGCGGTCAGGGCATGGCGATGATCATCGAGCGCCTGAGCTGAGGTCGCCCAGCCCTAGCTGTCGTTGCGGTATTCGGCACGGACCCGGATGATCTCGGGTTCGTGCGGGAGTTGGATGGCGCGCACGATGTAGTGCTGGTCGGCTGTCAGCAGTTCTGCCAGCGCCCAGCAAGCGTCGGACTCGCGCTGGCCATCACCGATGGCATGCAACTCGTCGACGTCCAAACCGGCCGAGTCTGCCTCGGCGTGCCACAGCGCGACGAGGCCGCGTCGAAGCTCAGGATCGTCGATGAGGTCGGCGCCGCGCAGGCACAACTCGATGCTGGTGATCGTCACCGGTTGCAACTCGGCGCGGTTCACCACGTCGCCACTGAGTTCGCCATCGAGCATCACCACGACGGGCCCGCCGTTGCCGGAGACACCGCCGACGAAGCCGTACCGGATCAATGGCCAGCCGTCGTCTCCGGTCGTCTCGAACCGGACTCGATCGCCTGGCCGATACGTCATGCCGATGCCTCGGCGAGCACCGCGTCGCTGAGAGCAGGCCACAGCTGTAACGCCTCGTCGGCCCATTCATCGAAAGGGCGATCGGTCAGGGCAAGGCAGGCCACCCCCACGGC
>JBDTYA010000069.1:0-3163 GCA_040005915.1 Ilumatobacteraceae bacterium
GCGATGCGGTTGTCGTCGAGCACGACGACGAACCCTGGCGGTCCGCCCTTCGGCGAGACATCGCCGGTTCCGTCCGGCGATGTCGTGCCGACGAGGATGAAGGGCGATGCCTCGATGAACGTACGAGCGTGCGAATCGAGGTTTCCCTGGATCTTCATCTTTGTGCCCTCGTGGGGCATTCGGTACAGGTCGCGCAGCTCGGCTTCGCTCTCGATCACATGGGTGAAGGGCGGGCTCATCGAAGCAAACGTACCGGCTGATACGGCCCCGCTCGATGTCGGGCGGCCGCGGTCGCAGCCGGATGCGTGACGCGGCGATCAATCGCCTACGAGAATTGCACCGATCTGGCTCATGGCTGCGGCGAGTCCTTCCTCCATGCCCATCTCGATCATTCGATCCATCGCTTCCCGCGACGGGAAGCGGGTCTCGATCAACATGCGCGTGGACCCGCTCGACAGTTCGTCGAAGGTGACGATCGAGTGCACCACCGGCATGTCGTCCTTGGGTTTGCCCTCGCCGTCGGCGAAGCCGTCCTGGAGCTCGAGACGACGCGGCTCGTCGACAGCTACGACCTTCCACCATCCGTGATACCGGTGACCCTCGGGACTGGTCATGAAGTAGCTGACCTTCCCGCCCGGTCGCAGGTCGTGCTCGACGACGGTGGCCGGGTAGCTGGGCGGCCCCCACCATCGCTCGAGCTTGCGGGGGTCGGCCCACAGCTGCCAGACGCTGGCCGCGGGTGCCTCCCATTCGCTCGTCACCAGCATGGTCAGGGCAGTCGGGTCCTTGTGAACATCGGTCACGGTCATTGCGTGTCTCCTGGGTGTGTGGTCTCGGGTTCGGCGAGGACTTCGCCGAACCGCTGCAGTCGGTCCCGCCAGATGGCTTCCAGCTCATCGAACAGGTGACTGACGTCGCGCACGGCGTCGATCCGGCCGCGCACGATTCGTTCGCGTCCGCGCTGGTGCTTGGTGATGAGGTCGGCCCGCTCGAGTACGGCGACGTGTTTCTGCACCGCGGCGAAGCTCATCGGGTAGCGACGAGCGAGATCCGACACGGAGTGCTCTCCGCGCATCACCACGCGCACGATGTCGCGTCGGGTCGCGTCCGACAATGCGTGGAAGAGCAAGTCGGTGCGACCCGCTTGGGCCTGCTCTCCTCGCTTCTCATGTACAACCATATGGTTGTACATTACCCGACGACGACAGATCGGTCAACACGTGCGACCGGAGCCGTTCGACGACTTGGACCGACAACTCGATCCATCGCCACGCCTGCCGGGTGCGGTGGCACGGGTGTTCGGGCCGTGCCACGCTGCCCGTAACCGCTGGTCGACTCGCTAGAAGCGTGCGCCCCAGCGATTGCCCATCAACGCTCGCCCTGTGCAGTTCGACGCAGGAAGAGGAGTGCGTAGGCGCTGACGAGGATCAGCGACACCTCGGTGCTGATCGAGGCGAGCCCGAGTGGTTCTGTCCAGTTGCCGATGTCGTCGTTCGCGCCGGCGAGCCCGACCGACCGGCTGATGATGTAAGCGGCCAGCGGTGCGAGCCCGCACAACGCGGCCAGAAGCCACACCACCGTGCCCGAGCGGTGCACCAAGGCGAAGGCCGCCACGAGACAGCCCGCGATCAGCGCTGCGAACATCCATCCTTGGCCGACGTTCTCCTTGAACTTGTCGAAGACATCGAGGAAGTGGATCTGGGCGACACCGATCGTTAACGCGGCGCCGAGCCCGCGCAAAATCGTGTCGGCCGATGTGGACACGGCCGGAGCCGCGGTTGTCATACGTAGGTTCATTTTGTTGTCCCGTCCCCTTGACGCACTGGATTAGTGCGTCAGGTCGTAGTGTGAACTACGACCTGAAGCGTGCGCAATGCGACAAAAGACTTAAGACTTTTGCCAGAACTGCACTCTCAGTGAGCACGCATCTCTGGTCCGTGATCCTGAGGAACCTGCTAACCCTCGACCGACACACCGAGCATGCTCGGGCGACCCGTCAGCTATCCGGCAGCGAAAGCCCGTTCCCGTCCGTCGCGGATGAACAGGTATGCCAGCGCTCCACAGGCGACGTATATGGCGGCTTGCACGTCGAGCAGCACCACGAGGTGGACGCGTGAAACGAGCACTCCTGCCAGCAAGGATCCTGCGGCGCGGGCAAGCCCATCGAGCGCGCCGGCCATGCCGACCACGCGACCCAGCATGCCCGTAGGGCTGAAGCGTTGCATGGCGGTGAAGATGCCGATCCCCATCGCCGCACCCGGAATGCCCGACAGGCCGAAGGTCACCGCGTAGACCCACAACACCGTCGTCACCAACGGCATGTTCCAGAAGAGCAGTGACGTCACTCCCATGCCGACGTACCCGGCGGTCAACAAGGTGATCGGGCCGAATCGGTCGGCGAGGAACTTGCCGATGAAGGCCGCGCTGATGATCGCGCCGACGGCCATGCTGCCGCGGATGATGCCGACGTCGACGCCTCCGCCCTCGAGCCGGCGAACCACGAAGACGACGAACAGGACCAAGAAGAAGCCTTGAGCGATCTGGCCGAACCCGTCGATCAGGATCAGTGCTCGCAATGATCGATGCCCGCTGACGGCGCGGAGCCCGGCGCGAACTCCACTGGTCACCACTTCGCCTGTGTCGACGTCGGCAGTGATCGGCGCGGTGTCGGATCGCACGAGCGATGTCGCGATCGCGACGGCGACGAAGCTGACGCCGTCGATCATCACGACCGTGCCGATGCCGCCGAGGCCCACCGCGAGCCCGCCCAGCGGTGAGCCGATGAGGCGCGCCAAGCTGGCGCTTGTCGAGTTGGCCGCGTTCGCGACCGTCAGCTGAGCTGGCGCGACGACTCGCGGCAGCAGAGCAACCGACGCCGGATTGTTGATCTGCGTCAACAGCGCCTGGGCGCCGACGACGAGGTAGGCCGGCCAGATGCGATGTCCGTTCACAGCGAGAAGGGGCAACAGCGTCAGGGCTTGGGCGATGTTGGTGACGATCAACGTGCGGCGCAGGTCCCAGCGGTCTACGAGGCTGCCACCGACCGGGCCCAGTGCGAGCGCGGCTATCAGTTCGACGACGAAGAGGATTGCGGTTGCCGAACCCGATCCACTCTGGATGAACACGTAGACCGGGAGTGCGACCATCAACAGCCAGTCGCCGA
>JBDTYA010000070.1:0-5900 GCA_040005915.1 Ilumatobacteraceae bacterium
ACATCGTCGGCGGCGCGGCGATCACCGAAGAGCTCATACCGGGCTTTCACTTCACGACGTTCTCGTACGCTCTCAGCCTGCTGCGACCCGACATCATCCATGAGCTCGAGCTCACCAAGCACGGCTTCATGCCGATCCAGATGCCCAGCGCGTTCGCCCCGATGGAGAACGGCGATTACCTGTTGATGGGCACGGATCGCAACGAGAACCTCAAGGAGATCGCCCGGCACAGCAAGCACGACGCCGATGCGATGGACCAATACGAGTTCGACATGGCGCAGGTCTGTCAGGCGTTGAAGCCGCTGGTCGACGCGGCGCCACCCAACCTCTTCGGCAACGACCCGGCCGACGCGCTGCAGCTCGCCGACCTGGCGCGGCGGATGAAGGCCTTGCCGTCGCGCGTGCTGCAGAACTGCATCCGATTGCTCACCGGCAGCTCAGCCGATTTCCTCGACGACTACTTCGAGAGCGACATCATCAAGGGCTGGCTCTCGTCGTCGAGCATCATCGGCAGCAAGGTCGGTCCGCGGTCTCAGGGCTCGGGCTTGGTGCTGTTGTTCCACAACCTCGGCGAGCACGACGGGCACTTCGGATCGTGGGCGTTCCACAAGGGTGGCAACGGTGGGTTCACCCAAGTGCTGGCGCGTGCGGCGCAGGCCTTCGGCGCCGAGATCGTCGTCGACACCCCGGTCGATCATGTGATCACGAACAACGGCAGGGCAACGGGCGTGGCGTTGGCCGACGGTACCGAGCTGAACGCCAAGATCGTGGTCAGCTCCCTCGACCCGCGTCGCACGTTCACCCAACTCGTCGATCCGGCCGAGCTGCCCACCGAGCTCAACGACAGCATCCGCCGCTTCCGGTTCCAGGGCACCTCGGCGAAGGTCAACTTCGCCCTCGACGGCCCGCCGCGCTATCCCGCGCTCGGCGATCGCACCGACCAGTTCCGTGGCTTCACCAACATCGGTCCATCGATGGATTATCTCGAACATGCATACGACGACGCCAAGTACGGGTGGTACAGCAAGCGGCCGTACATCGATGCGTGCCTGCAGTCGCTGGTCGACCCCGACATGGCGCCTCCCGGCAAGCACGTGATGTCGTGCTTCATCCAGTACGCCCCGTACGAGTTGAAGGGCAGCGATTGGGACACCGAGCGGCAGAACTTCGGCGACAACGTGCAGGCCACGCTGGAGTCGTTCTTCCCCGGCTTCGGCGATCTCGTATTGCATCGCGAAGTGGTGACACCCCTCGACATCGAGCGAGTCGTCGGGCTCAGCGAAGGCAACATCTTCGCGGGTGAGTTCCTGGCGCCGCAGATGTACTTCTTCCGGCCTGCACCCGGCTGGAACCAGTACCGCACGCCGATCGACGGCTACTACCAATGTGGCTCGGGCACCCATCCGGGTGGCTGCGTCTCCGGCGGCCCGGGCAAGCTCGCCTCGCAGCAGATCATCGGCGATCTCGCCCGCAAGGGCTGACATCCGCACGGCAGACTCCGCGTCGGCCGCTCGACGGTTCGCCACCGACGAACCGGCGTGATGGTCGTCGAGTGGCGCGGAGGTACGGTGCGGCAAGTCGAACGGGGGTTGAGATGGCCGAGATCGAAGAGGTTCAGGAGAAAGCCGCGCTGGCCGCAAAGGCGGAGCCATTCCGCTTCTTCGACAACCGCGAGAAGTACCTGCTGTTCGTCATGACGACGAGCGAGAAGGCTGAAGTCGCCGCACGAATCGGCCGCGAGATCGGCCAGATCGTGCCGCGGCCCCCGGCCTTGCGACTGTTCGATGCCGGTACCGGCAACGGCATGGTGCTGAGCCAGGTGCTGCGCGAGATGCATCGGCGCCTGCCGACCGTGCCCTTCTTCGTCGTCGGCAAAGAGGTCAGCATGGAGGACACGCGACTCACGCTCGCCACGTTGCCCGACAGGCTTGCCGAGCATCCCCAGTCGGTGATCGTGCTGACAAACATGTTCTACGCCGAGGCACCGCACCTGTTCCCGAATGCCGCCGAGTTCCACGACAAGGTCCGCTGGGTCGACGTGCCGCTGAAGGGCAACACGTCGCACGAGTTCTTCCAACAGATCCACGAGCTCGACGATCATCTCACCCAGGGCTGGCAGACAGCTTCGAGCGCGAAGACTGGAAACCCGGTGTACGTGACGCCGTCGGTGATGGTGCTCTACCGCGACGATCAGGCGTTCGCGCTCGATGACCTGATCCCGCGCCCTACCGGCGGGCCGCAACCGTTCGAGTACGACCTGGTGCTGGCCGCCCAGCCGTACCGCAGCCGCACGTCGGCGACTACGAAGGTGAAGAACGTGCTGGCGCCGCTGGCCAAGGCGCTCGCGCCGGCGGGACGGTTGGTGGTCGTGCAGTCGACAGGTCACGATCCTGGTATGGAGATCATCCGCAAGATCTGGCCTGCCGAGGATCCCTTCGCCACGCCGCGCCACAAGTTGATCAAGGAGCTGGATGCCCAGTTGAACGGAGACGGCGCGCCCGACTTCGGTTTCGAAGGCACCAGCGATGCCGCTTCGCTGTTCAGCTACCACCTGCACGCGATGCCCAACGAGGTGTCGAATCGCATCAGCACGTCGACCACCATGGCCGCGTGGAACGCGGCGGTGTACGTCGCCCAGGTCGAGGACGAGCGAACTGCCGATGTGCTGATGGAGGGCAGGTACCTCGACGCCACCGCCGATGTCGTGTTGAAGCACGGCGGTCTCTGGTTTCAGGACGAGTCCTTCGTCGTGGTACGCCATACCTCGTGAATCCGCAAGAGCTGGTCATCGCTCACCTGAACCAGCTCGGCGCCGATCACGAGATCGTTGCGTGCGATCCGGCGCTCGCCGACACCGCCGCGTTCTGCGAGGCCTACGGCTACTCGCCCGACGACTCGGCGAACACCATCATCGTGGTCGGCAAAGGAGAGTGCCCGCGGCCCGTCGCCTGCGTGGTGCTTGCGTCCACACGACTCGATGTCAACGGTGTCGTCCGTCGGCGCCTCGAGGTTCGTAAGGCGTCGTTCGCCTCGGCCGACGAGACGATGGCACTGACGGGGATGGAGATCGGCGGTGTCACTTCGTTCGCGCTGCCGCCCGGGTTGCCGATCTGGATCGACGCCGCGGTCATGGCCCGCCACCGGATCATCCTCGGCGGCGGCAGCAGGGCGATCAAGGTGCTGACTCCGCCGTCGACGCTGGCGATGCTCGACAACGCGATCGTGGTCGACGGCCTGGCCCGCGCCCGCGAATGAGGCAGCGGTCGGCGTTGTTGATGGTGACCGCCGACGACAGCACGGGCGCGACCGAGGCCGGTGCGGCATGCGCGGACACCGGACTGAGCGTCCTCGTCGTGCCGTTCGGTTCGGCTTGTCCGTCGGGCGATTGCACTGTCATCGATCTCCGCTCGCGGCACCTCGATCCCGACGAGGCCCGTCGGCGCATCGCCGCATCGACCGGCGCTGCCCATCGTGTGCACAAGATCGATTCGACGTTGCGCGGCAACTGGTCACACGAGTTGGCTGCGCTCGTCGACGCCGGGCGCCGCGTCGTACTGATCCCGTCGCACCCGATGGCCGGTCGCGTCTGTCGCGGGGGCGTCGTGTACGTCAACGATGTGCCGGTTGCGAACAGCGATCTGGCCAACGATCCGCGTTTGCCCGTTCGCAGCAGCCGGCCCAGCGAGGCCCTGCCCGGCCCCGAGCTGACCGGTCGGCGCTCGTTGGCAACGTGGCTGACGGGATCCGACGGGGGAGTGGCGATCGTCGACGCCGAGTCGCTCGACGACATCGACGAGCTCGTCGAGCTGGCGCTCGGTTTCGACGACGTCGTGTTGGGCGGCCCGGCGTCGGTCGTCGGAGCCGTTGCCAGGCTCTCGGCTCCGGCCGACTCGGTCGTTCGACTGCCGGTGCCGTTGCTGCCGAAGCCGGTCGTGGTGGTCTGCGCGAGCCTTCACCCCGTCAGCCGCGCCCAGATCGCCCGCGTTGCCGACGCCGGTTTCGATGTGGTGACCTCGCCCGAGGAACGAATCGGCGATTCGCAGTCCATTGCGACAGAGGTCGCCTCCCGAGCGCATCGCCTGGTGGCGCAACGGCGGGCGCGCAGCGTGGTGCTGGTCGGTGGCGACACGGCCGAGGCGTTCATCGGCGACAATGTTGTGCGGATCTTCGGCTCGATCGATGTCGGAGTCAGTCTGGGTGATACGACGATCGACGGCGGCACCTTGCGGGTGGCCAGCAAGCCCGGCGGCTTCGGCACAGCCAATACGCTGGTGGACCTGGTGACAAGATGACGACTCAGCCGACCACGACGACACCGATGGCGATCACGATGGGTGACGCCAGCGGGGTGGGCCCCGAGATCGTGCTGCGACGCGCTGCGGAAGGCGCCTTCTCCGACGAGCCGGTCGTCGTCTATGGCGACCTGAGCATCCTCCGCCACGGCGCCCAACTGCTGGGCCTCGACGTCGACATCGAGCCGATCATCGATCTGCGGCAGTGGCGCCCGGGCGCGCTGCAGGTCGTCGATGCGGGAATGCTGCAGGCTGCTGATCATCGTCCCGGCGAGATCGATCCGACGTCGGGCGCGGCTGCGCGGCAATACGTCGTCGCGGCGACGACGGCCGCGCTCGCAGGCATGGTTGCCGGCATCGTGACGATGCCGATGAACAAGGAGGCGACACAGCTCAGCGACCCGCAGTTCGTCGGTCACACCGAACTGATTGCCGAGGCGTGCGGTGTTCAGCGGTTCACGATGATGTTGACCGCGGGCGATCTTGCAGTCACCCATGTCAGCACCCACGTGTCGCTGCAAGAAGCGATACGCCGGGTCACCACGGCCCGGGTCACCGAGGTGATAGAGCTGACCCACGAGACGCTGCACCGCTTCCTCGAGCACCCGCGGATCGCTGTGTGCGGCGTCAATCCCCACGCCGGCGAACACGGTCTGTTCGGGTCGGAGGACGCCGACGAGATCGTGCCCGCAATCGAGGCGGCGCGCGGGGCCGGCATCGATGCCAGCGGACCGCACCCGGCCGACACGGTCTTCCACCAAGCGGTGCACCGCAAGCGCTTCGATGCGATCGTGTGCATGTACCACGATCAGGGTCACACGCCGATGAAGCTGCTGGCGTTCGAGAGCGGGGTCAACGTCACCGTTGGCCTGCCGATCGTGCGCACCTCGGTGGATCACGGTACCGCATTCGACATCGCCTGGAAGGGGCTTGCCTTCACGGGCTCCTTGGATCACGCCCTCGGCTGGGCCAAGCGCCTTGCGCGCTGAGTTCAGGCGCGCTGATTCAGTGAGGATCGACGAGGTCGAGGAACTGCCATTGCTTGCCTTCGGCGACGCCCATCAGCTCGCGTGCGCAGGTCTGCCAGATCGCCGGCCCGGATGTGACGTGCTGGGTGCCGGCGTGCGCGTCGCGGTACATCCGTTGGATCGTGCCGCGGCGTAGCGCCGTCGTGCCTCCGCTGAGGTACACGAAGCTGGATATCTCGTGGAGCGTCTTGGTGATGTGGGCCAGCGCGAGGCGGACGAGGGTGTGCTGGCGCACCGAGATCTCGTCGCCGGCGTAGAGGCTCTTCGAGAGGTCCTGCCACGACTCCATCACGAACGCCCGGGCGGCGCGGAACTTGGCCTCGGCCTCGCCGTAGCCCAGTTGGAACGCGGCGCTGTCGGCCTGGGCTCCGGGCCGGCCGGCCTTGCCCTGAACGAGCGCGGCGAGTTCGTCGAGCAGCCGGCGGCCGACACCCATCGCCCAGCCGCTGTGGCAGGTGACGGCGAAGCCGATGATGCCGAGGCCGTACAGGCTGCCGCCGCGTTCTGGCGTCGTGGTGACGGCGAAGTGGCTCCAGCCGTTGGGGACGAACACCGACTCCATCGTGTAGTCGATGCTGCC
>JBDTYA010000071.1:0-1848 GCA_040005915.1 Ilumatobacteraceae bacterium
CGAGCGTCGTCAGGGTCGCGGGCAGCAGACCATCCCTGATGGCCTGCTCGAACGGCCGCTTGAGGAACGGAGAGAACATGTCGTCCTCCTTGCCGCCGGTCTCGATGTTCCACTCGCCGCCGCCTGCCCAGTCCTTGTAGGTCTGCGGGTCGGCCTTGACACCGGCGATGAACGCCTTCTTGTCGACGCCGGCGAGGTGGAACATGACCGACGCCGCCATCATCTCCTCCTTCGGCGTGCGGAACGTCGGTGCGCCGGCGCGGAACGCGACGTCGGCGTCGCCGGTCGCGTCGATCACCCGGCCGGCGCGAATGGCCTCGCGGCCTGCTTTCGACTCGGTGATGATCCCGGTGATCGTGTCGCCGTCCATGATCGGCGCGGCGAACGTGCGGTGCAACATCCCGCGGATCCCGGCTTCCTCGACCAATGTGTCAGCGACCAGCTTGAACCCCTCGGCGTCGAGTTCGAACGACAACGACTGGCTCTCCGGTACCGCTGCTCCCATGTCGTGCGCTCGTGTCTCGAACTCGCGGCCGATGCCGTTGGCCTCGACCGTCTGCTCGTGCCGATACCACGCCATGCCCTCGACACCGACCGCCGTGATGTTGCCGCCATAACAACCGAAGCGCTCGACCAGGGTCACATCGACCCCTGCTCGTGCAGCGGCCAACGCCGCAGCCAGGCCTGCAGGACCCGAGCCGACGACCAAGACATCGGTCTCGTGGATCACGTCGATCTGTCGGGCCGGCTCGGTGATCGTGCCGAACGCCGGCCGGGTCGTGTCGCTCATGACCTTCATTATCGCTGAACCACCAGCTGTTCCAGAGCGTTCACTCTCGGTTCATCTCCCGTTCATCCAGCGACCGCCTGCGCGTCAACTTCGATCTTTACGGTTGCCCACGTTGTTCATCCCCAATCAAGGAGACGCATACGTGAACCCAGTCAAGCGGCGACTCGTAATCGCCGGAATCATCTCACTCTCGTTCGTCGCCGCAGCCTGCGGCAGCGACTCGAAGTCCTCGAGCACCGCCGCGCCCGTGGTCTCGGACGCACCCACGAGCTCGACTGCCGCCCCGGCAGCTGACACGACGGTCGCAGCCGTTGCGACGACCGAAGGCGGTGCGACAGCAACCACGGCCGCGGCAGCTCCGGCGACCGTCGACTTCTCCAAGCTCACAGGCAAACTCGCCGGAAGCGGTGCCACGTTCCCCAAGAGCTTCTACGACGACTCGATCGCGCGCCTCGCAGACATCGCTCCCGACCTGACCGTGGAATATGGGGGCGGAGGTTCCGGCACGGGCCAGACCGACCTACAGGCGAACCTCAAGGATTTCGTCGGCAGTGATGGAACGGTGAAGGCAGCGGACGTGCCCAAGTACACCGGTGGCCCCTTCGTATACATCCCGACCGTGATCGCACCGATCACGCTGTCCTACAACTTGCCCGACGTCGCCAAGCTACAGCTGTCCGCGACCAGCGTCGCGGCCATCTTCCAGCGCGAGATCACCAAGTGGAACGATCCGCTCGTTGCAGCCGACAACCCCGGCGTGACGCTTCCCGCCACCGACATCGTGGTTGTCGTTCGAGCCGATCCTTCGGGTACGACGCAGAACTTCACCACCTTCCTCGAGAAGGCTGCCGGCCCCGACTCCGGCGGAGCGTGGAAGCTCGGTGCAGCGAAGGACACCTCCTTCCCGACCGACGGCACTCAGCGCGGGGATGGCAACAGCGGTGTCGCCCAGATCGTCTCGGCAACAAACGGTGCAATCGGATACGTGGACCTCAGTGATGCGAAGGCCAACAACCTGGTGCTCGCGTCTGTGAAGAACAAGGCCGGCAAGTACGTCG
>JBDTYA010000072.1:0-6261 GCA_040005915.1 Ilumatobacteraceae bacterium
TGGAGATACGGCTCCAGCCAGAGCGATGCTGCAGTCGTGATGTGGCTGTTGTCCCGATAGACGAGGAGGTTGCCGATGACTACGGGGCATTCGCTCTCGGTGCACAGCCAGTCTCCGGTCGGGACGAAGGACGCCTGATGGGCAGCGGCAACATCGCTCTCCACGGAGAGACGTCCCGGCAGGACCGCTTTGTCCCGCGGGTTCATGCAGGCGCTGACGTGCCGGAGGTGCGAGGCGACGCATCCCGGCACGTCGTCGAGCGGGGTGGGGGTGTCGCCGAGGACGAGCACGTTGCGGGCCAACGGCCGCAGGTTGTCGAGTGTCGTCTGCAAGCCGTTTCGCCACACTTCGTCGGGGGTGGCGCCGACGGCGTTGCGCGTCGTCGTGTACCGATAGGCCGACATGATGAGCAGGTCAGGATGCTCGTCAGCGAGGTGTGCCATCACCTGCTTGCGCCACGGCCCGCACTCCGGAGCGCGGGCGGGATCGGCGATGGGGATCTCCGCGGTGGGGCATCCCTTCTTGGTTCGCACGTCGAGTCGCCAGTGGTTCTGCAGCGCTATCTCCTGCAGCGCAGGGAACCATTGAGCGGCATGAGAATCGCCGAACAGGGCGATGGTGACCGTTGACGTCGTATCGCCGTAGAAGCAGTCCTTTCCGGAAACCTGCCCGTTGCTGAGGATGCAGCCGTCCGCATAGATCTGTGGCTTGTCGGATCGCGCCGTTGCGAGGCTCGGCGCCAGGTTCGACGGAACCACGTCGGTCGTGACGCCCTGTTGCAACGTCGTCAGGTTGGCGGCGACCATCGCCGCGATGGCGCCATCGATTGTCGGCTGCGTGGTCGGCACCGCGGTCGGCCCGGCAGCCCCGGATGATGTCGTGCCCGGCACGCTGGATTCGTGTGCTGCAGGTGCCGCAGCCGACTCGGTGGTCGTCGCCACTTCCGCCGCAAGGGTGGTCGACGGGCTTGGAACCGCGAGCGTTGGCGCGCTGGCGACGTGACCACCGGTGAGTGATGGGGCGAGCGCGAGCAAGGCTGAAGCGAGAGCCGCTGCCGTGAGACCGAGTGAGGCCCCGACCACCAGACTCCGTCGGGCGCGAGCGCCGAGCCATGCCGATCGACGTGCCGGGTCTTCGACGAGGCGGAACGAGATCGCGGCCAAGGCCACTGCGAACATCAGTGCCGCGCCGCGCTGCACCGCACTCAGCGGACCGAACCTCGCTGCCGAGAGAACGAGCACCGGCCAGTGCCACAGGTAGATCCCGTACGACCGCGCGCCAACCCACGCCATCGGGCGGCGGTCCAGCAGTGCCCTCGGACCGTATGGGTAGTCGTCGGAACCGGCGGCGAGCACCAGCACGGTGGCCGCCACGGGAAGTATCGCCGCCGCCCCCGGAAACCGGGTGAGATCCGTGAATCGCGTGGCCGTTGCCACGATGACCGCCAGGCCCAGCCAGCCGCCGCATGCCCGCAGCGCTCCCGGGACTCGATTCGGCATGGTGCCGCCGACCGCGAGTGCCGCTCCGGCGAGAAGTTCCCACGCTCTGGTCGGCAGGAGGAAGAAGGCTGCGGACCGATGATGCGGCGTCAGCCGGATGCACAGCATCAGCGACACCACCGCGAGGGTCGCTATCAATGCCGCCGGGACCCAGCGAGCGGCTCGGCGGACCCTGGTGGCGGCAAGCATCAGCAGCGGCCAGCCAAGGTAGAACTGCTCCTCGACGGCGAGCGACCAGAAGTGCAGCAGGGGAGATGGCGCGAGCTGAGCCGAGAAGTAGTCGTTCTGGCGATGGGCAAAGACGATGTTGACGGTGAATGTCGTCGCCGCCAGCCCATCGCGCATCAGGTCCCGCTGAGCCAACGGATCGAGCACCAGCCGGCCGATCACGAGCGTGGCGACGAGCACCACGAATGATCCGGGCAGCAAGCGACGCGCTCGGCGCGCCCAGAACTCGGGGAGGGCTCGCGGGCCGGATGCCCGGAGGTCGCGGAGCAGCAACAGTGTGATGAGATAGCCGGAGATCACGAAGAACACGTCGACGCCGACATAGCCGCCGTGGAATGGCCCGAGCTTGGCGTGGTAGGCGAGCACCGCCAGAACGGCGACTGCTCGCAGTCCCTCGATGTCTCCGCGGAAGTGTGTCGCCGATGCCGACGCCGATGCCGATGTCGTCGATCGAGCCGGCTTCGAAGGTGCAGCCTTCACGACGACGGTGACCCTGAAAATCGATCGGCGCCGGACCGTGAGACGGGCGGCATCGCCTGCGAGCTGTGGGCGAACCACAAGCCGAACCCGATCCCCACACCTGCGGCAACAACATGTTGGATGTCGAACAGACGTCGGTTGGTCAACCAGATCGTGACGAGTGATTGCATCACGATGGTCGGGGCGAGCCACGCGTTCGATCCGCGACGCGACGCGCAGAACGCGGCCAGAGTGCCGTAGATGGCCGATGACGTACCGACGTCGAGGCGCGCCAGTTCGGTGGCGGACCAAACGCTGTGTGCCGAGGCGATCCGCAGAACGATCAGGACGGGCACCGTGCTGAGCCAATCGGTCAGGAAGAAGACCAGGCCGGTGCGACGCCAGCCGAGGTGCCACTCGGCCACTCCGACCCACAGGAACGGGACCATGATCGACCAGCGGATGCCGGGCTGGTCCTCTACGAGGATGGCGGTGGCGAGGCGCCACAGCTGACCGTGCAGCAGCAGCTCCCATGTGGTGCCGAACCGGCCGACCATCCGGCGATGAAGCGATTGATCGTGCACCATCAGCTGCGTGGCCACCAGCACGGCGGCGACGGCCAGCGTGAACCTCAGTCGGCCGAGCACACGGATCATGCGGCTGCCGTCCCGGGTCGCCGATCGCGCCTGGCGAGCAGATACAGCACGGCCAGGGCGGCGACGGCGGAGACGAGGTGCTGCACGTCGAACAGGCGGCGGTGGATCACCAGGGTCGCGACCAGGAAGGCGAACGCCGAGGCGAGCGCGCCGATTCGCACACGACGGTTGGGGATCGTCGACACGGCCAGCAACGTCAGTGCCCATGCGCCCGATGACGACCCGGCGTCGCGGATCGAGGGATGCTCCGCCGGCGTGCCTCCCACGATCTGCTCGCCGACCAACACGATGATCGTGGATACCCAGTCGCAGAGGAAGAACATGACGACGGCCTTGATCGTGCCGGCGCGCCATTCGGCGATCGGCGCGGCGACGAAGCACAGACCGACGATGCTGAGAACGAAGCCCGGACTCGTCTGAATCAATTGCGACGTCGGCAGCCGCCACATCTGCAGGCGGATCAGGTCGTGCCAGCTCAGCCCGATGGCCCGGAGGAGCGCCGGGTGGCCGTCGGTGTCGATCGCGGTGACGATCATCAGCCACGTGATCACGCCGATGAGCGCGCAGCTGAACGGCACCCTGCGAGCGATGCGGCGAAGCCGAGTGGTCACTGATCGGGAGTCGGCCAGTTCGCCGGCGCGAGCGACGGCGGCGGCGATGCGGGGCAGGTCGACATCGCGCTGGTAGACCAGGTACCGCGGCTCCCATTCGGGCTGCCACTTGTTCTTGAACCGGAACAGCCCCTGCGAGTTGAAGGCCCGCTCGCCGCGTTCGTACAGCAAGCGGATGGCCCTCGCCGGCAACGAGTCACCGCCGGCACCGGCGAAGGGCACCATCCCGAGGCTCATCTTCTCGAGCCCAGCGGCGCGAAAGCGTTCGATGAGTGCGACGAAGAGCGCGTCCATGGCGCCGTTCGGCGCATCGGGCCGTCGACGCATCAGGTCGAAGTTCCCGGCCGCCGATCGATAGGACGGGATGACGTTCGCGAAGGCGACGATTCTTCCGGTGTCGTCTTCGCGCAGGGCCAGCACCGACGTCTCGTCGAGGTAGTCGACGTCGAATCGGCCGAGCGTGAAGGCTCGCTCGCGGTGACGGCCGTCGGCGAGCCAGCTGTCCGATACCTCTCGCAGCTGCTCGGCGTCGTGCGGTGTCAGCGGCGCTGACAGTTCCACGACCTTCAGACCGGCTCGCTCGATCCGGCGGAGTGCCGATCGCAGCCACTTGTACCCTTCGCCGGCCAGGTCCCACGTCTGCACGGGGATCATCGCCTCCTCGCCGATCTTCAGCGCTTTCAGCCCGGTCGCGGCGAGCCGTTCGGCGCCGGCCTGAGTGACCTGGTGGAACGCGACGGTCCAACCACTTCGCCCGCAGTACTCGACGAACTGCTCCGTCACCAGCGCGCAACTCGACGGTTCGCCGATCGGCTCGCCGAGCGCGACGGCGACGTTTCCCACGACTTTGTAGCCGACGAACGACGCGCCGTCAGCGGCGAGGAACCAGCACTTGTCACCGAGCAGGTGGAAGTAGGCCAGCGGCGTGGTCGCCCACTTCTCGAGCAGCGATTCCACCGCATTGCGGTCACTCGGTGTGCCACGCGAAACGATCACCGCCGACACGACGCGCACGAGTGCGATCAGTACCACTACGAGGGCTGCGAATCGAACGGATGCGACGAACCACTCGCCATGTCGCGTGACCGCCACGACTGAGCGCGTGGGTAGCAGCACCAGTAGCCGCAGGACATCACCGACCGACTGCAGCAGTGTGGTTGACTCGCTGTACTCGGTGTCCAGCAGGTACAGGCCGGCGACGCCGTACAGCATCACGACCAACTCGCCGGTGGCGAGCAGGCGCCACCCGCTACGGGCGACCAGGCGATCAGGGCGGGCGAGGAACGCCTGCCGTCCGACGAGTAGGGCAATGACCAGTATGGCGCAGCTCGCCAACCCGGCGGCGTCGGCCTCCTTCATGTGATGGCCGACGATCGACCACGCCGCGGCGACCATCGCGATGCGCCATGCATTGCGCTTGCCGTGCTGCAGACCGTGTGCGGTGAGGATCAGCGCGATGCCGGCGATCAGCAGCAGGTAGCGACCGCCGATCACCACCTCGTACGTCCACTGCACGACGATCGGTTCCGCGCGAAGGCGCGTGCGCGCCGATGCTGCCAGCGCGAGGTCGGTGGCGCCGACCGCGACCGACAGCACGGCGATCCCGTTGCGGGTCGAGCGCCGAGTCAGGGCACGTTCCGCTTCGACAGGCGGACGGTCGCCAAGCCACCTGCAACGAGTGGCAGCCAGAGCTCGAAGAGCCGGTACATGACCACGACCGCCGCGGCTGAAACGGCGGTCGCACCGAACGACACCAACACCGCACCGAGCGATAGCTCCACGAAGCCCAGCCCGCCGGGCAACACGCTCATGATCGTGAACAGCACCGCCACGGTGTACCCGATGAAGGCGACAGCGAGTGTCGTACCGGAACCGATCGCGTGGCACACCGCCCACAATTCGATCACGCCGACCACGTCGACGATCAACGCGTGAACCGTGGTGGGCAGCGCCCGTGCCGGCGCGGTGCGGACGAGTTGGAGGGCGTCGTGCAGCTCATCGGCCGAGTCATTGGTTCGCTCGGCTGCAGGGCGATGTCGCATCAGGGCCCACACCCGCGCCGGCCAGGCGAACATGGCCCGCAGCGTGGCCCGAGACCGCCACCCGACCACCAGGATGGCGACGCGGATGCCGAGGTAACAGGCGAACACCCCACCGGCGACGGCCTCGGGTGTCGTCAGCCGCCCGTCGGCCGCGACGATGCCGAGCGCCACGATCAACAGGACGGCGAAGGCCACCTCGGCGAGCGTGACGACGAGGACGTATGCGGCGATGATCGAGCCGCGCGGCACGTGGCGCCGCCGGCCGTCGGCGAGGAACGTCGTCAGGCCCGCCATCCCGCCCGACTTCACCACGAGGTTCAACGAGTTCGCCGACATCGCCGCGAGGATCAACTGCCGCGGTGACGCCGACAACCCGACGGCGCGTTGCGCCGCCGCGTGCATCGCGCCGAGGTTGACGAACGCCCCGAGCATGGCCGCGAACCCCACGACGAGCCAGCGCGTCTCAGCCGTCCGGAGCTCCTTCCACACGGCAGGCAGCTCCGCACGATTGGCGGCGACGAAAATTGCAGCGAGCATCGCGGCCACGACGAACCCGGCCCGGCGGGCGAACCGATTGCCGACCGATGTCGACGGTGGAGACACTGACGACGTCACTGGACGTACTATCGCACCGCCGACATCCAAGCACTCATCACGCGGCAGTCAGACGCTGCCAGTTTCCGCAGGTGATGACGTGTGGTATCCGACTTCTACTTCTTGGTGCGCCCCCTGGGTTTCGAACCCAGAACCTGCGGATTAAGAGTCC
>JBDTYA010000073.1:0-8639 GCA_040005915.1 Ilumatobacteraceae bacterium
GAGGTGGTCGAGGTGTACGCCCAAGGCGCGGTGCGCGTCGATCCGGCGATCGGCGCAGCCGGAGACCTCGACACGGCGGTCGTGATGCTCCGTCACGAGAACGACTGCATCACCACCATCGACAACAGTCGCCAGGCGGTCTACGGCTACGACCAGCGGGTCGAGGCGTTCGGCTCCGGCGGCATGGCTGCGTCGGAGAACCAGGTCAGCCATACGGGCATTCGCAGGTCTGCTGCCGGCACGATCAGTCAGACCATTCCCTACTTCTTCCTCGACCGCTACATCCCCAGCTACGTCGAGGAGTGGAAGTCGTTCCTCACCTACGTGGCCGACGGTGGCCCGTCGCCGGTCGGTCCCAACGACGGGCGTGCTCCATTGGTCATCGGCCTCGCAGCCTGGAAGTCGTTCCGCGAAAAGCGCCCGGTGCGCTGCGACGAGATCGGCTGAAGGGTCGGCCCTTGCAACAAGCCCGACGAGTCATCGCCGGACTCGATCGACTGATGCGTAGGCGCGCCGCCGGCCCCGACGATCGACTGCTCCAGGAGGTCTCTGCCCTACGCAGTCGCATCGAAGGCATCGAGGCTCACCTCAGCGCGGCCGGGGACCGTTACCTCCCCGATCCCTCGTTCGCAACGCCGACCTCCGGCGAGTTCATGCAGTTCTCGACATGCAGCTCCGCCGACTTCATGCATCCGCGATACGCAGCGATCTGCGCGATGCTCGACCACCCTGCGTCCTGGCACCGCAAGGTGTGGGAATGGGTGTTCATCGTTCACCACATCCTCGAGTCGGGTGTTGCCGAACCCGGCGGCCGCGGCCTCGCGTTCGGAGTCGGGACCGAGCCGCTGCCGGCACTGTTTGCCGGCCTCGGCGCACACGTCGTGGCCACCGATGCCCCCACCGATGTGGGCGAGTCGGAGGGTTGGGTCGCGACCGGGCAGCACGTCGGCTCGGTGGACCACATCCGCTATCCAGACATCGTCGACGGCGACGTCTTCGATGCCAATGTGTCGTACCGCACGTGCGACATGCGCGACATCTCGGCCGACCTGACCGGCTTCGACTTCAACTGGTCGTCGTGCTGTTTCGAACACCTCGGCAGCCTGCAGGCCGGAATGGACTTCGTGGTCAATGCCGTCGAGAACACGTTGCGGCCCGGTGGGATAGCGGTGCACACGACCGAGTTCAACCTGACATCCGACGAGCGCACGGTGGAGGACGGTGCAACTGTCATCTACCGCCATCGCGACATCGCCGAACTGGTGCAACGGCTGCGCGATCGCGGGCACACGGTGAAAGACTTCATCGTCGCTCCACCGTCGAACTACTGGGACTTCCACGTCGACACCCCGCCGTACAACGGCAAGGTGCACCTGAAGCTGCTGCTCGGTCAGTACGTCACCACCTCGATCGGCCTGGTCATCCATCGCGGTGCGTAGGACGGCCGGCCCGAAATCCAATTGCATTCGACTCCCGAAACAGACTTAGGTGGCTCGTCATGGACGACTACGATCCGGGCGCGAGCTTCGGCGAGCACACTGCCGCTGTCTACGACGAGACATGCATCCGCGGCGACGAGGAAGCGACTGTGTCGTTCTTCGAACGGCTGGCGGGCGGTGGCCGTGTGCTCGAGTTGGCGATCGGGACCGGTCGCATTGCCCTGCCGTTGACAGCTCGAGGGGTCAGTGTCGACGGGATCGACATCGCTCCGGCGATGGTTGCCAAGCTTCGCTCCAAGCCTGGCGGTGATGAGATCGCGGTCACCATGGGCGACTTCGCCGCCGTACCCGTGCCCGGCATGTACCGATTGATCTTCGTCGTCTTCAACACGCTGTTCAACCTGTTGACGCAGGATGATCAGGTTCGCTGCTTCGAGAACGTTGCCGCGCATCTCGACGACGATGGCGTGTTCGTGGTCGAGGCGTTCGTGCCGAGCTACCTCTACCGCCTGCGTGACGATCAATATGTCGATGCCGAATGGATCGGCGTCGGTGCGGTCCGGCTCGACATCGGTCGGCACGATCCCGTTCGCCAGCTGCTCGACGAGAGCCACGTCGATCTGTCCAACGCCGGCGTGAACGTCTCGCCGATCGTCACCCGCTACTCGTGGCCGAGCGAGCTCGACCTGATGGCCCGGATCGCCGGCCTGAAGTTGAAGGATCGCTGGTCTGGCTGGAACAACGAGCCCTTCACTGCGGCGAGCGCTCGCCACGTCTCCGTCTACGCCCGCTGACCCGGCACGTGCGACCGCGCGCTGCCGGAGCCGGCGATCCGGCGTTTGACGGCTGGCGCACCGCTGTGGGGCCGCCGCCCCCAAACGCTGCCCAAAATCGGGCGTGGCGGGCCGGATGTGGCGGGACTACGCTCTGCCGCGCATGATCGCGCTCGGCCTGCTTCTCGTGTTGGTCGGGTTCGCCACCGTCGCGCCACGCGGCGGCGTGACCGGTTCGACGGCAGCACGCAACATCTCGATCGGCAGGCTGCATCTGTTCACCACGCCCGGTTATCAGGACAACCCGTCGAGGAGTTACCGCCTCGTCCAAGTTCTCATGGGCATCGTGCTGATGGTTGGCGGCGTGTTGATCATCGCCGTCTCGACCTGACTCGAAGCTCTCAACGATCCAGGTCCAGCAACCGATCGGCGATGTCGGCGACAGCGTGATCGTGGCTGGCCACGACGATGCACGACCCATTGTCGACCATCGAGCGCATCAGTCCCAAGACGGTGGCGATGTGGCCGGCATCCTGGTGACTCGTCGGCTCGTCGGCGAGCATCACGACAGGCTCGATCACTGCCGCACGCGCCAGGGCCATCCGCTGTTGTTGACCGAGCGACGTGTCGGAGGCGGGCCGGTCGACCTCGTCGGTCAGGTCCAATCGGTCGAGTACGAGGCGGGCCCGCTCGTTCGCGACGCGACGCGGTGATCCCGAGAGTCGCAACGGGAGGGCGACGTTCTCCGTCATCGTCAGCTCGATGATCGGTGCGATGACCTGTGGCACGATGGCCGTGCCCTTCCACGTTCGGTCCGCGCTGTTCGCCCCCCACGGACCGAGGCGATCGAGACGACCACCGTCGGGGGTGATCCAGCCGGCGAGCAGCGACAACAACGTCGATTTGCCGCTTCCGGATCGCCCGCGGACCACGACCAGTTCGTGGGTCGACAACGTGAACGAGACCGGTTGCAACCCGGCACCGCCTGCCCATCGTTTGGCGAGCTCGGTTGCCTCGGCCAGCAACGTCTCCGTCATTGCACGCGCCTGCCGTGGTCGAGCTCGGCGACGGTGTCGGCCGCGTCGATGACGAGTGGGTCGTGTGTCGCGATGATCAAGGTCGAGCCTCTCGCAGCAACCATCGTCAACACGTCGACGAGCGACGTTGCGTTGGTGCGGTCCAGTGACGCAGTCGGCTCGTCGAGGATGATCAGCTCAGGATCGCCGGCCAGCGCGCACGCCACTGCCAATCGTTGCTGCTCGCCTCCCGACAGCTGACGAACCCGCCGGCCGCTCGCCGCAGCGAGGCCGACCGACTCGAGCAACTCGTCGACATCGACATCCTCGAGATGGGCGGCACCGCGGCGCTGCGCAGCCGCCCAGCGAACGTTGGCCGCTGCGTCGAACTGGTCGAGGAGGTTCTCGCTCGGTTGTGGCAGCACGATCCCGAGCCGGTCCCGGCGCAGTTCGCGACGGTCGCGCCTGCTGATCTTCGTGACGTCGGTATCGCCGATCTTGACGGTGCCTTCGTCGGGCCGTTGCGTGCAGCCGATCAGGCTCAACAGCGTAGACTTTCCCGATCCCGATGGGCCGGCGACCACGCTCATCCCCGCGACACGGACCTCGAGATCGACGCGGTCGAGCGCGGTGACGATGTCGCCGGCGACCGGGAAGCGGCGGACCGCCCCGCGCACCTCGGCGGCGAGCCGGTCGTTGCCGAGCGTGATCGTGATCGGGCTACGCAGTCCCACGCATCACCTCCATTGCACGCGTCCGCTTGATCATCACGGCGCCGACTGCGACGAGCAGCACCAGGGACCCGACGACTCCCGACAACACGGGCAGCGCGGCGATCGGGTGCGCGACGACGCGGGCCGGCGGCGCGAGTTGGCGCAGTGAGTCGAGCCGTGCCACCGACAGGCGGGTGACGAGCCAGCCGATCGACACTCCGAGAGCGGCACCGGCGGCAAGGGCTGGCCCGAGCTCGGTGATCAATCCGGCGGCTTCACCGCGCCACGTCAGCCCCATCCGTGTTGTCAGGACATGGGCAGCCTGCCTGGTCTGCCGCCGGGCATCGAGAACCAGCAGTTGAGCGAGGAGCACGACGATGCCGACCAGCACTGCGAGGATCGACAACGTCGCGTAGGCCCACCGCACCGTCAGAAAGCTGGTGACGTTGAACACCTGTGAGAGATCCCGAGGGCTGCGGGCGACGATGCCAGCGTCGGTCAGGCGTGTGATGGCGTCGGGCGGTGGGTCGTGCAGCCAGATCTCCGAAGATGGCGAAAAGCCGCTGGCGATGAGACTGGCTTTGTCGACCACCACCAGAACCGCACCGTTGCGAAAGCCGGGGAACCAACGAGCGGTTGCGACCGGATCGATGTTCAGAGGCCTGAGGACCAGGCTCCGCATCTCGGTCGTGGGAAGTGCTCCGCCGACAACGATCGCCGGGATCGGTACGGATGCCGACCCCGTGGGTCTGACCGCGTCGACCAGTTGTTGAAGTGGCAGACCGGACGCGTCGTCGCGCCAGTGCACGGCGCGGACGAACGTCGCGCTGTCGATCCCGAGCAGATCGACCGACTGTGTATCGCTGCGACCCTGGGCGCGAGCGACCACTGTGCCGATCGCATCCAATGGAGGAGGCAGTGTGGTCACGTCGCGGGTCGCGATCGCAAGGTCGCTGCCGAGGAACACAGCGGCCTTCTCCGAAAGCAGCACCGATGTGCTGTCGGTCAGCAGACGGGCCAACGTGAAGGAACCGGCCGCCAACGCCGTGGCGAGGAGGACTGCAGCGGTGACCCCGGGTTCGGCCAGCGATCGCCGCAAACCCGTCATCATCGTCGGCGGCAACCGCGACCCGGCGAGGCGGCAGCGGCGCAGAACAGCGACGGTGGGGCGCGCCAGTACGGCAAGCGGGGCGATGATCGCCAACAACGGAAAGCACTGGGCCACGAAGTCGCCGTGGGCGACGACAACGCCGAGCTGTTGAATCCCCCCGATCCGGTCCAGCCGGGCATAGGCGATGATGGCGGCGGTCACAGGAATGAGCTCCCATGGCACGAATCGGGCGACGGTGCGATGCCGCGACAGGGAATCGACGAACGTGCGCGACCGTGCGCCTGCGACGAAGGCGATCACGACAAACGCAACGATCGCGCCAACCACCGCGGAGATGATCGCCTCGCGGACCGCGGCCGTTTCGAGCTCCGACGCAGGACCGAACTCGTGCACTGCCACCAGGACGGACACGCCTCCGGCGATCGTCCCGACCACCACTGCACTGATCGCGCTGCGTGCCACCCGCAGCCCGAGCGACCAGGGCGACTGCCCCTTCAACAAGCGCAGGCGTAGCTCGCGTTGCCGCTCGCGCGCCAGCAATGCGGTGGCCGCGGCGAGCAGGGCCAGGGACGACAGCAGGGCGACGAGTCGAACCGGTGCCATCGTGCCGGCGACGACGGCCGTAGAGGCCTCGGCATGGCGCACCACGGCGCGCAACGGCTTGCCGTCGATCACCGTGCGTCCGCGCATGTTCTCGTCGACGTCGACCAGACGATGAGCGGTCGCGGCGATGTGGTCGAACCGGTCGGCGAGAACCGCGGCGTCGTGCCGCGACAGGCCGTTGGGATCCGGTCGCAGTTCCCACTCCGCGATCCTGAAGACCTGCGCCGTGCGCAACTCGCGTGATGTTGTCAACAGGATCGGGATCGGTGGATCCGCGGGATCGCCTCCCGGCGCCCTGAACAGGGAGCGCAACCCACACCAGAACGACGATTCCGGCCGGGTCGGCAGCAGCGGATAGGTGTCGATCACACCGACCGTCTCGTCGAAGGGGACCTTGTCAGTGGTGGGAGTGAACAACCTCAACGTGTCGCCCGGCTCGGTGCCACGCGGCGGTCCCATCCACTCAGGCGCCAGGACCTCCCCGTCGGCGGGTGTCTTGACCGGGCGCAGGACGTTGTGCTCCTGGTCGTCGCGGTACACAAGGTATGCCCGCAGGACGTTGTTGCCGGGCACACCCCTGTCGACCGAGATGTTCGGCGCAATGCGGGTCAGGACGCTCGGCTGCGTGTGAGCGGCCAACGGGGCAGCCAACGTCTCGAGCGACGCGATCTTGTCGGGTTGGGCACCGCCCATCGGGATCCGCACCCCGACATCGGCGAGGCAGGTATGGCTCAGCTCGCTGTGCACGGCCGCGGTGGCCACCGACGACAGGTACAGCGGCGAGCCGGCGAGACAGGCCGAGCCGAGGGTGACGATGGCCGCAACAGCGACCCAGCCCGCAGTGCCGGAGCGAGGAGATCGGAGCGAGAGCAGACGCCGCACGATCGTGTCCGCCTATGGGTGAGGGACGTAGTGGGATCGGGCCGAGCGAATCTCGGTCCATGCCGCGTCGCGCCCGGCGATTCCTGTGGTCGACGACTCCTTGCCCGGCTCCAGCGCCTTGTAGACCTCGAAGAAGTGTTGGATCTCGCTGACGAGTTGTGGCGTGAGATCGGCGAGGTCGTGCACGTCGTTCCAGCGCGGCTCCTTCGGCGGGACGCACAGGATCTTGGCGTCCTCGCCGGCCTCGTCGCGCATGTACAACACGCCGACCGGGCGCGCTGCGACCCACACCCCGGGATACACCGCGTCCTCCAGCAGAACGAGCGCATCGAGTGCGTCGCCATCGCCGCCGAGGGTCTCGGGGATGTAGCCGTAGTCGGCAGGATACGTGGTGGCCGTGAACAGGCGCCTGTCGAGGAAGACCCGGCCCGTCTCGTGGTCGATCTCGTACTTGTTGCGGCTGCCGCGCGGGATCTCGATCACGACATGGATGCAGTCGTCAGGCAGGGGACTGGTGGCCATGGCGCCATGCTCGCATATCCGCGATGGCCGTCGGAGCGCAGCAAGTAGCGTGAGATTCTCTATGGAGTTCCGTCGCATCACCAACCTGCCGCCATATGTGTTCACGATCATCAACAACTTGAAGATCGAGGCACGGAGAGCAGGAGTCGACGTGATCGACCTCGGGTTCGGCAACCCCGACATCCCGTCTCCGCAGATTGCCGTCGACAAGCTCGCCGAGGCCGCGCACATCGCCCGCAACCATCGCTATTCGCTCAGCCGGGGGCTGCCCAAGCTGCGCGAGGCGGCGGCCGCGCTGTACGAACGCAAGTGGGGCGTGACCCTGGACCCGGAGTTGGAGATCACCAACACGATCGGCTCCAAGGAGGGCTTCAGCCACCTGATGTGGGTGCTGCTCGACCGTGGCGACGCCGCAATCGTGCCCAGCCCCAGCTACCCCATCCACATCTACGGCCCGTTGTTCGCCGGAGCCGACCTGCGGCAAGTACCGATGCGCCACCTCGCCGACCCACGGGTGCAGGGTGACTTCACCGGCGACTTCTTCGACAGCCTCACGACCGCATACGACGTCGGTTGGCCGAAGCCGCGCGTGCTGGTGATCTCGTTCCCGCACAACCCCACCGGTGCGGTCGTCGACCTCGATTTCATGCAGAAGGTCGTCGACTTCTGCCGCGAGCGAGAGATGATCGTCGTCCACGACTTCGCCTACGCGGACATCGGTTTCGACGGCTACGAACCACCCAGCATCATGCAGGCCGAGGGTGCGAAGGAATGCGCGGTCGAGCTGTACTCGATGACCAAGAGCTTCTCGATGGCCGGTTGGCGTTGCGCCTTCCTCGTCGGCAACAAGGAGGTCGTCCAGGCGTTGGTCAAGCTGAAGAGCTACCTCGACTACGGCCAGTTCCAGCCGGTACAGATCGCCGCGACAGTGGCGATGAACGAGGCCGCCGATTACCCGGCCGAGGTGTGCTCGATCTACGAGAGCCGGCGCGATGCGCTGATCGACGGGCTGGCCCGAATCGGGTGGGACATCCCGAAGCCGAGGGGCTCGATGTTCGTGTGGGCCCCCATCCCCGAGGCGTACAGCGAGATGGATTCGGTCGAGTTCTGCTCGCACGTGGTTCGTGAATGCGAGGTCGCGCTGTCACCTGGCGTCGGATTCGGGCCGGGTGGAGAAGGCTTCGCCAGGTTCGCGCTGATCGAGAACGAACGGCGCATCGCCCAGGGGCTGCGCAACATGAAGAAGGGCCTCCCCAAGCTGGGCTGACTTCAGCCGTACAGCGCCCGCACGTCGGGCGGTGCCTGCCCATCGGGCGGCGTGCACGGGTTCCCGATCGGGCCGCCGACGGACATCGGCTTCGGGCACGGCTCGGAGAACAGGGAGGCGATCCACCGTGAGATGTAATCCGCCGAGCCGAGCGCGCCGGTGGGTTGGTAGTGGATCCCGTCGGGCACGAACCACGAACGTACCGACGCCGTGTAGTCGCGCCAATCGGCGACGTACACGTCGGGGTAGCTACCCGTCGCGATCTTGGCCAGCAACGTCGCGTTGTTCGAGACGTACGAGCCGTTGTTGTCGG
>JBDTYA010000074.1:0-47576 GCA_040005915.1 Ilumatobacteraceae bacterium
TTCTAGTGGAGTGTTTCAAGCCCACCTGGGTGCGCCGCCGCACTCCACGAGCGAGGTGTCCCGCCACCCACCTGGTCCGTCGATGGTGATGTGGTGCGAGGATGGTCGTCATGCAGACACGTTCACTTTCACCGAAGCATGCCGATGCACCGATGGTGCCGATCATCGGGATGGGCACGTCGAAGACGTTGGACACCGATGACCTCGTGCTCGCCGGCGAAGTGGTGTCGACCGCGCTCGGCGCGGGCACGACCTTGTTCGACTCGTCGCCGATGTACGGCAAGGCAGAACGCATGCTGGGAGCAGCGCTCGAAAGTCGCCGCGCCGAGGCAGTGATCGCCACCAAGGTGTGGACAGACGACGACGAGGTGGCCGAGCACCAGATCGCGGCGTCCCTGTCGTTCTACGGCGGCCACATCGAGCTCTTGCAGATCCACAACATGGTGCGCTGGCCGCAGCGGCTGCAACGCATCGAGGCGCTGCGCGACAACGGACAGGTCACGTTCGTCGGCGCGACCCATTGGCAGGCAACGAGCTTCGACGAGCTCGAGGCGGCCATGATCACGGGTCGCCTCGATGCGATTCAGATCCCGTACAACCCCCGCGAACGCGAGGTCGAGGCCCGACTCCTGCCGCTGGCCGCCGAGCTCGGGCTTGGGGTGTTGATCATGCGGCCATTCGCTGCAGCAGACCTGATGCGCAAGTCCCCGTCCGCCGCCGAACTCGAACCGCTCGAGCCCTTCGGCATCCACACGTGGAGCCAGGCGTTGTTGCAATGGGGACTGAGCCACCCGGCGACCAGCGTCTCGATCCCCGCCACGTCGAAGCCTGCGAGGGCTACGGAGAACGCCGTCGCCGGCGACGCCGAGCCGCTCGACGAGGACCACCGCCAGTTGATCAGCAGCCTCGCCGGAGCCTGACTCGGCAGCGAGTCAGGAGACGCCGAGTTCGTCCATCATTTCTTGCCACGAACGGCGGACGCGTTGAGCGGACGCCTTATCGCTGGATTCCTCGAGCGCTTCGATGTGGAGGCGCCACAGCGGATCGGCGTAGCGGTCGACGCTCAGTCCGCGCTCTGCCATCCGTGCTGCCTCTTGCGGCATGCCGATCTTCAGTGCCGCTTCGCCGGCGATCGTGCAGGCGCGCACCATGTCGAGCCGCAACTGCTCACGTTGGCCGACGACCCACTCCGCTGGGCCCTCGTCGAGCAGCAGATCACCGCGGTAGAGATCGGTCGCGCGTCGAGCCTCGTTGAACGAATGGCGATGATCGCCGTTGCTCGCTGCGTCGGCCGCAGAGGCCAGCAACGATTGGAACGAGCGCACGTCGAAGAACGCGCCGGCGCTCATCTCCACTTGGTACGCGTCACCCTGCCGCGTGATGCCGAACGACGGTCGACCGGGCATCAGCTTGCGAAGCGACGAGACAGCTACCTGCAGGCTGTGCCGTGCCGCGTCGGGCTCGACGTCGGGCCACAATGAATCCATCAACACCTCGCGGTGCACCGGCCGACCGGCATGCAGGGCCAGCAATCGCAACACCGACAGGGCGCGCGGTCGGACGGCCGACAGATCGAGAGGCGAGTTGTCGATGACGATCTCGAGCGCATCGAAGCAATAGACCTGGGTGGCGACGACCGCCGCCGTGGTCTGGCGAACGCGCGGTGCACACAACTGGGCGACCAGATCGACCATCGCTACCGCGCCGAGATCGTCGAACGCCGTCGTGGCTTCGTCGAACGCCTGACCCGCATGCTCGGAGCGCAGCACATGCCCGAGCCCCTCGAAAAGTAGTGCCAATGCTGCGCCCCAGGCATCGGAGTCGCGTTCGCAGTCGTCGTGCACAGCGTGGGCGACCTCGCACCCGTCGGTCTGCGTCGTGAGCGCCAACGTCGCTCGCGTCATGCGCGCAGTCCAACCGAGGCCGCACCGATCGAGCACGGATGCGGTCTTTTCGACGCGAGCTGCCTCGAGGCCCTCAGCCTCGTCCTCGACGGCCATCATCCCATCGGCGATGACGAGCGCGAACTCGGCGATCGCTGCCGACCGACTGTCAGCAAGGGGATGGCGCAACACTTCCGCCATGATCTCTCCGGCGAGGTCCGGTTGATTGGTGATCAGCAAGGCAAAGCCACGGCCGAGCACATCGCCGAGTTCGCCGGGCTCGAGCCGATCGGACTGCCGCATCGGAACGGCACCGCTCGCGCCCCGGTCGGTCGCCGGGGTCTGGGCGAACCGCCGCAAGGCGCCGAGCCACCCCGCGGGGACCGGCGCGTCGGCATCTGCCCAACCGGCAAGGTCTGACCGCTCCTCTTCGCAGGTGCGCGCCAGCATGTCGATGGCTGCTCCCACGGCCGCGCGGTCGTAGTCACGGAGTGCCGCGCCGAGGCGACCGTTGACTGCGCGCTCGCGCGCTCTCGCCAGGAGCAAATAGGGATCGTTCTCGATGATCGACGCAGGGACCATCTCGATCCATGCGTCGTCGACGACGTGACCGAGCAGCGACGGGTGGGCCATCCGGTGCAGGACCAAGCGGCTGACCGCGGTCCATTCGCCGGCACGGCTGTATGCGTGCAACGCATCGTCGATTCGTCCCTCGGCTTCCAGCAGGTCGCCGACGCGCCGATGGTGCGCGGCTGCGTCGGCAGCGCCGCAGCGTTGCTGCAGGACCGCGTCGAGGTGAGCGCGGAGTACCTCGTGATATCGATAGGACCCACGTTGATCGATCGCGATCGTGAACAGCTGATTGCGCTCGAGGTGCTCCAACACCGACGCGCAATCCGTCCGCCCCGTGACCCGGTCGCACAACTCGCCGGTCAGCACCGGCAGCGCCGAAGTCTCGATCAAGAACGTCTGGAGGTCTGCGGGCAGGCCGGCGAGCACGTTGCGGGCCAGATAGTCGCGGCCGACCCGCGTGTTGCTGAGCTCCCCGATCAACCTCCGCCGTGCATCCAACGGCTGGTCTCGCGCGGCCAGGTTGTAGAGCTGCAGACCAGCAGCCCAGCCCTCCGTCCGCGTGATCAACATCGCCACATCTGCCGGACCGAGGATCATGTTGTAGTGCTCTCGGAACAGCCGGTCGGCCTCCCACGTGCGGAAGCGCAGATCGTCGGCGGTGATCTCGAGCAGTTCCTCGGCGAGCATCAGTCGGCTGATGTCGAATTCGGGATGGCTCCGCGTGCCCGCGGCGATCACCAACTTGGCAGGTTGCCTATCGATGAGTCGCCCGAGCTCCGACTCGGCGAGCGTCGCCGCGATCACGTGCAGGTCGTCGATGACCAGCGCGACCTGCGTGCCAGGCCAGCTCTCGATCCCTGCGGCGAGCGTCGCCGGTGACGACCCATCGAGCTCGACCCCGATTGCACTTCCGACCACACGGGCGATCTCGGCGAGGCATCCGTCGGGCGAGATCTCGAGTTGGTCGGCCGGGCACCAAGCGACGGGTGTGGCGCGCGTCGTGAACTGACGCAACGCTGTTGTCTTGCCGGAGCCGGCGGGAGCGACGACGAGCGTGAGGCGAAACCTCCAGAGTTGATCGATCAGAGCATCGACACGCTGGCGCGAAAGGGTCGCGCTTGTCCGGGGACCAGTGTTCCTGGTTCTCGGCGCGACCCTCATCCACGTCCCTTCGCAACCCCTCGCAGGCCGTAGTCACCGTATCGCATGAAGCGCCTGATGTCTACGGACGGTGGTTGATCGCTCACAGGAACATGAGCGCCGGCGGGCTCGCCGAGATACGCGTTACGCGGTTTGGGTCTGCATCTGCCCAGGATTGGTGATCGTGATGACCCCACCCCATGCACAATTGCACATGCAGGTGTTGGTCAGGGCCGGAGCCCCGTCGATCATCACGGTTGGCGAGCCAGGCGACCACGGCGAAGTCGTCATCGGGATGCAGGGCTGCGGGGTCAACACGCCAAGAGCGGCGGATGTCGCCGCCGCAACCTGCGGGTTCGACGGTGTCATGCACATCCCGAACGGGGCGATGTTGACGTTCGGCGCGAAGTCCTGGATGGTCGCTGCCATTTGTCCGCCTGCCTGAACCGGGCGACCCTTCGGAATCACCGTCAACACAGACGGCGCGACACCGAAGCTGCACATCAGTTGAGCGGTCGCGACAACCTGCACTCCCATGACAACACCGTAGGACGCCGCCGCTCATTCGTGACCGGCGGCGGACGAAGGCGAGCGGGCAGCCATCGTTGCCCCTTCGGGCAACCCGCGTGATCAGCCGTGGTGATGCTCGTCGCGGTGACGGGCCAGCGGGTCGTCAGCGAAGTCGCCGCGCGGATCGCGCCACACGGTGTGCACGTGGTTCGCGCCGCGGGCAGAGTTGTCGTATTCGACCAGGATCGTCGGACCGTGCAATCGGTAGTAGTGCGGTTGCCCGGGCTCGAGCCCACCCGCCCACATCAGGTGCACGTCATCGAGCGCGGCGCCCGCGAACTTCGCCGCCTCCTCGTCCGCGACGTCGTCGGGGAGCCGGTCGGTGTACAACCGCAGCAGGGCGTTCAACATGCCGCGCTGACCGACGTCCATCACCCCTGCGGCAAGTCCCTTCGGTCGACGGGTGAACGACATCGCCTCGTGGTCCTCGGGGCGTACACCGGTGAAGGCGTCGAGTCTGTCCTGTGATCGCTGCAGACCGTCGCCTACCTCGCCCTCGAAGGGTTTGCGCCACACGAGCGGCAACGCGATCGGCTCATCGCCATCCGACAGCGACGGTCGATTGGCGCCGACGAGATCGGTCGGCGCTCGCGGCGCGACGATGGCGATGGCGCGCTGCTCGGCCGATAGCGAACGCGTCAACTCTCGGCCCAGATCCTCGACACCGCCGAGTGGCCGCAGCGGGTGGGGGCCGAGCAATGGAGAGCTCGCCGGATCGGCACCGAAGAACAGCGGCGTGGCGCCACTCAACACCCCATCGATGATCGTGAAGTTGAGCGAGATGTGATGGCCGCCGAGCCGCCAGCTCCAGGTGCGGTCGGCCGTCGGGGATCCGAAGAAGCGCACGTAGTACATCAGCGGATCGCGTCCTCGCGGTCGCTCGAACGACGCGGTGAACCCATCGATCTGATCGAGCACGTTCTCGAGACCGATGATCGTCGCCGCCGTCACGTACCCCGGCGTCGACAGGCCGGCGGCGACCAATCGATACAGCAGACGATGCTGGGGCTGCGTCATCGCCGCCAAGGTCAGCCCGCCGTGATCGGTCGGTGTGTAGAACCACAGTCGTCGTTCGTCGTCGGCTGGGAATGGGTACAGCGCCAACTTCCGTTGACCGTCATCGAGCGAAACGATCAGCCGCTCGGCCTCCTCCGCCATCTGCGCGGCCACTCGAGTTCGGGCTGGTGTCGCTGTCTCATCCATCTCCGGCTCACTCCCCTCGAACGTTGTCGGTCAGCCGCGGGTGGCTGTGATCAGAGGCACATACGTCGCAGGGTCGATCCGGGCGTCGATCAATCGAGGTTCGTACCAGCCCCCGGCGAGTGCCGCCGAAACCTCGGCCGCGGTGGTGACCGTGACGGCATCGAGCCCCATCGCGTTGGCGACCTGGGCATAGTCGACCGGCGCGAAGCGCACTGCCGATGCGCCGCCTTGACCAGGTCTCTGCTTGACCTCGATCAGGCTCAGCGCGGCATCGTCGAACACCACGACCGTGACCGGCAACTGCAATCTGGCGAGGGTCTCCAGCTCGGCAAGCGTCATGGCGAGGCCGCCGTCACCGACCATGCAAACGACGGGTGTGCCCGGTCTGGCCAGTGCCGCGGCGATCGCCGCCGGCAGCGCAAAACCCATTGTCGCCAAGCCGTTGGAGATCAGCAGCTGCAGAGGGCCCGTTGCTCGCCAGAACGGCATGATGGCGAGGAAATGTGCACCGGCATCGACCGTTGCAATCACATCGCGCGGCGCCGCGAGGGCAACCGCCGATGCCAGTTCCAGCGGCCCGAAGCCGCCGAACGCTGTACACGCCAGCGTGGCGCGTGCAGCGGCGAGTGCGGCAGATCCCGAGTCGTGCTCCCATCCCGAGCAGGGCCCGAGCACAACACGATCGAGCATCGAGTCGAGCGGGCCAACGACCTCGACGGCGATCGGCGCGAGCGTGGCGCAGGCGGTGACCTCGGAGACCGAGACGACGGGCGAGCCATACCGCCAACGCGTCGGCATCGGCTCGACCTGATCGAAGCCGATCGCCACGACGAGGTCGGCCTGGGTGAGCAACGGCGATTCGATCACTCCGCTCGTGAACAGCCCGGCCAACTGAGGATGACCCTCGGGAATGACTCCCAGCGCTTGGTAGGTCAGTAACACCGGACACCCGAGTCGCTCCACGGCGGCCCGCACGGCGGCCACCGACGAGGTGGCCTCGAGACCCACGATAACAACGGGCTTCACCGCGTTGCGCACCAGTTCCGCGGCGTGCGCGACGACCTCGTCGGTGGCCGCTGTGGGTGCTACTCGTGTCGGCGGCGCGACCTCCTTCCCGCTGGGGTCGTAGTCCATGTGCACCGCGCCGGTCGGTCGCGCTGCAGCAAGATCGAGCGCGGCGCGAACGGTTGTGGGAGCGCCGGGAGCGTCGGCGAGGCGTCCACTGAACTTCGTGACGGCGCCGAACATCTGCAGCTGATCGAATCGTTGATGGCCGAATACTTCGCGGTCGGCGCCGGGCACGCAGTCGGTGACGACGAGCAGTGGGAAGCGATCCAGAGTTGCCTGCGCCGCGCCGTTCATCGCGCACGCCGCACCGGGCCCGCGGGTGGCGATCGCCATGCCAGGTCGGCCCGTGAGCAAGCCGTACGTTGCGGCCATCATGCAGGCCGTCGTCTCGCCGTGGGTCAGAACGAATCTGAGCCCCGCCTCGATCACTGCACCGACGACCTCGAGATTGGGTCCGCCGCCGGGGAATCCGAACACGACATCCGCTCCGCGATCGCGAACACCTTCAGCCAACACTCTTGCCAACCCGTCACTCATACGATCCGGACGCTATTCCACCGATCGGTGGGCGACGACCATCGGCAGCACTGGAGTCGTCCACACTCGTGACATCGAGCCGCGTGGCCGGCGCCCGGTCTGATTCGCCGACCGTGCTCCGCTTGAAGGCGAACCAACACCCGTCGATTCGGTGATCGGCTGCGAACTGAAGGAGGCTTCAGGTCGCTTCAGAACGACATCAGCGCCACGGCGTCATCATGGGCATTCACGAAATCCGAAAGGAAGAAAGTCATGTTCAGAGAAGACGATCTCTCCACTCCCCCGCAGAATCCGTGGAAGTCACCTTCCTGGGGGGCCCCGGTCGGAACGACCCCGGCTCGCGACATCGCCGTGCCCGGTAGTGCCACAGTCATCGAACCACCGAGGCCCAGCCGCGTCGGTCGCCGTCGTATGGCCCTCGCTGCAGTGGCGGTCGTCACCATCGCCGCGGGCACCGTTGGAGGCGCGATCGCCGGACGGAACTCGCGCCCGGCCGCTGTTGCGCCGGCGACGTCGTCTGCGAATACGGGCGGGTTCGACACGACGTCGGTCAATCCGGCAAACCCCGCCAAGGCCGACGTCTCGGCACTGATCAGCACAGCGCTGCCTGGTGTCGTCAGCATCAGTGTGGTGTTGAGCGGCGGCCAGGCCGCGGGCACAGGTTTCGTGATCAGCAGTGACGGCCAGATCGCAACCAACGCGCATGTCGTTGCTGATGCAACAAAGATCGAGGTCGAGTTCTCCGACGGATCGACAGCGGCCGCCAAGGTGCTCGGCGTCGACCGCACCGACGACCTGGCAGTGATCAAAGTAGACAAGACAGGTCTGAAGGCGTTGCCATTGGGCAAGTCTGCCGACCTGCGGATCGGTGAGCCCGTCGTCGCCATCGGTAACGCGTTGGCCCTCACCGGCGGGCCGACGGCGACCGAAGGCATCGTCTCGGCAGTCGATCGAACTATCGACACCAGCGACGGCGAGCACCTGACCCACCTCGTGCAAACCGACGCGGCGATCAACCCGGGCAACTCCGGTGGGCCATTGTTGACACTCGACGGCGAGGTCGTCGGCATCAACTCGGCCGGCTCGCAGAACGCTCAGAACATCGGCTTTGCCATTGCCATAGATACAGCGCAACCGATCATCGAGCAACTGCAGCAGGGCAAGACGGTGACGAAGGCCTACCTCGGCGTGTCGACGACGGTCGTTGACGCGACTGTCGCGGCGCAGAGCGGGCTCGACGTGGATCACGGTCTGCTGGTCGCCGATGTCGCCGGCAACTCCGCCGCAGAAACGGCGGGTATTCAGCCGGGTGACGTGATCGTGTCGATCAACGGCAAGGCCACTGGCGACAACACCGTCCTCGGTGACGAGATCCGCACAGCCGGCGCAGGCAAGGTCGTCCACCTGAAGATCGACCGCAAGGGCAAGACCATCGACGTCGACGCAACGTTGTCGACACACGCCGCCTGACGATCAGGGCACGACGGGAGCGCTCGCGTCGGTCAACGGCTCGACGTGTCCCAGCAACGCCGCCCCCACCGCGCAAGCGCCCAAGGTGACCAATGAGGCAGCCATCACCGCTGCGCCCTGCGTGGCGGTGATCTGCTTCGTGGCCAGTCCGATCGTCACGACCGCCGCGGGCACCCCGAGTTGTGCCGAGCCGACGAGCCCGCTGGCCAACGGCAGTCGCCAGGCGAGCGCGGCAACCAGGTGGACGACGATCGCGGTGCCGGCCAGTGCACCGGCCAGGGCCATGGCGCGTGGCGATTCGACGAGTGCACCCAGATCGACCTGCGCGCCGAGGTGGACGAAGAACAGCGGGATCGCGAACCCTTCACCGAGGCCGACAAGTTGCTGGGCGACCCGTCGAGGTTCGCCCAGCAGGGCGACGACCGTGCCGACCGCGAAACCCGCTATCAGGATCGAGGTACCGAATCGGTTGGCCAACCAGGCGCAGGCGAACAGGGCGAGCAATGAGACCCGCAACTCGAGGCCCCACCCTCGCTCGCGAGACTTCCGCCGCAGTGATTCCACCGGCGGTCGACCGCGTGCCGACTTCGCCAGCACGAACAACACCACACCGGCGAGCACCACGAGCGCCCCGCCGGTGAGCACCTTGACGACGCTGCCGGTCGCCAACACGATCGGAAGGGCGAGCACGGTTGCCACATCGGCGATGGCGATCCACGCCGTGGCGATCAGGACGACGCGATCCGACCGACCGATGCTTTGCAACACGGGCAGTGCGACCGCGCCGGAGCTCGTTGCCATCAGCACGGCGAGGATTGCCGGCCGATCGAGCCCGACGAAGCGGGCCAGAACCACGCCGG
Organism: Ilumatobacteraceae bacterium; assembly: GCA_040005915.1. GTDB lineage: Bacteria > Actinomycetota > Acidimicrobiia > Acidimicrobiales > Ilumatobacteraceae > JAENVT01. The sequence continues at coordinate 9,305 of JBDTYA010000074.1, forward strand.
CGACCGTGGCGAGCACACCGACCGACGCGGCGACCGCCGCGCCGGCAACGAGCGACGAACGCAGCCCGACATCGCGCACCGGTAGGTGAGTGCCGACGACGAACATCAGCATCGCGAACCCGATGGCCGCGAGGCCGGTGAGCAGCGGATCGCCCGGATGGACCCAGCCGAAGCCCGTCGTACCGATCACGACACCGGCCGCAATCTCCCCCACGACCACCGGCGGGCCGTATCGATGTGGAGCGGACAGCAACGGGCCGACGAGACCCGCGGCGGCGATGAGCGCCAGTACCCCGAAGCTCATACAGCGGCGGTCCGCGCCGGGAACCACGCCCTGAACTCGGCGCCCGACTCGACGGCCGCCGCGACGATGGTCCCGCCGAGAGCGGTCATGATCGACCGGGCGATCGCAAGGCCGAGCCCGCTGCCACCGATGTCGAGTGAGCGTGCTTCGTCGAGACGCATGAACGGTTCGAAGATCCGCTCGTGTTCCTCGTCAGGAATCGAGGCGCCGTCGTTGGATACAGACAACGTCGAACCCAGCTGATCGCCGGCGAGATCGACTCGGATGCGAGCCCGCGCGTGTCGCTCGGCGTTGTCGAAGAGGTTCCGAAGCACACGGACGACCGCATCGGGATCGGCCGTGATCGCGGCCGGTCCGAGCTGGCTGGCGTAGCTGACACCGCGATCCGGCCGGCGCAATGCGACCTCGGCCGTCACCATCTCCGACAACTCGATGGGGATGGCGACCGACGCCTGCATCGAACGCGAGCGCGTCAGGATCCGCAGATCACGCGTCAGTTCTTCGAGCCGGGCCACCTCGATCAACGAGTCCTCGGCGACCCTCGTCCATTCGGTTCGATCCGGATACGCCAGGCCGACTTCCAGCTCGGTACGGATGGTCGACAGCGGACTGCGCAGCTCGTGCGAGGCGGCGGCCGAGAACAGTTGCTGCCGGCTGGAAGCCTCCTCGAGGCGATCGAGCATCCTGTTGAGGGTCAGGCCGAGGTTGGCGATCTCGTCGTCGCTCGAACCTGCCTCGACGCGTCCCGACAGGTCAGCGGCCTCGATGCGATCGACCTCGGCGCGCATTGCATCGACCGGCGCCAGAGCGCGAGCGACCACACGCGAGATCACGAACGCCGACAGGGCCACCAGGAGCGGGAGACCGATCAGCAGCGAGTTGCGCAGGTACCGCTCGGCGCGATGGGCAGGATCGAGCGACGTCACCGCGTAGATGGTCAGCGGCCCGACTGCTGAACGGACCGTCCGGGCAACGACTCGGTACTCCTGGCCGGGAACCCCGGCGATCCTGCTGCCGTCGACAGTGGCCGTCAACTGCGCATCGACCGCTGGCGCGTCGACGACGTCGAGACGCGTCGTGGTAGCCAATCCGATCGATACGGCGACCACGCGGCCGGAGGCGTCGATCACCTGTACCTGGCCGATCTCCCGACCGGTCGCCGGCAGCACCTGGTTCAGAAAGCCGTCGTTGATCAGCGTCTGCACCTCGTCGACACGGTCGACCAACTGTGACTCGGCATCGGACGCCAGGGCTCGCCGCAACAGACCGGCAGCAGCCAATGCGCCGACCACGAGGGCGGCAGCCAGGACCAACGAGGCTCCGACCGTCGCTCGCGAACGTACCGACGAGCGCCACTTAGCGCGCACGCGGGCCCATCCGGTACCCGGCGCCGCGCACGGTTTCGATCGCAGCGGAGCCCAGCTTGCGGCGCAGGGCCGACACGTGCACCTCCACGACGTTGTCGTCGCCATCGAAGGCGAAGTCCCACACATGCTCGAGGATCTCCGACTTCGGCACGACCTCGCCCTGGCGACGCATCAGGTACTCGACGACAGAGAACTCGCGCGGCGTCAGTTCGACCGGCTCGCCGTCGACGACACACGTGCGTGCCGCGACGTCGAGATCGATGCTCCCCGAGCGCAGGATCGGCGGTTGCGACGTGCCGCCGCGCCTCAGCACGGCGCGGAGACGTGCCACCAACACGACATACGAGAACGGCTTCGACAAGAAGTCGTCGGCACCGGTGTCGAGCGCTTCTGCCTCGTCGAGCTCGCCGTCCTTGGCGGTCAACATCAGCACGGGGGTCCAGATCTGCTTGGCTCGCAGTTCGGCACAGACCTTGTAGCCGTTGAGGCCCGGGAGCATCACGTCGAGCACGATGGCGTCGTACGGCTGCTCCGTCGCCAACCACAAGCCATCGGTGCCTGTTCCGGCGACGTCGACGGCGAAGCCCTCCGCCTCGAGGCCGCGCTTCAGCGCGGCTGCTTGACGCACCTCGTCCTCGACCACGAGCACACGCATGCGATCAGTCTCACACGTGCGAGCTGAAGACGTCTTCAGCGACCTTCAGGTACGGCGAAGGGCCCGAGGCGCACAGTGACACACGGTTAGCGGTGCCCCAAGAAAGGAAGTCAGCGATGATCACCACCAGTCTCCTCCCCAATGGTGACGTTCTGGTCACGTTCATGATCGACGACGAACGGCCCGTCTCCGTCGTCGGTGACTTCAATGATTGGGACCCGCACCGTGACCCGTTCGTCGAAGAGCTCGACGGTCGTCGCTATGTCACCGTGTCTGTACCCGCAGACACGGTGACATGCTTTCGTTATCTGGCCGACACAGGCTCGGACGACGGGGGCGAGTTCTACGACGACCCGGCTGCCGATCGGCTCGAAGCGAACGGCTTCGGGCAGACGCACGGGGTACTCGACGGTTCGCTGCGGTCCGGCGCAGCGCATCGAAATCACGACGACGGCCGGCCTGCAGTCGCGTCATCGGCACCACTGCGGGACCCGGAGAAAGTCCCCGCCTGACCTGGACCCCAGGCGGGGCAAGATCTACGCGATGAGAGATGACGCGCGCTGCTGCGCACATCTCTCATCGCGTGGAGGTTTTCCAGGGCCGGTCACGGCTGATCCGAACCGAGGCTCGCCTCGAAGCCTGCCAGCAGACGCGCCAGGTTGCGGTCGAAACGACCCGCGCCGTGGGAGTGGCTGTGGATCCGGGACCACAGTCGCGGCATCCCCATCTCCGCCACCATCGCGGCCAGCGCGGGATACTCGTTGTCGTTGAGCAACGTACCGATGTAGTCGACCATCTCTGCGTCGTTGGGATTGTCGTTGAGGTTGTTGCGCTCGTGCAGGCAGTAGCCGAACACGTACTCGTCGACGACGGTGATGAGATCGAGCTTTTCCTCGAAGGTGGCATCGAGCGACGACAGCGCCTGCCACGATTGATCGAAGTGACGCATCGCGTTGGGCCCGATGCTGGGAACGTCGGTGATGTCGAGGATCCATGGATGTCGGCGCAGCGCGTCACGCGAGCGCTTTGCCACGAGGGTGATCGCGGCGCGCCATTCGCGTGGCATCCGTTGCGTATGCGGAACCACGAGCTCGCCCATCAACGCATCGAAGACGAGGGTGAGGAGCTCGTCCTTGGTGCGCACATAGTGGTACAGCGACATGGTCCCCGCATCCATCTCGACGGCCAAGCGGCGCATCGATACGGCTTCGAAGCCCTCGGCATCGGCGATACGAATTGCGGCGGCTGCGATGTCGTCGCGATTGAAGCGTGGCTTGCGGCTGCCTCGATCCGATCTCGTCCACACATCGATCGTTTCGAGATGCGCAGCGAGCCGATCCAACGTCTCGACGTGCCGAGCAGTCTTGGCGGCGACCTTGGCGACCTGCTTGTCGATCTTGGCGTCGATCTTGGCGTTGATCTTGTGGGTTGTCTTGTCGATGACGGACTTGCGAACGACCGCGCCGACGTCGACGACGGGGGCCGTCGGTCGGCTCTTTCGATAATCGCTTGCCACGTCGTACAGTGTACTGCTATTCTTCGTCGTACTATGTACGAAGATCCAGTACGCCATACGAACACCTCCGGCGGCATCACGGCAACCGGGCTCGGCAAGCGCTTCGGCGACCTGTGGGCCCTCCGCAACCTCGACCTACGTGTCGCTCCCGGCACCGTATTGGGTTTGTTGGGCCACAACGGCGCCGGCAAGACCACTGCCATCCGCATCCTGACCACGCTCAGCCAGCCCAGCGAAGGAAGTGCCACTGTCGCCGGGCTCGACGTCGTACATCAGGCCGCCGCCGTCCGTGGGCGGATCGGTGTCGCCTCGCAACAGTCGACGGTCGACGGCTTGATGAGCGCCCGCCTCAACCTGCTGACCATCGGCCGCCTGCGCGGGATGTCGAAGGCTGCTGCTCGCACACGTGGTGACGAACTGCTCGAGCAGCTCGATCTCACCGACTTCGCCGGGGCGCTGGTCAAGACGTATTCGGGTGGCATGCGCCGCCGGCTCGACGTCGCCGCAAGCTTGATGGGCAGTCCCGAGGTGCTGTTCCTCGACGAGCCGACCACCGGCCTTGATCCGCGCAGCCGCGGCGACCTGTGGCAAATGCTTGCCGACCTCGTTCGCGAGGGCACCACCATCATCCTCACGACGCAGTATCTCGAAGAGGCCGACCGCATGGCCGACGACATCGTCGTGCTCGATCACGGCGAGACAGTCGCCCAAGGCACACCCGAAGACCTGAAGGCACGCATCGGCGACGACCGCATCGACGTCAAAGTCGCTGCGGCCGGCGAGTTGGTATCGGCGGCAAGCGCGCTCTCGGCGTTCGCCGACAACGACCCAACGTTCGACAGCGAGCAGCTCGTCGTCACCGCTCCGTTGAAGCGTGGCGTGCGCGTGATCGACGTCGTCCGAGCCCTCGACGACGCCGGAATCGACGCCATCGACATCACCCGTCGCGAGGCCTCGCTCGACGAGGTGTTCCTCGCCCTCACCAGCGCTCGACCGCCGAGCCAATCCACAAACCAGCCCACCAGTCAGACCAACAGCCAGGGGGTGTCGGCATGAGCAACACACTGTTGACCGACAGCACGATCTTCGCTCGCCGCAACCTCGAGCACATCCGCCAAGTCCCCGAAAAGCTCACCAACGTCACGGTGCAACCGTTGATGTTCGTGCTCCTGTTCGCGTACGTGTTCGGCGGCGCCATCAAGGTCGACGGAGGCGGATACAAGGAATATCTGATGGGCGGCATCCTCATCCAGACGCTCGCCTTCGCGATGATGGGCCCGGCGATGTCGATCGCCACCGATCTGCAGGAAGGTGTGATCGACCGCTTCAGGTCCCTGCCATCGCGGCGATCCGCGTACCTGTTGGGCCACTACCTCGCCGAGATGCTCGGCTCGATCCTGACCATCGTCATCCTGTTGGGCACCGGCTTGATCGTCGGCTGGCGCACGCACGCCCCGTTCCTGCACATCGTCGAAGCCCTCGCCTTGCTGCTGGTGTTCGCAACCGCAATCATCTGGCTCGGGCTGTGGCTGGGAATCCTGGTCCGCTCGCCTGATGCCGTGATGGGCATCGGCTTCGTGATCATCTTCCCGCTCACCTTCATCTCCAACGCGTTCGTGCCGATCCAGTCGATGCCCAACGTCCTGCAGTGGGTGGCTTCGGTCAATCCGGTCAGCGTGCTGATCGCCGCCGTTCGAACGTTGTTCGGCAATCCGGTCTCACCGGTGACCAAGCACGTCTGGCCGATCGAGCATCCCGTCGCCGCCGCTTGGCTGTACAGCCTGGCGCTGGTGCTGGTCGGCTGGGTCATCGCCCAACGCCGCTACCGGGCCCGCACCACCGACTGACACGGTCGCCGCGACGCCCTGTGTCACCGCGTCAGGTCGTCGCGGCGATGTTGCAGGTGCTCGCGCTCGACCGCGTTGGTGGTCAACTCCAACGAACGGGCGTAGGCGATATCTGCCTCGGCGCTGCGGCCGAGCCTTTGCAGCAGGTCGGCCCGCGCTGCGTGGTAGAGGTGATAGTTGGCGAGCTGCAATCGTTCGACGATCGCCAGCGCCGGGCCGGGTCCGTCGAGCTCGCCGATGGCGATCGCCCGGTTCAGGGCGACGATGGGTGTCGGCGTGAACATCAGCAGTTGGTCGTACAGCTGCACGATCTGCGACCAGTCGGTGGCGGCGGCTGACGGCGCGTCTGCATGCACGGCCGCGATCGATGCCTGGACCTGGTAAGGCCCCGGCAGGTTGCGGCGCAAGCATGCCCGCACCCGATCGTGGCCCTCGTCGATCAACGAACGATCCCACAGCGCGCGATCCTGGTCGCCGAGCCGCACCAGCGATCCGTCGCCAGCGATACGTGCCGGCCTTCGGGCCTCGGTCAGCAACAGCAACGCCAACAGACCCTGCGCCTCGCCCTCGTCGGGCATCAGCTCGACCAACAGACGCGCCAGGCGAATGGCCTCACCGCACAGGTCGTCGCGTACCAATGCGGTGCCACTCGTCGCGACGTGACCTTCGTTGAAGATCAGGTACAGCACCGCCAGAACCGACCGCAGCCGATCGGGCAACTCGGCAGTGCGCGGTACGCGGTAGGGAATGTTCGCGGCGCGGATCTTGCGCTTGGCGCGGACCAGTCGCTGCGCCATCGTCGGCTCGGCGACCAACAGGGCGCGGGCGATCTCCGGTGTCTGGAGCCCGGCGATCAACCGCAGGGTCAGCGCGACCTGCGCCTCGGATCCGAACGACGGATGGCAACAGGTGAAGATCAGGCGCAGGCGATCGTCCTGCACGGGACCGACCTCCGTTCGTTCACCCGGGGTGTGCACGAGGAGTGCCTGTTGCTGCCGATCGTGGCGCGATGCTTCGCGGCGCAGTCGATCGAGCCCACGGTTGCGAGCGGTCGTGATGATCCACCCTGCTGGGCTGGGTGGAAGCCCGGCATCTGGCCACTTCTTCGCAGCGATCTCGAAAGCATCCTGGACCGCTTCCTCGGCGATGTCGATGTCCCCGAAGAAGCGGACCAGGCTTGCCACCGCTCGTGCCGACTCGGAGCGGAACACGCGCTCGATGTCGTTCGCATCGACGGCTCCACTCATCGGCCCGGTTCAGCCCTCCTGGAACGGACGGACCTCGACCGGACCTTCGCACGCCGCGGCTCCTTCGGCCGCGAGCGCCAGCGCGGCATCGAGATCGGCGACATCGATGATCCAGAATCCGCCGAGCTGTTCCTTCGACTCGGCGAAGGGGCCGTCACTGGTGAGGACCTCTCCGTTCTGGACTCGCACGACGGTCGCCGTGTCGGCCGGATGCAGACCGCCGGCGAACACCCACGATCCCTGACCCTGAAGCTTCTGGTTGAACGTGTCGACTTGCTTGTACATCCGTTGTGTGTCGTCGGCGGTGGGCGCCTCGGCGCCTTCGACCATGTGCACCGACAAGAGGTACTGCGTCATTTCATTCTCCTTGTTCAGGACTTGGCAGTCACCAAGCCTCGTTGCCCTCTACACGAGTGACGTTCCGTGAAATCGACAGGTCGACCGAAAACCTCGGAAGGATTTTCGTTACGGCCTGCGGCCCATGAAGGCGATCAACTTGGTCTGCTCATCGGCGTTGTCGGGCACGGCCACACGTGGCCCGTACTGGCCGCTGGATCGCAGCATCTCGTCGTACGGCTCGACCCCTTCGAACATCCGGTGCACCTCGGCGGCGTCGAGCATCTCGTCTCCGCCCGTCGATCGGGCCACATCCCACGTGTGGATCAAGACGTCGCCGAGGAAGAACATTCCGATCGCGTCCTCGACCGAATGATCGCCGGCCTGCGGGTGGCTGAACCGGCCCGACGAAGCCTGGGGGTCATCGAGCACTTCCTGGATGTTTTCGCTCAATGCTTGCCACGCGCCGACCGGGTCGTCGTCGACGGACGGTCCGGGCGGGATCATGATGTCGGCTCCAGTCGCCAGAAATGGAGGTATCCATTCGACGAGGTGACGGATCACGTCGCGAGCAACCCAGCCTTCGCACGGCGCGGGGTTGTCCCACGAATCCCCTGGAACCGCCATGACACGCAGGGTCATCTGGCCGGCCACCTTGCGATATCGCTCCGACGTCTCACTCATCCGACAACGCTCCAATCTGTGTCCACGCAAGTCTGACGACAGGAACGCAGTGTTAGCGTCAGCATCGTGGGTGTCGAGACCGACGATATCCGTCTGCAGGTGGGGCATACGTCCGCGATCGATCCGACCGCCTTGGCCAAGGCCCGCGAACTGCTGTACAGAGTCTTCGACGACATGACCGAGCATGACTGGGAGCATTCGCTCGGCGGCATGCACACCATCGCTTGGCACGGCGACTCCGTCGTCGGCCATGCCTCGGTCGTGCAACGTCGGCTGCGACACCGCGGGCGGGCGCTGCGGACCGGTTATGTCGAAGGCGTCGCCGTCGATCCGGCGTGGCGACGGCGGGGCATCGGTGACCGGATGATGGAGGAGCTCGAACGGATCATCGCAATCGCCTACGACGTCGGCGCGCTCGGTGCGAGCGACGATGCGGTCCCCTTCTACGAACACCGCGGCTGGAAGCCGTGGCTCGGCACAACGTGGGCGTTGACCCCTGCGGGCATCGTGCGCACACCCGAGGAGGACGACGACATCTACCTCCATTCGGTTGGGCCCGACATCGACTTCGCCGGCGACCTCGCCTGCGACTGGCGCGAAGGCGACGCGTGGTAGCTGTTCGTCACGAGCCGTGACAAGGAACGTGGCGCACCTCGTTCTCGACGTCATCCAACATCAAGTCGCATCGCGTCGATCAGGTCGCGACCTCGTCCCCCAGGGTTGAATCAGTGTTCGGCGACGAGCTCGCCGGATGGCCGGGTCAGTGATGCGGCACCCTTGGCGTGCGGGTTGCCGGCCGGCAGCTTGCGATAGACGATGGCGGCGGCCAGCAGTGCCACGCAACCGGCGATGATCGCCGCCAGGTGCATGCCCGACACGAACGCCTCACGAGCGATCGATGCCACCTGGCCGCCTGTGGAGCCGCCGACCCGGTCACCGGCCTGCAGAGCACCGGCAAGGCTCTCGCCGGCCTGACCCTTCAGCCCAGCGGGCAACAGGTCGAGAGCCGGCGACAGTCGGGCATCGTAGCGGGATGCGACGAGGCTGCCGAGCACGGCGACGCCGAGTGCGCCACCCAGTTCACGGGTCGTGTCGTTCATCGCCGAACCGACCCCGGCCTTGCCCAACGGCACCGCCGACATGATCGAGCCGGTCATCGTGGGGATGCACAGCGCCATGCCGGCAGCCATCACCATCACGACGATGACCAACTCGAGATACGAAGAGTTGGTCCGGGCGAAGGTGAACAGGAACATGGCGGCCGACACCCCCACCAACCCGACCGAGACGGCGACGTTGGCACCGAACCGGGCGGCGAACTTCGGCGAGTTGGGGGCAATCAACATCATCACCGCAGCAAACGGGAGCTGCTTGACGCCGGCCTCGAGCGTGCCGTAGCCGAGTACCAGTTGGAAGTACTGGGTCAGCAGGAAGAAGAAGCCGAACATCGCGAAGAACAACAGTGTGATGACGCCTGCCGCCACGCCGAATCGCGGGTCGAGGAAGTAGCGCAGGTTCAACATCGGGGTCGTGTTGCGCAGCTCCCACATCAGGAACGAGGCGATGACGACGACGGCGATCCCGAACCACAACAAGCTGGTACTGCTGGCCCACCCTCGATTGGGCGCCTCGATGATGGCGTAGACCAGTGAGCCGAGACCGGCGATCGACAACAGCGCACCGATCGGATCGAGGCCCCCGGGATGCGGATCCCTCGACTTCGGCAACAGGACGTAACCAACGGCGAGCGCGATGGCGATGATCGGGACGTTGACCAGGAAGACCGAACCCCACGAGAAGTGCTGGAGCAGGAAGCCACTGGCGACCGGGCCGACGGCAGCGCCGCCACCGGAGATGCCTGCCCAGATCGCGATTGCCTTGCCGCGCTCGTGCGGAGGGAAGACGTTGGTGAGGATCGAGAGGGTGGCGGGCATGATGAACGCTGCGCCGAGGCCCATGACCGCACGCCCGATGATGATGGCAGTGGCAGTGTGCGAGAACGCGGCGAACAGTGACCCCGAAAGGAACACCGTGAGGCCGGCTTGGAGGGTGCCCTTGCGGCCGAAGCGATCACCGATCGTGCCGGCGGTCAACAGCAGTCCTGCGAACACCAGACCATATGCGTCGACCATCCACTGTTGTGCAGAGATCGAGGCGTTGAGCTCGCGAGCCAAGGTGGGCAGGGCGACGTTGAGAGCGGTGTTGCCGACGATGACGACCATCAGGCTCGTGCAGAGCACCGCCAGGATCTTCCAGCGTCGCTCGAATGCCGCTGCATCGATCTCCACGGGCTCCATGTCGGAACCCGGCTGTTGACTTGTGCTCATGCATCCTCCTTACAGAACGCTACGGAAACGTATCGGCCGATTCTGGAGCGCGCAACCAAACTAGGCAGGCGGGACATCCGTCACACGGCGGCGACGTACGATCACGCTACGATTCTGTAGCGATGGCAGAGTCGACGCAGACCCGCAGCGAACGGGCACGGCAAGCGGTGCTCGATGCTACAGCCGATCTCGTTGCCGAGGTCGGGGTCGAGCGCACCACAATCGACGAGATCGCCAACAGATCGGGCGTCGCCAAGACCACGATCTACCGTCACTTCGCCAGCAAGGAAGTGCTCGTCGTCGAAGCGGTCCACGCGTGCACGTTCATCATGCCTGCCGTCACCGACACCGGCTCGCTGCGTGACGATCTCATCTCGTGCTTCAGCGGCATGACGAAGGCATCGTTCGACGGCCGCCTCGGCGCCATGACGCTGTCGTTGATGGACGCCGCGCAGCGCGATCCCGAGCTCGGCCGGCTCGTCCGTGCGCAGACCGAACAGCGCCGGCGCTTCGCAACCGATGTGATCAACCGGGCTGTCGCCCGCGGCGACCTGCCTGTCGATGTCGACGTCGACCTGTTGGTCACGTTGTTGTCCGGGCCGCTCGTCTACACGAAACTCGTTCGCCGTCAGCGGATCACCGATGAGCTCGTCTCGGCCGTCGTCGACTCCGTCCTCAGTGGATACGCCGTCAAGACCTGACGGTCGCACCGATCATCGATACCGGTTTCACCGCTTGCCGAGAGGGGTACTCCGGGGCATGACCGACGAAAAGACCGAATCGAAAGCACTCAAGGACATCATCAAGCCAGGTGACGTCGCCATGGTCGTGACGTCGTCGAACGGAAAGCTTTCCAGCCGCCCCCTCACCGTCGCCAGCGTTCAAACCGACGACCTCCTCTTCCTCATCGACCGTCGCGCCGATTGGTTGACCGAGAAGATCCTCGGCGAGCACGTCCACGTGGCAATCTCCGCCGGTGGCCGCAACGACTGGGTCTCGGTCAACGGCAAGGCGAGCTTGAACGATGATCGTACGCTGATCCGCGAACTGTGGACGCCGTTCGCCGGCGCCTACTTCGACAGCGAGGACGACCCGAACGTCGTGGTGCTCGACATCGCCGTCAACGAGGGCGAGTATTGGAGTGCGCCGGGTGGCGGCCCGTTCGGCCGGCTGATCTCGATCGTCTCCACGGCACTCGGCCACGAAAAAGGCCCGGGCGCCGGCGAACACGGCACCATCGCCTGATACGAACTCACGTTCCGGTGTCGGTGATGCGTTGCAAGAGGTCGCGCAGCTTTCGTAGATCGGGCTCGCTGAACGACTCGAGCACACGGCCGGCAGCATTGCGCCGGCGGCGACGAGCATCGTCCAGCAACGCGCGGCCGGACCTGGTCAGCTGAACTCCGACCGCCCTGCGGTCTACGGGATCTGCGGTTCGCTCGACCATGCCGAGTTGTTCGAGATCATCGACGACCGAGGTTGCCGATCGACGGACGATGCCGAGCTCTTCCGCCAGTTCGCTCATCCGCATCGGTCCGACCCTTCGGATCAGCACTCGCATCGCTCTCATCTGTGACGATGTCACGTCACCGCTGCCGGCCCCGGCGACGGCCTGGCGCCTGATCGTATGGTTCGCGTGATGCAACAGATCGGCCACCTCGGTGGCCAGATCCGGCGCGTCGGGAATGAAACCGGACATATAATGAGTTTACCTCACTATAAGTTCGCCACGCCGGATCGTCCGGCAGGAAAGTAGTTCCGAAATGCCCAGCTCTCTTCGATCATTCAGTCGCGACCAGGCCATCACCTCGCACAAGCTGGCACCGGGCACCCTTCGCCGGATCGCCCGGTTCGCCCGGCCGTACCGCCGCAAGCTCGCCGCCTTCCTCGTCCTCATCGTCGTCGACGCGCTCGTCAGCGCCGCCGGTCCCCTGATCTACAAGGCGATCATCGACGAGGGGATCATCAAGCAGCACTCGGGCTTCGTCGTCGCCATGGCGGCGTTGGTCGCCGCCCTCGCCGTGACATCGGCGATGATCGGCATCGTGCAGCGATGGTTCTCGGCGCGCATCGGCGAGGGCCTGATCTTCGACCTGCGCACCCAGGTGTTCGACCACGTGCAGAAGATGCCGATCGGCTTCTTCACACGGGCTCGCACCGGCGCGCTCGTCACTCGGCTGAACAGCGATGTGCAGGGGGCGCAGCAGGCATTCACCTCCACGCTGTCGAACGTCGTCGGCAACATCGTCGGCGTCACTGCGACGCTTGCGGCGATGTTCGTGTTGTCGTGGCAGATCACCCTGCTGTCACTGGTGCTGTTGCCGCTGTTCGTGTTGCCGGCCAAGTTCGTCGGCCGCAAGTTGGCCGGCATCACACGCGAGCGTTACGAGCTGAACGGCGAGATGGGGCAGATGATGACAGAGCGCTTCAACGTCTCCGGCGCCTTGCTGGTGAAGCTGTTCGGCCGGCCCGATCACGAGTCCGAGTCGTTCGCGCACAGTGCCGGCAGGGTGCGGGACATCGGCGTGACGCAGGCGATGTACTCGCGGGTGTTCATGTCGGCACTCGGTTTGCTGGCGTCGCTGGCAATCGCCGTCGCCTACGGACTCGGGGGCGTGATGGCCATCCGCGGGACGCTCGGCGTCGGCACGGTCGTCGCCCTCACCGCCTACTTGGGTCAACTCTACGGACCGTTGACCTCGCTGTCGAACGTGCAGGTCGACGTGATGACGACCCTCGTCAGTTTCGAGCGCGTCTTGGAGGTGCTCGATCTCCAGCCGATGATCGAGGACTCGCCGAACGCGGTGCCGCTGCCCGACGGCCCCGTCGGAGTCGAGTTCGACGCTGTCGACTTCAAGTATCCCACGGCCGACGAAGTGTCACTCGCCTCGCTCGAGGGCGTCGCCAGGCTCGACGACGTGGCCTCGCAACCGATCCTCCACGGCGTGTCGTTCAGCGTCGAACCGGGTCACATGGTCGCACTCGTCGGGCCATCGGGCGCCGGCAAGACGACCATCGCCGGCCTGGTGTCACGGCTCTACGATCCCACCGGTGGCCGAGTCCGCGTCGGTGGCATCGACCTGCGGGAGGCGACGAACGAGTCGGTTCGCGACACGGTCGGCGTCGTGTCACAGGACGCCCACCTCTTTCACGAATCCCTTCGTGCCAACCTGCGCTACGCCGAGCCCGACGCGACCGAGGAGGAACTGATCGGAGCGCTGAAGGCCGCGCACATCTGGGATGTCGTCGAGCGATTGCCCGAGGGCCTCGACACCGTCGTCGGCGATCGTGGCCACCGGATGTCCGGCGGCGAGAAACAGCGGATCGCCATCGCTCGCCTGCTGCTGAAGAACCCGGCGATCGTCGTTCTCGATGAGGCCACAGCGCACCTCGACTCGACGTCGGAGGCCGCCGTACAAGACGCGCTGGGCGTTGCCCTGCAAGGTCGAACGTCGATCGTGATCGCCCACCGACTCGCCACGGTCCGAGCAGCCGACGAGATCATCGTGGTCGACGGCGGACGAATCGTAGAACGTGGCACCCACGACCAACTCGTCGCACTGGATGGCCTGTACGCATCGCTGAGCCGCACGCAGTTCGCCCACGACGACATCGCCGCCTGACAGCATTGACGGCACGACCTCGTCGTTCAGACGAGACGGCGGCGCAACTGGGCGCGCTCCTCCTCCGTCGGCGCCAGCTCGATCGCCTGCTGGTATCGCTTCTCGGCGTCGGCCAGGCGTCCGGCACGACGCAACAGATCCGCTTGGGCGGCGGGCACGAGGTGCAGGCCCCCGAGTTCCCCGGCGAGGCCGTCGATCAATGCCAGACCCGCTTCGGGCCCGTCGCGCATGCCTACGGCGATGGCCCGGTTGAGGGCGACGATCGGAGAGGACGACAACGACTCGAGCTCGTCGTACAGCTCGACGATGCGCACCCAATCCGTCGAGGCCGCCGACGCAGCTTCTGCATGACACTGGGCGATCAGGGCTTGCAACACGTACGGCCCCCTACCTCGCGTGGACATCAGGATTGCACCGCCGCGCTCGATCTCGGCACGAATCCACAGGCCCCTGTCCTGTTCCTCGAGCGTCAGCAGTTCGCCTGACGAAGTGACCCGTGCGTATCGCCTCGAGCTCTGAACGAGCATCAGCGCCAACAGGCCACGAGCCTCGGATTCGAGGGGCATGAGGGCGACGACCGCTTCGGCCAGCGCGACCGCCGACTGCGACAGTTCGTTGAGGCCAATGTCGCTGTACCCCGCGTTGAACGCCAGATACAGCACGACGAGCACGCCGTTGAGCCGCTCGTCCAAGGACTCGGCCGGCGGGATCCGATATGGGATACCGGCGTGTTCGATCTTTCGGCGTGCTCGAGTCAGCCGTTGCGCCATGGTCGTCTCGGGCACCAGGAACGCTCGGGCGATGTCTGCAACCTCGAGGCCCGAGACAGTGCGCAACGTCAGCGCGACTCGGGCGGCCAACGGCAACGCCGGGTGACAGCAGGTGAAGATCAATCGTAGGCGGTCGTCCTCGATGTCTTGTCCGTCACTCGACTCGAACTCCACGAGTGCCTCCCGAAGCCTCGATCGTTCGGCGCTCAGCGAGCGCATCCTGTCGACGGCCCGGTTGCGCGCCGCTGTGGTGAGCCAAGCCGCCGGACGATCGGGGACGCCATCACGCGGCCAGTGCACCAACGCCGACGTGAACGCGTCTTGGGTGGCGTCCTCGGCCAGCATCCAGTCGCCCGTTCGGCGGATCAGGCCGGCGACGATCCGACCCCAGTCGGACCGGTGCGCGGCCGTGATTGCATCTTCGACTTCCGTCACTCGTCCCAGACATACATCGGACGGATCTCGATGCGCCCGTTTCTCGCCATGGGATGTCGCGAGACGTAGTCGATGACTTCGTCGAGGTCGGCACACTCGACGATGTCGTAGCCGGCGATCCATTCCTTGGACTCGGTGAACGGTCCGTCGGTCACCAGCAGCTCGCCGCCGCGCAGTCGCACCGTGGTTGCATCCTGCGGGGATTGGAGGCGCTCGCCCTGCTTACGGATGCCGCGGCGTTCACCTTCGGCCACCCACTCGTCGATCGAGGTGCCTTCGGTCTTATCGGTGTCGGGCTCGGTGTCGGTCGCGATGAACAGCATGTATTCCATTGGGTTCTCCTTGGCGTGAACGGTACGCGCATACGACGCAGCCGACCAGGGTGAAAACGACAACACGCAAAGAATTCGCGATCAATCGGATGAGTCCGGCATCTGCAATACCACACGCACGCCAAGCAGGCGGACCGGCCGTAGCTCGCCGAAGCGGGCGAGCACGGTCATCGCCATCGCCACGACGTCGTCGGGGGCTGTCGTAGGCGCCGGGAGCTTGCTGATTCTGGTGCGCGTGAAGAAGGTCGAGGTCCGCACCTTCACCGCGACGTGCGAGATGCTGCGACCGTCCGACACCACCTCGCCTGTCAGGTCGCGGGCCAGTCGTTCGACATGGGCCGCGATCGCCGCGGCATCGACCACGTCGGTGGTGAAAGTCTCCTCCTTGCTGCGACCGCGGGCGACGTGGGGCACGTCGACGATCGGCGAGTCGTCGCCCCCTAGACCGAGGATGCGCAGGTGGGGGCCGATCGTCGGACCGAACGTGCGGGCGAGTTGTTCGTGGTCTGATCGGGCGAGATCCTCGACCGTGACAATGCCCAGTTCGCCGAGCCGTGCAGCGAAGCGACCACCGATCCCCCAAACTGCGGCGACCGGCTTCGCCCCCATGGTCGGGATCCATTCACGCCGCATCAGGCGGGCAACTCCGCCGGGTTTGGCAAAGCCCGTCGCGGTCTTCGCCAGCAGCCGGGTCTCGCCGATCCCGACCGCGCACGACAGTCCCGTGGTCGCCATGACGCGGGCTCTCACGTCGTCGGCGAACGTCTCAGGATCGTCGGTGACCACGCCGAGGAAGGCCTCGTCCCAACCCCACACCTCGACTGTCGCGGGGAGTGTGCGCAGCGTGGCCATGACTTCGGCCGACGCCGCGTCGTAGGCCGGCCGATCCGAGGCGAGGAACACGGCATCGGGGCAGCGACGCCACGCCTGCGCCAACGGCATTCCTGATCGGATCCCGAAGGTACGTGCCTCGTACGACGCCGTTGCCACCACCTGTCGGGGACGTCGCGGGTTGCCGTCACCGCCGACGACCACCGGAAGGCCGGCGAGCTCCGGTCGGCGGCGAACCTCGACTGCGGCGAGGAACTGGTCGAGGTCGACGTGCAGCACCCACGTGCTCGTCGGAGGCTCCATCGTCGGAGGGTACCCCCCGTCGGTGAGGTCAGACGCGTTCTCCAGGCCGTCCCGTCCCGAGCCGGCGAAGTCGAGCACGCGGTCTCCTCGACCGCCCCATCCACCACTCTCGTTGGGCGCAAAACACGCGCTCGCGCTACCGGAATCGCGCCCAACCACCGATAACGGGCGCGACTCGGGTACTCCCAGTACCGGAATCGCGCCCAATCAGGGTTGTCGGGCGCGATGTCAGTACTCCCAGCACCGGAATCGCGCCCAATCAGGGGCGGGGGCGTGATCACACGGACGAGCGGCTCGCTTCAGTCGACGGGTGGTGGATCGGTGCGGGCGCACTTCAGGAGTGCCCGTGCCGACCAGCGCATCAGGTGGGCTGCTTGAACGCGTTCGAGGCCGGCGACATCGGTGAGCCAGACGAGCGCCTCGATGCCGGTTGTGGCGCGGATGGCGTGGACCAACCCGACGAGTTCGTCGGCCGACATCTCGGCGCAGAGCGGCTCGAGCGCTTCGGTGATCCATCCGATGGCACGCCCTTGGCGCAGCGGGAGCGGTCCGGTGGGGTCCGGTCCGTGTTCGAGGGACAGGCGCAGCATAGTGCGCTGCTGTGCTTCGGTATCGGCGATCAGTCGTGTGAAGGCAGCGACGACGATGTCGAGTCGTTCCGAGACGTCGGCCGGAGGGTCGTCGGGAAGCATCGATGTGGTGAGGATCTCGGGGTGCGCGGCGATCAGCAGCTCTCGCTTGGTCGCGAAGTAGCGATACGCCGTAGCTCGGGAGACCGATGCGTGCCGTGCGGCGTCCTCGATGGTCGGGTCGAGCCCGCCCGCGATGAGGTCCCGCGCTGCGTCGACCAGGGCATTTCGCGTGCGCTGCTTTTGCGACGAACGACCGGTACCCACGTAGTCGCTTGACATCCGCGTGATGATACGCCAATCTACTGATGAGATCTAAGTCTTATGAACTAGGAGGACAAGCCGTGAGCGCAAAACGGGTGCCATCACCGATCGTCAGGTCCGCCGATGAGGGAGAGTGGAGGTCCTTCGCCGGAGGCGGTGTCCACATCTGGAAGGCCACGGAGGAGGAGACGGACGGTGCGTTCCTGCTCTTCGAAATGAGATGCGGCGAGGGCAAGGTGACACCGCTGCACATCCACCCCGAATCCGACGAATCGATGATCGTCCTCGAGGGCGAGATCTGGATGCACATCGACGGCGTCCAGACGACGGTTGCGGCTGGCGGGGTGGCGTTCGCCCCGCGGGGTGTGCCGCACGCCTTCAGGGTCAGTTCTGCCGCCGGTGTCCGCATGCTCTGTCTGCACACCCCAGGATGCTGCGAGGCTTTCTACCGAGATGCCAGCACCTCGGTTGCAGCGGGGGACCCGAACGCCGGCGTCGACGTCGACATGTCGCGGGTCGTCGCGTCGGCACGGACCAACGGCGGCATGGAGGTCGTCGGACCGCCGCCATTCGACTGACACGCCGCCTGTCGTACAGAGCGCCCAACAACTGATGGCTCGAGGTCTTGACTCGCCAGAGCAATGAGACTAATACTACTAGCACCATGCGCTGGGCGATCGATCACACCTCCAGAGAGCGTCTCCAGGACCAGATCGCCGCTTGTGTTCGCCGCGGCGTCGCCTCCGGAGAGCTGCCGGTCGGTGAGCAGCTACCGCCCGCCGCCGAGCTCGGGATGGCGTTGTCCGTCGACCGCAACACGGTGCTCGCTGCCTACCGACAACTTCGCGACGACGGAGTGCTCGAGTTTCGACGCGGGCGCGGGGCACGTGTCGTGTCGGCCGCCCCAGCATTGTCATCGGTGACCGAGCTGGCCCAGAAGTTGATCGCCACCGCCGGCGAGCATGGCCTCGGAACGAACGACCTCATCCGCATCATCAAGGAGCTGACATGACGTCACTACCAATGGCCGGCAAGAACCCACACGCCGTGTACACCGGCCGAACCACGAGCTGGCCGATGGTCGTCACGACGTGCGCCGGTGCGCTCCTCGTCGTGCTCATGGGCAAAGAATCCAACGGCGCCTGGGGCGACCTCATGTTCGTCGCACCCTTGATCCTCGTGGCGATCGGCGTGCTCGCCAACGTTCTGACGTCTTCCAGCGTCCGCGCCACAGCCGGTCCCAACGGATTCACCGTCCATTGGGGTTTGGTCGGTTGGCCCCGATGTACCTATCGGCTCGACGAGATCGTGAACGCCGAAGTGATCGACCTGCCGTGGTGGCGAGTCTCCTATTCGTTTTGGTGGACACCGAAACGGACCAACTGCACTGTCCGAAGCGGACCCACTGTGCGACTCTCGCTCCGCAACCGGCGCATCGTCACGATCACCGTGCCCGAACCGGCAGCTGCCGTCGCGGCACTGCGTGAAGCATCTGCCGGCCGGTCAACCGGTTAGCGCCTGAACTCGTTCTCGCTCCGGAATCGCTCGCCGCGCATTTCTGCGGCAGCTCACGGCGTGGGTTGCGTTCGTGGGTGCTCAGGCGTCGATGATCTCCAGGCGTATGCGTTTGTTGCTCTTTCCTTTGCTCTCCGTTTTCACCACTCGAACGCGTCCGACCTCCCCCGTACTACGCACGTGCGTGCCGCCATCAGCCTGTTTGTCGAGGCCGACGATGTCCACGATCCGGACTTCCGGAATGTGGGTCGGAACGAGGCTCACCTTCGTGCGGATGAGATCCTCGTCCATAACTGCTGTTGAGCGCGGCAGGAACGACACCTCGATGCGCCGGTCAGCGGCGAGCTCGTCGTTGACCAGTTGCTCGACTCGTGGTCCGAAGCCTTCGGGCAACGGGTCGAACTCGAAGTCCATGCGAGCGCTCAGCGGCTCCATGTTTCCTCCGGTCACCGGCACACGCCACTCGTTCCAGATCACACCGCACAGCACGTGCAACGCGGAATGGGTGCGCATCAGTCGATGCCGCCGCGACCACTCGACGACGCCGTGCACCGTGTCGCCGGCGGAAGGTTGCGGCCCTTCGTTGACCGAATGCCACACGAGTTCACCCTCCCTGCGCACGTCGACCACATCGAGACCGGCCAGCGTGCCGGTGTCGTGAGCTTGGCCACCGCCCGTCGGATAGAACGCGGTGCGATCGAGGGCGATGCCTCCCTCGCGAACGTCGACCACGACCGCATCGAACTCGGTGAGATATGCGTCGCGCAGGTACAACAACTCGGTCATGGCCTGCGAGCCAAGTCGACGATGAAGTCCCATTGCAAGTCGCTGACCGGCATCACACTGAGCCGGTTTGCCTTCTGCAGGAGGTGGAAGTGGCCGAGTTGCTCGGAGTGCGGCCGCAACACCGCCAGCGGCACCACCTCGGTGAAGCGTTCGACGAAGCGCACATCCCTACAGACCCAGCGCGGCTTGGCCTTCGGTGAGTCCGAATCGTAGTAGTGACTGTCGGGGTCGAACTGCGTCGGGTCCGGATACGAATCGCCCACGATCTCGGCAATGCCGGCGATCCCCGGCACCTTGCAGCTGCTGTGGCTGAAGAAGAACTGATCCCCCGTTTGCATTTGCAACATCCAGTTGCGAGCGCGGTAGTTACGTACGCCATCCCACTGGAAACGCTTGCGCTTGGCTCGAGCCAAGTCGTCGATCGACAACTCCTCGGGTTCCGACTTCATCAACCAATGCGACATGATCAGATCTTTACACCCGTCCACGCGTCGAATTCGTGCGCGGACAACAGTGTCCTCGCCGGCGCAATAAGATCCCTGCACGGAGGAGGGGATGATGGCGCGGCCGACACTGGACGACATTGCCAAGCGCGTGGGCGTGTCTCGCGGTCTGGTGTCGTTGGCGCTTCGCGAACTGCCAGGCGTTCGGGATAGTACGCGGA
Organism: Ilumatobacteraceae bacterium; assembly: GCA_040005915.1. Taxonomy (GTDB): domain Bacteria; phylum Actinomycetota; class Acidimicrobiia; order Acidimicrobiales; family Ilumatobacteraceae; genus JAENVT01. Next base: position 29,740 of record JBDTYA010000074.1, read on the forward strand.
TCGCGATCAAGGCCGTGGCCGCCGAGGTCGGATACATCCCCGATGCCGCGGCGCGCAACCTGGCCAGCCGGGCGACCGGCGCCATCGGCGTGATGATCGGCCCGATGCGAAACCCGTTCTTCGCCGACGTCGTCGCCGGTCTCACAGCGCCTTTCGAAGAGAGCGGCTATCACATCTTCATGGTCTCGGGACGCCACGATCCCACGCCCGAGCGGTCGTTGTTGCAGCTGTTCCGCAGCTACCGAATGGACGGCGCCGTGCTGGTCGGGCCGCAGCTCGACAGCCACGCCATCGAACGATTCGGGACCGAGCTCCCGACCGTGATGGTCGGGCGCAACATGCGTTCTGATCGCATCGACGTGATCGTCGGCGACGACCGCCGCGGTGCCGCTCTGGCCGTCGAACACCTGTACAACCTCGGCCATCGCGACATCGCCCACCTCAGTGGAGGCATCGGCCCGGGCGCACCGGAACGGCGCCGCAGCTACATCGAGACGATGAAGCGACTGGGGCTCGACCGGCACATTCGGGTGGTGGGTGGCGGCTACACGGTGCCCGACACGGTTGCCGGCATCGCCGAGCTTCTGACGACCCGGCCGCCGACGGCGATCTTCGCAGTCAGCGACGTGGTCGCGATCGCCGCAATTCAAGAGCTTGCCCGAGCCGGCCTCTCGGTGCCCGACGACGTGTCGATCGTCGGCTACGACAACTCCTCACTCATCAGTCAGCTCCGGCTCGGCCTCAGCAGCATCGATCAACCGCGCGAGCAGATGGGACAACTGGCGGCTGAACTCCTCCTCGAACGGTTCGCCGGCCGGACGGTGGCCGTCAAGCACCTCCTGACGCCGACGGTTGTCGCGAGGACATCTTCGGCGATCGTGGGCCCAGCGCGATCTCGTTGAATCATGTCGTCTCCAGCCCATACCAGCACCCCGTCGACCGGACTGTCCCCCTTGTCTGCGGCCTCTTCCCAGCTCACATGGTCGTAGAGCGCTTTAGGTTTCGGCGGCCCGCTCTGGCTTAGGACTCCCACCTCGCGTAGACTCGTGCGCATGGTTCAGACGAGTGCCTCGCGAAAAGTCACGTTCGCACCAGCCGGCGAGCGTCGGCGTCTGCAGCAGTTGCGTCTCGCACAACAACGTGCCGAACTCGTCGAGGTGCGTCGACGTGCTGCCGATTCGGTGGCCGCGGCCGACGCCAAGCTCGACGCAGTCGATCGTGAGATCGCTTTCGTGCTCGCCGCATCGCTGCCCAGCGCGACCGGGACGTCGAACAGGAATGCTGACGCGAAGGGCACCGGCTCAGCGCAGTCAGCACCGGTCAGGCGCGGCCCGGGTCGCCCGACCAACGCCTCCAAGGGCATCACATCGACCAACGCGTCCGCTCCGGCTGCCGGCTCGACGTCGCACACGATCCTGGCGATCCTGGCGAAACGTCCGAAGCGCACGTTCTCGCCTTCCGAGATCCGCGACGCGACCGGCATCAACACTGCGCTGGTGATGAAGACGCTGCAACGGATGCACACTCGCGGACAGGTCGTGCGCATCGACAAGGGCAGCTACCAAGTCGCGTCCAAGAAGTAGAGCGCTCCACTAGAGCTGTGCTCAGCTGACGACGCGGCGCTCGAACCCGGTGACGCCGATCCATGTGAACAGAGCGCCGAACCCCACGAGCGCGCCGTATATCCCCACGAGCGGCATGTGCGGAATGCCGCCGACCAGCGCAGCGCGAAAGCCTTCGGTCATGTAGACGACCGGGTTGGCCAGCACGACCCACTTCAGCCAGACGACGTTCTGCAAGTCCTGCCACGGGAAATAGGTGCAGCCGAGGAACGTCAGCGGCAGCACGATCAGCGAGAACAGCAGCGGCACCTGGAACGGCTTGACCTTGGTGCCCAACATGAGGCCAAGCGACCCTGCCACCCAACCGGCGAGAGGCGCCAGGGTCAACAGCACGGCCCAGCGGATGTGCAGGTGCACGGGGGTCGCCGGCACCAGTGAGGCGATTGGGAACACGAGGCACGCGGCCAGCAAGCCCTGCAACAGACCGGTCACGATCTTCTGCAAACCGACCATCCAGGTCGGTAGCGGGGCGAGCACCCGATCCTCGATCTCGCGTGACACACCGAACTCCTGCACCAACGGCAACGCGACGGCTTGGATGCCCTGGAACACGATGGCGAGACCCATCACGCCGGCGACCAGTTGCGTCGAGAACCTCGACGCTCCCGATGAGCCACCCACGCTCTGGCCGGTCTTCGGGAACACGTACGTGAACACGAACACCAGCAACAGGGGCTGGATCAGTGTTCGTAGCAGGAAGATCTTGAGGTCCTTGCGGAGCAGGTACAGGTCGCGTCCCAACAGACCGACGAACGCGGCGCGGTATGCCTGGCCCGCCGGACGGAGCTCGCTGAGACTGCGCTCTTCTTGGGTCGTGCTCATTCGCGCAGGTCCTTTCCTGTCAAGTTGATGAAGACGGACTCGAGGGTCGGCTCGGTCACCGACAGGTCGTTGACCGATGCGCCCGCTGCTTCGGCACAATCGATGATGCGCGGCAACAAGCCGGTCGAGTCGTCGACGCTGAGATGGATGCGACCGTCGATCGTTCGCGCCTCGCGGGCCCCGTCGACACCGGCAACCAACGCCTGGGACAGCATCTCGAGGTCTCCCGAAGCCGACACGATCACGATCCTCCCAGCGCCGATCGAAGCCTTCAACTTCGCTGGGGTGTCGAGAGCGAGGATCTTGCCGTGGTCCATGACCGCGACCCGGTCACAGAACTCGTCGGCCTCTTCCATGTAGTGCGTGGTCAACAGGATGGTCTGGCCGTCGTCGTGGAGGTCGCCGAGGATCTCCCACAACGCGATGCGGCTCTGCGGATCGAGGCCGGCGGTCGGCTCGTCGAGGAACAGGACCTGCGGTCGGTGCATGATGGCCCGGGCCACCATCAAGCGTTGGGCCATACCGCCGGACAGCGCCATCACCGGGGCCTTCGATCGCTCGACCAGCCGCACCCGTTGCAGCAGCTCTGCAGCGACGGTCCTGGCCCTCTTGGCGCCCATGCCGAAGTAGCGGCCGTGGAACTCGAGGTTCTCGAACACGGTCATGGCCCGGTCGAGTGTGTTGCTCTGGGGAACAACGCCGATCAGCTGCTTGGCCAGCGCCGGCCGCTCCACGAGGTCGACCCCGCCGATCAGGATGGAACCCCGCGTGGGAACCACACGAGTCGTGAGCATGCCGATGGTCGTGCTCTTGCCGGCGCCATTCGGGCCGAGGAGCCCGTAGATCTCGCCGGACTCGATCTGGAGATCTATCTCGTCGACCGCGACGACCCTGCCGCCGACAGCCGCGTCGTAGATCTTGGTGAGCCCGTGCGCCTGGATGATTGCGTCTGCCACGGGGGCGAGCCTACGGTCAACCCGTTCGCTCAGTCCTGATAGCGGGCGACGGTCGTTGCAATGATGAAGGGAACATCGAGTGCGAACACGACGAGCATCGCCGTGACGACCGCCAAGGGAGCCCCGCGCGTGTGGTTGCGTACGAACGCGAACTCGATCATCCCGGCCGCGACCACGTAGGCCAAGAGCGCCCACCGCCCGACCCGCACGAACGTGTCCCACGAGAACCCGGCGACCCTGGTGATCATGATGATGCCGACGGCGAGCAGCACTGTGGCGACGATCAGCAGCACGGTCGGCAGCGCGAGCGGTGGACGGCGTGGGGCGTGCGAGCCCAACCAGACCCCACCCACGACCACCGCCGCGAGCGACACGACAGCCAGCTCGACAGCTTTCGGGAATCGCTGCCCGCTGCTCACAACGTGGCCACACGGGTCATGATCACGAGCGTCGCAACCTGCATGATGCCGGTTATCCCGGCCGTGTAGACGAATCGCTTCATCATCCGGCCGATGATCTCCGGGTTCGGGTTCGGCTTGTTCATCTCCCACAGCACAGCGATGTTGGCCGGCTCGAGAACACCGAGCGCCACCACGGCCATGATGCCGACCACGATCATCGAAGCAATCAGCCACTGGCGGGCGTCGCTGTTGACCGACAGCGTCCCCAGCCGAAGCGCGATCTGCAGCCCCGTGGCGAGGGTCATCGTGACAACCGTCGGCATGATGATCACCATCTTCGGCATGAACTTGGCGGAGAACTCGGCGCGAGCCGGTGGCGACATCCCGCCGATGATCGGCCCGATCGCCAGGCCGACGAAGAGGTCGATGCTGGTCCACAGGGCGCCGCCGGCCACGTGACACAACATCAGTGGCCAGAACTTGTTCGAACCGATTGCGTAGATCACGAAGCCGATGAGGACCGCGACTACGGGCAAGCCGGCCCGCGGCACGATCTGGACCTTGCGATGCGGATGATCAGGTGGTGCGTCGACGGTCGTTGCCTGCATGCTTCCTCACTGTCCTGGCCGGGCTTCGATGTTTCTACACCTCGGCGGCGCTCCGCATCGAAGCCGGCGTGGCGATCGACCATTCTTCGCAGCCTCGTCGAGGCAGTGGCGTACCACCGAAGAGTACCTGGTCAGCGGGCCGAGGTTTCGGTCTCGAGCCTGTCGGGAAGAAGTGCAGCATGAAGATTCGATTCGCTCACACCGCAATGGTCGTCGCGATGTTGGCCGTCGCCGGCTGCAACTCCGACGACCGGGCGTCGATTGCCACCGACCTGCAGACCGCCGCCAGCGATGTCGTCGATGTCGCCGGCAACGTGGCCGACGCAGCGGCCGAGACGCTCGCCCGGAACATCGCCACACAGCAGGGCGAGGAGCAGTTCAAGAACGCCGGCCAGGAGTTGGACGGCCCACTGACGTGCACCGCCAAGATCGAGGATGGGGTCGCCAAGATCGACATCAGCTGCACAGGTAAGACCAAGGGTGGTGGCGCTGCCGCGCTGACCGGTACCACGAGCGAGATCCCGGGTGCATCGGTCGTGTCCCTCGACGGACAGTTCACAGGGACCGTCGACGGCGCCTCGGTCTTCACCACGCAACGCCTCGGCGGCTGACGTACGGCACACCGTGCGACCAACACAGGGTCAGCGCGCTCGTTCCAGCTCGTAGAAGACGGCCGGGCAGTCTCGCGAGAGCCACAGGCCGGCGCCGATCTCCGTGAAACCCACATGCAGGCGCTTGCGGTACCAGGCGGCCGTGCGCCAGGACACGGCGACATCGGTGCTCGACAGATCGAGAACCGCGTCACGATCGGCGATCGTCGGCGTGTCGAACATCAGTAGACCGCGGCAGGCGTGTGCCAACTTGCCGATCGCATTCGATGCTCCGGCGTCGTCGAGGTATTGCAGCACGCTCTGGCACACCACGAGGTCGTACCGGCGAGGTGGCTGCCAGACCGAGATGTCGGCCAGTTCATGATCGAACCGGCGGCACGCATATTCGCTCGCGTCGATGCCGTGGTACTTCGCCCCCGGCCGGGCCTCCGCGAGCCAGTCGCGCCAATACCCCTTGCCCGCGCCGACATCGAGAACCGAACGGATCGGGATCCGCCACCATGACGCAAGCGAGAACACGCCGTTGGCGAGATGACCGATCTGTTGCCGCGTGTGCACAGGAGTGCGTCCGTAGAACCGGTCGTAGTACTGAGCGTCGAATCGATCAGACATGGTCCACTCGTTTTACACCGGCGACGCGGGGACCATTGGCCCTGGTTGCCGGCGTGGGATGCGGTGACAGTTGACGGGTGACGAACCAGTGAAGACTCTCCAGATCACCATCGAACAGGTCATCGAGACCGGGTCGATCACCTCCGCCTACCAACCGATCGTCGATATCGATTCGGGACAGGTCGTCGCCTATGAAGCACTCGCTCGCGGACCATTGGATACCTCATTGGAGCATCCGGATCAGCTCTTTGCTGCCGCCGGCGCTGCAGGCCTGACCGCGGAATTGGATTGGGCCTGCCGCGCCTCCGCCGTGCGCGGCGCGCTGGAGGCCGGCCTCGGCTCCGCCGCGAAGTTGTTCATCAACGTCGAGCCATCGACGCTGCGAACGCCGGTCCCGTCAGAACTCGAGAAGCTGATGGACATGGCGACGTCGGCACTGTCGATCGTGGTCGAGGTCACCGAGCGATCACTGGTGAGCGACCCGGCCGCATTGATCGGTGCGCTGTCGTGGATCCGCACCGCTGGCATGGGCGTAGCGATCGACGACGTCGGCGCAGACCCGGCATCCTTGGCCTTGCTCCCCTTCATCGAACCCGACGTGATCAAGCTCGACATGAGCCTCGTCCGGCAGCACACGTACGACGAGATCGCGTCGATCTCGGGCGCAGTCCGCGCCGACGCCGAACGGCGTGCGGCGACGATCCTCGCCGAGGGAATCGAGACCCGAGAACACCTCGACCGTGCACTGGTGTTGGGCGCCCGCCTCGGTCAGGGTTGGTTGTTCGGCAGACCGGGCCGGCTCATGCCGCAACCGCTCAACCTCGACCAGAACGCCGATTGCGTCGACAACGTGATCAGGTTCGCCTCAGCGCAGCCCCTGCCGGTCACTCCGTGGGCACTCGTTGCCGAGTCGTCTCAGCGACGAATCACATCGAAGCGACTGTTGATGCCGATGAGTCACCACATCGAGCAGCGCGCCCTGACCGGCGATCCGTGCGTCGTGCTCGGCGCATTTCAGAGTGCCGTCCACTTCACTCCTGCAACGAGCCGGCGGTACGAGCGGCTCGCGGCCCAACGCAGCATGGTCGCCGCGATCGGCGTCGACATGGCGGCACACCCGGCGCTCGGCGTACGCGGCGGATCTCTCGCCCACGGTCATCCGCTTGCAGGTGAATGGACGGTCACCGTGATCGGCCCGCACGACGCTGCTGCCCTCATCGCCAGGGACTGCGGCGATCAGGGCCCGGACAGGGCGCGGATGTTCGAGTACGTGATCACGCACGACCGGGCGACGGTCATCAGCGCTGCACGATCCCTGATGCAATACATCGACGCCGATTGAACTCTTGTTCGTCGAGCCGGATCGCGTCGACGCTCGGGCCCGCATCACGTCACTGTTGATAGCCCTCGACAACGCGTTCGGGCCGGATCTCGGCATCGTCGGGGTTCTGGCCCGACTCACGGCGTGCCCCTCTCTGGCGCAGCAGGTCCCAGCATTGGTCGAGCGCCACCCCGATCTGGCGACGCTTGGCAACGTCGCTCTCGCTCGGAGGCGACCCGGCGTGAGCCTTCTCCATCGCGTGCTCCTCGTCGACCAGCTTGCCGATCCGGTGCACGATCTCGATCTCGTCCATGCAGATTCCTTTCGGGTAGGCCTGTCGAATGTCTACACCCAGAGGGGCCGACCGTCCGTCAGTCGTCAACGACGAATGCCGCCGACGGGCAATCCGTCGGCGGCATCATTGCGAACTCCGATCAGGCGGCAGCAGGTGCCCTGCCGGTCTCGATCTCGATGACTTCGGCCTCCTTCGGGGCGGACTCGAAGTCGATGTGCGGAAGGATCCTCTCCATCCAACCGGGCAGCCACCAGTTGGCGCGACCGAGCAGGCTCATCGTCGCCGGCACCAGCACCATGCGCACCAGCGTGGCGTCGAGGAACACGGCCACGGCGAGGCCGATGCCGAACAACTTGCCGGTCGGATCGTCGCCGAGCACGAAAGAGGCGAACACGCTCATCATGATCAGCGCGGCCGACGTGATGACCCTCGCAGTGCCCGACAGCCCGGTGACAACCGACTTGTGGCTGTCGCCGGTTGCCACGTATTCCTCGCGGATCCGCGACAGGAGGAACACCTCGTAATCCATCGACAGGCCGAAGAGGATGGCGAACATCATCAACGGTGCGAACGGGTTGATCGGCATCGTGTGATGCAGCCCGATCAGGCCGTTGCCCCAACCCCACTGGAACACCGCGACGATCACGCCGTACGCCGCCGCAATCGACAGAAGGTTCATCAACGCCGCCTTCAGCGGCACGAGGATCGACCGGAACACGATCATCAACAGCACGAAGGACATCGCCACGATCGCGGCGATGAACAACGGCAGGCGATTCGTGATCCGCTCGGTGAGGTCCATGACGAGGGCCTGGCCGGTCAGCAGCGCCTTCGCATCCGTTCCCGTCACGGCGACAGGAAGGACCGTGGAGCGCAGGTGATGGATGAGCGCGTCCGTGCGCTCGTCCTGTGGCGCCGTGGTGGGATCGACCACCAGCAACGCGGTGTCACCCGCGACGTTGAGCACCGGCGCAGTGACGGCCGCAACCCCGGGATCGGCTTGAAGTGCGTCACGTACGCGGTCGACGGCAACACGGTCGGCCGGCGTCGGTACCTGCAACACGACCTGAATCGGACCGTTGAAGCCGACGCCGAAGCCCTCGGCGAGGAGGTCGTAGGCCTTGCGTTGGGTCGTGCCGCCGGCCGCGTTGCCGTCGTCGGGCGTGCCGATCCGCATTCCGAGAGCCGGCGTGGCGATGGCGCACAATGCCACGAAGCCGATCACGGCGTAGCGAACCGGATGGTGCCCGACGTGATGGGCCCACCGGCCCGAGAACGTGGCGTGGGCCGGCTTGGCGACGTGCGCCTTGCGGTGGATCGAGAGCTTGTCGATCCTCGTTCCGGCCAGCCCGAGCAGACCGGGCAGCAACGTGACAGCTGCGGTCATCGCGACCATCACGGTCAAGGCCACCGAGATTCCCATGGCGGTCATCGCCGGCAGGCCGGCGAGGAAGAGCCCAAGGATCGCGATCACCACGGTCGTGCCGGCGAACATGACAGCTTGGCCGGCGGTGGCGTTCGCGGTCCCAGCCGAGTCCGCCACGCTCATGCCCTCGTGCAGGTGCTGGCGGTGTCGAGTGACGATGAAGAGCGAATAGTCGATGCCGACACCAAGGCCGACCATCACGCACAGGATCAACGAGAAGTCTGGGACGTCGAGGAAGGCGGAGAGCACGCCGACCCCTGCCGCGCCGACGAACAGGCTCATCAGTGCCGTCACGATGGGCAGTCCCATGGCCACCACGGAACCGAAGGCGATCAACAGCACGATGATCGCGACTGCGATGCCGATCAGCTCGCTGCTGGGATCGTTCTTCTCGAGCAGGGCGAGCTGCCCGGTGAACTCGGTTTGGATGCCGCCGGCGCTCGCACCGGTTGCAGCGTCCTGGGCATCGTGCAGTTGGGTGACCGTGAGTTTGTCGAGCGCGTACGCCACGTCGACGTAGGCGGTCTGCCCGTCCTCGCTGAGCGCCGCCGATTGGGCGGCGAACGGGTCGGTGACACCGGCGACGTCGTGGCCGCTCGACAGTTGCTGACGTGCCCGCTCGACGAGCGGTTCGTGCTCGGCGTCGTCGAGCCGGCCCCGGTCGACGTGGACGACGATTCGCGCAGCCACTCCGGCGCGGCTGGGAAATCGGTCCTTCAAGATGTCGGCCGCCCGTTGTGACTCGACGCCGGGAACGCGGAAGCTGTTGTCGAAGTGCCCGCCCGCAGCACCTTGCAGGGCCACGATGGCAACCGCGGCAACGAGCCACAGGCCGATCACCCGAAACGGGTGGCGGGCGCAAATGCGTCCAAGGCGGAAAAGTAGTGCGCTCATTGGGTCCTCCTGATGTGCCCCGCCGAGTGCGGGATGTTGACACCATCCAGGAAGCCGCTGACGTGTGACTGCAGTTTCGCTGAACTCCTACAACCGGAACATCAAGGTGTCGCCGAGCACCTGGAGCCTGCCGAGTTCGAACGCCGCTCGAAACGCATCAGGACCGAGCACGAGCGACGCGGTCTCGCATGCCTGATCGAAGGCATCGCGTTGGAAACGCGGCACGGCCAACCCGACGTTCGCGCGTAGGCGCTCTGCGTGCCCCAGCAGTCGAGCAGCATGCTCGGCTTCCACGCCACCGGCAGCGAGGATGCCGAGCTCGGTGCAGCACACCGCGGCACCGCCGAGCAGATCGGCACGGGGGTCAACCCGATTGGCGAGGCGTCGTGGCCCGCCGGCGAGGTACACATCGAGCGCTTCCGTGGCCGCCTCGGCGGCGGTCGCATTGCGACCATCGAGACGGTGCAGCACAGCCCGACCGATGAGTGCGTGAAAGACAACCGGGGTGTTGCTGAGACGTCGGCCCAGGTCCAATGCTCGGTCGTAGGCGAGCTCGGAACCCCGCGCATCCCCATCCTGCAACAGAGCCCAACCGAGCCGGGCCAGCAGCGAGCCGTTGAACCCGCGCAGACCGAGCGTCTCGTTGGTCGCGACGGACTGTTCGAGGTTGTCGATCGCGTCTCGGTAGTTGCCGAGGCGCTCGTCGAAGTCGGCGACCAGCGCTTGCGTCATCGCGAGCATCATCGGCCGGTCGATCCGTGAAAAGCTGGTGACCGATTCTCGGTAATGGCGTTCGGATGCCTCGAGATCGCCGGCCAAGCCGCTGAGCTTTCCTCGCGTGAAGGCGCGCGCCGCGAGCACGAACGGATCGTCCGGCATGCCGCTGTAGAAATCGAGCAGTTCCAGGCGGCGTCGGCGGCCTTCCTCGACCTCACCGCGTGCCGAGGCGACTTCTGCGTAGAACGAGTAGGCGAGGCACGTCGACGCCAGGTCGCCGCTAGCGAGGAAGGTGGCGAGTGCGGCTTTCAAGTCGGAATCGACCCCAGCGGGCGCGCCCAACTGGAAATCGAGCAGTCCGCGACCGATCAGCGCCAGCGCCGTTGCACGCTCACTCGCCTCGCCCTTGCAGCGGAAGGCATCGTCGATCCAACGCTTGCCCTCGACCGCCGAGCCGGCCAGCCAGTGCGGCCAGCTGCATCCGCCGGCGATCGTGAGGGCGGTGTCCGCGTCGTCGTTGGCGACGGCCCACTCCAGTGCGCCCCTGAGGTTGTCCTGTTCGCGGTCGATCGTCACCAGCCACGAGCGCTGTTCGTCGCCTATGTACGCGTTCGCCGAACGCGCGCACAGCCGGCCGTAGTGCGCCGACATCGCGTTGCGGATCTTCTCAGCATCGCCTCGCTCGGCGAGCTTCTCGCGCCCGTATTGCGCGAGCGTCTGCAGTTGGGTGAAACGCAGTTCGTCGCCCCTCGGCACGGCGATGACGAGCGACTTGTCGACGAGCGTCTGAATGATGTCGCCGAGGTCGGCGGCGTCGAGTGAGTCATCGGCACAGATCGCCTCGGCCGTCGCCAGATCGCAGCCACCGAGGAACACCGACAGGCGTTCGAACACGCGCTGCTCGTCGTTGAACAACAGCTCGTAGCTCCAGTCGACCACCGCCCGCAATGTCTGCTGGCGCGGCAACGCCGTGCGCGACCCACCGGTGAGCAGGCGGAATCGATCATTGAGCCGCGACGAGATCTGCTGGATCGGGAACGCCCGCGTGCGCGCCGCGGCCAGTTCGATCGCCAACGGTAGGCCGTCGAGCCGAATGCAGATGTCCGAGATCACCGCGTTCACCTCGTCCGTCAGCGCGAGCGACGCACCGGCAGCCCGAGCGCGCTCGATGAACAGCCGACGAGCGTCGTCGGTCGCCAACGGCGGCACCGGCCAGATGGTCTCGCCGGCCACTCGCAGGCCCTCACGACTCGTCGCCAACAGGCGGAGCCCTGGGCAGCGACGCAACAGGTCTTCGGCGATCTCCGCGGCAGTGCCGATGACGTGCTCGCAGTTGTCGAGCAGGATCAGCAGATCACGATTGCCGATCATCTCGGCGAGCCGTTTGGCATCAGGCAGATCGAGGGCGGACCCGATTGCCGCAGCCACCCCCTCAGGGTCACCGACGTGGGCGAGCTCGACCATGCACGCGCCATGGGCGAGACGCGACGCCTCGTCGCGAGCCACCTCCAGCGCCAAGCGCGTCTTGCCCACGCCCCCGGGACCGACGAGCGTTATGAACCGGTGGTCACGGAAGAGCCGCGTGAGATCGCGGACCTCGTCGTCGCGTCCGACCAATGCTGTCAGCGATCCCGGAACGCTCGAACGTTGCCCGGTCGATACGCCGGAATCGCTTTCGCCTGGAGGTTTCACGTCGAGCGAAGGGTCCTGGGCGAGGATCGCGGCCTCCAGCTGGCGCAGCTCGGGCCCCGGCTCGAGACCCAGTTCCTCACCCAGGATGCGACGCCCGTCCTGGAACGTGCGCAGCGCGTCTGCCTGGCGTCCAGCGCGGTACAGCGCGATCATCAGCAGCCCGCGTAGCCGCTCGCGCAACGCATGCGCGGTGACGAGCGCTTCGAGCTCCCCGATCACGCTGCGATGCCGCCCGAGCTGCAGCTCGATGTCGAGCCGCTCCTCTACAGCTGTGAGGCGAAGTTCCGTGATCCGGCTGACCTCCGCCGATGCAAACTCCTCGTACGCGAACTCAGCGAGCGCGCCGCCTCGCCACAACGAGTCGGCCTGAGCGAGCAGTGCGATCGCGCTTGCAAGATCGCTGCTCGTCCTGGCGCGCCCCTCCGCTACCAACTGCTCGAAGCGGTGCAGGTCCACCGACTCCGGCGGCACTTCCAGCGCATAGCCGCCACCACGGGTCGCCACGAGGCTCGCCGATCCCAACGCCCGACGCAGCTTCGAGACCAAGCCCTGCAAACCGTTGCGCGCCGCAGCCGTCGATTCCGGGCCCCACAAGGCGTCGACGAGCTGATCAGCCGGCACCACCCGCCCACAGCTCAGCGTCAACATCACCAGCAGCGCCCGCAGCTTGGCGCCGGTGACAACAACGTCGGTCTGATCGTCGTCGAGGACCTGGAGCTCGCCGAGAAGGCGGATCTGCATGGCCCGACGGTATCGGACTCGTCGTCAAGCGATCTCTGGCGGTGGCGAACAGTGTGTCGCACACAGCTCGGCGAATCGCCGACGCACACGCTCCGACGCGTCACTGTGGTCGATTGCGCAGGCGAGCAGCCCGATGACCTCGTCGTCGCGGCCGAAGTGGACGAAGTGTTCGAACGCCAGATCGATCGCGCGCCCGACAGCACCCGCAGAGCACAGGTCGCGGAGCTCGTCGAGGTGTCGTTGCCGGCGGGACATGCGCCCACGATCCACCGGCGCGCTGACGCCGCGCTGAACTCCGACTGAAAAACGTGCGGCCGGCTATTCGGCTGGCTTGATCCCGATGACTTCGCCGTGAACGACGATGAACAGCGCCTCAGGGTCGGCCGCCCACTGCAGAAACCCGTCGGCGATGCCGTCCAATTCGGACTCGGTGGTCAGCCCGTACTCGAGACTCTGTGTCGCGAACTGGCTCTGGCGCACACGATCGGCCCAGAGCCCACCCCACCAGGCGCGGTCCTCGGCAGTCTGGAACGTCCAATTCGACGACGACACCTGGAGCTGTTCGAACCCGGCCGTTCGGACCCAGCGGTGCAGCATTCGCCCAGCGTCTGCTGCCGCGCCGTTGCGCTCCGTCAGCTGATGGTAGAGCTCCATCCATCGCGTGAGTCGCGGATCCTCAGGCGACCACAGGAACGCCCCGTAGTCGCTGTCGCGGGCAGCCACCTGCCCTCCCGGCCTCAACACCCGACGTATCTCGCGGAGCGCGCCGACCGGGTCACCGAGGTGCTGCAACACCTGATGGGCGAACACCATGTCGAACGTCCCGTCGTCGTAATCGAGGGCGTACACATCGCCGACCTCGAACCTCAGGTTGGCGGCTCCGAGTTCGTCCTGGGCAATGCCAATGACATCGCCGGGGAGGTCGACGCCCACGACTGTCCCGTCCGGGATCCTGCGCGCCAGATCCGCGGTGATGGTGCCCGGGCCGCAACCAACATCGAGCAGCGACATGTCGGCGCGGAGGTGCGGAAGTATGAATGCCGCCGAGTTCTCCGCGGTGCGCCACCTGTGGCTGCGCAACACGGACTCGTGGTGACCGTGTGTATATCGGTCGGTCTTGTCGGTCATGCCCCGACGATAGATCGGGCGGGCCGTTCTCGGACACGCCGGCATCTCCACCCGTCCCACCGCCGTCACAGTTGGGCGCGATACCGGTACCGGCGGTTCCCACCTTCCGCCCGATCGGCCCCAACGGGCGCGATTTTGGCACTGGAGGTACCGAGATCGCGCCCAACGGATCCCTCGCCGAGTCGGCTGGTCTGGGCTCGACGAGACAGGCCGGGCGCGATCCGTGCAGCCGCCTGCGCGGAGACTATGAAGCCGTCTGCCCGCTGGTCGATTGTGTGATCGGGCCGAGGTCGCGATATTCGTCGACGACACTCGGGAGAAGCGAAAGGACAGTCAGCGGTACAGGATCCTTGTGGCGCCGGAAGACCGTCATGAGCAGGCGAGCCGAGATCTGTTCGAGAGTGCCGACGATGATCATGAAATCCAGGGTCAACGACCAGTTCTCGACATAGAAGAGGTCGAGCCGGCGGTAGGCCTCGAACGAAGGGTTGTCGCGAGCCTCGACCTGCCAGAGGCCGGTGATACCCGGCATCACCTGCTCGCGAGCGCGAAGCGCCTCGGGGAAGTGCTCGACCTCGGCCGGCAATGCAGGCCTGGGGCCGACCAAGCTCATCTGGCCGCGCAACACGTTGATCAGTTGGGGCAATTCGTCGAGACTGGACTCACGCAGGAACCGGCCGACGCGCGTCACGCGGGGATCCGACACCATCTTGAACAGTGGGCCACTACGTTCGTTGGCTGCCGAGAGCTTTGCGAGCTGCTGCTCGGCGTCGACCGCCATGGTCCGAAACTTCAGCACGCTGAAGAGCACGCCGCTCTTGCCAACCCGCTTCTGCCTGAAGAACACCGGGCCACCATCGGTCAGCTTGACCGCCGCAGCGGTCACCAGCAGAACCGGGCTCGCCAGGACGAGCGCTATCGCCGAGAATACGACGTCGAACACCCGCTTGGCGATCACTTGCGTTCGAGCGAGGGACGGCGGCTCGACATACAGCATCGGCTCGTGGGCAAGCGACATCGACCGAACGCGGCGCGAATCGATTCCGGAGAAGCCGGTGGCGACGAACACATGGATGCCGTCGCGTTGCGCCTCGCGAATCAAAACGTTCATGCGGACCGAGGTGATCTCCTGCGGCAGAACGACGAGCCCCGAAACATCGGACTCGCGGATCAGTTCCTCGGCTTGGTGCTCGGCACCGAGCCACAGGCGGTCGAGCCCCCACTTGCGAGCTGCGGTGCGATCACCGACGAGGCCGACGACTTTGATGCCCACCTCGCGGTGAATCTCGATCAGGTCGACGAGTCGCTTGGTTTCTTCGTTCGCGCCGATCAGCAACACCCTGCGGCAGAACTGCCCGCTGGCACGCGCTGTCGTGAGCCGCCAGCGAAAGGCGGAACGCCAGATCACGAGAAGAACCAGCATGAGGACGGAAGCAGTGAGGACTTCGTAGATCCTCATGTCGAGCTGCGCCACGCGATCGAGGAGGAGGACCGCTGCCCCCACGATTGCCGTCGCTCGAGTCGCGCGGGTGAGCTCGACGACGCGGATCGCACTGACGCGGGCGAGGAGCAGCCCCTGGGACCGGATGGCCCAGAACCCGGACACCACGGCGAACATGGCGATGTACACGGCGACGCTGTACCGATGACTCGTCGAATATCCGGTGACGACCAGTGCGGCGCCGTAGGCCACGAGGACCGAAGCCAAATCGCCCGCGACCAGGTACAACTTCAACCGATTGCGGCCGACAAAACCGCGCAGACCGCGCCCCGAGTCTGGAGCACGGGCGAGCCCGTCGAGCACCTTCTCGGTCAAAGCAGAATTGATGAACTCGCCCACGTCCCGCACATCCGTCCATGTATTTGTTGACGTCCCGTCAACGCTTCGGTTATACCACAGACGTTCGGAGTCCGGTGGTGATTCCCGCAAGAATGGGTGGGCGGGTCACGATTCTTGACAATTTCTTGAGTTGCTGCATCACGGGATGGCTGGCTCGCCCTGTCGAGCTGCCCAGCCGGCGTCGAGCATCGCGAGGATCGACGACTCGTGCAGCTTGCACAGCGGCGTGATCCCCACGGACGCTGTCGCTCGGCAGTCACATCCCGACACATGACAGATCGGGACGACCAGGCAGACTTCGCGCACGCAGTGACTACGCCACCTGGTTCTCAAGTCGCCCCCGACATGTCCGACTGCCTCCAGCTCACGCTCTGCCTCGGCTGGCAGCCGAGCCCCAATGAAGATCGATCATCACCGTCGCGAAGCTCGCGGCGAGACAACAGCGAAGAATAGCGCTAATCACCCTTTCGCGCCCACATCTGCTGCCAGATTCCCCTGGAGGTACAGTTCGCGGCATGCGGGACTCGCAATGAACATGCCCGTTGGCCGACGATGACCGCCTCACCCCACTACTTCGGGCCGACGCACCGCAGACGGTTCTCGATGCTTCATTGGCCGAGTGGTGCCGTGCAGGGAAGCGCACTGATCTGCCCTCCGGTCGCGTACGAGGCGGTGTGCGCACATCAATCGCTCCGACGGTTGGCCGAGGAGTTCGCAGAGCGTGGCATCGCCACGATGCGACTCGACTACGACGGCACGGGCAACTCGATCGGCGACGCACGTGATGCTGGTCGCGTCGAATCCTGGATCGAATCCATCCGTGACGCGATCGTTGAGCTCATACGCCTGGCCGGGGTGAGACCTGTCGTCGTCGGGGTTCGACTGGGTGGCACCCTGGCGATGCAGGTACCGAACATTGCATCGGAGACTGCTGGCGTGGTTCTTTGGGACCCGGTGGTCGACGGTCGCCGATACACCCGATCGCTCAAATTGCTGGGCAACTCGGTGGATCCGGACGTGCACCCCGACGTGGAGACGGTCGTCGGCGGCATACCGTTCACCCGCGAAACGCTCGGCGCACTGGCGAAGCTGCGCCTCGAACTGGGCGACGTACGGACGCGTGGGTTGGTCGTGCTGCGGGCGGAGGTCGCCGCGCCCGAGACCGAACTGCCCACCGGCTGGGAGCTTCGCCGCCTTCCCGGCACGAATCGGATGCTCGACACGGACGCCGAACTGGCTGACGTCCCACAGGGAATCCTGGATGCAATCACTGAATGGGCGGTACGCAACGTCGCCAGGCCGGCGGGCACGGTCGACATGCCGATCCTCGAGCAGTCAGCGATCGAAGTGGCCGACGGCCATCGCATCGTTCACAGCTCACGGCGAATCGGCCCGAACGGAATCCTCGCTTTCGAGACATGCCGCGACGGCTCCGCCGGCCGGGTCGGAGTGTTGATGTTGAACAACGGCGTCGCTCCGGTCGTGGGGCCGGGTCGCTCGTGGATCGAGCTCGCCCGCCGATGCGCCGTCGAGGGTCATCGAGTCGTGCGGCTGGATCTGAGTGGTCTCGGCGAGAGCCCTGCCTGGCCGGGATACCGCGAACAGGACAGCTACCCCGTACGCGCCGGCCACGACATTGCGAGCGCCGTCGACCTCATGAAGGCTTCGGGCACGGAGACGATCACGACCGTCGGCCTGTGCTCCGGCGCCCTGTTGAGCTTCGATGGCGCAAAGCGATCACCCGACATCGAGACGATCATCAGCATCAACGGACGGTTCGACAAGCCCTTCCACGACCGACGGCGAGATCGCCCCGACCGTGCAGCTCGACAGACGGCTCGTGTCGCCGCGATCCCCCTCCACAAGACACCGCTGGTTCCGATCTTCGAGCGCGTACCGGCGTGGTTCTGGTCAGTCTGTGACCGGTTGCACATCGTCGCACTCCCCACGCACGCAATTTCGCGCTTCGTGGAGCGCCGGCCAAGCCGCCTCGTGCTGATATTCGGCCCGAACGAACTGGGGCTGAGAAGCCTTCGCCGTCGCGCCGGTCGAGTGTTCGATCGACTCGTGAGCACGCCGGGGGTGACGTTGGTCGAGGTCGACACGCTCGATCACAGCATGTTCGATCTGGGTGCCCGCGAGCTCGTCTTC
>JBDTYA010000075.1:0-5218 GCA_040005915.1 Ilumatobacteraceae bacterium
CGATGGGCGATCGTCACGAGCCATGCCTCGACGTTGGCGTCGTCCGGAAGCGACGGGTAGGCCCGCATCGCCGAAAGAAACGTCTCGGACCAAGCGTCGTCCGCGTCCATCGCTCCAACCACGGCACGGCAAACCCGAAGCACGCTCGCCCCGTGGGCTTGTACGACGGCCTCGAACAGCATCTTGGTTGACATGCAATCAGCGACGCTAGAGCGTCATCCGAATGTGCGCTGACGCCACTGGCGCAGCACATCAACGGCATCGGTGACCGAGGCTGCGTTGTCGAAATCGACGGACGACAACGTGTCGGTGACAACCCGATCGGACCCGAGGCCGAGCGCGAGAAGCGCGCTTCCGTAGCCTGAAACCGGCGGCAACTCGGCGAGCCTCCACAGGCGTCGGGCTCTCGCGAGTTGCGAGCCGGTCAGGCTTGTCGGGCGAACGGGTGGGGCATCGTTGAGCTGCGTCATGTCCAGTAGACGAATGTGCCGGGCATTTCGTGAGGTCGACTCGGAATTTGATCTGACGGCGTCCGATCGACTCACATCGCAGCACGCCAGGGTCTCTCTATGTCATGGGCATATCACGAGACCCTTCTATGCGTGTGGCTGTTCTTCACGGCGATCTGCCTAGTCCTCGGCGCGGAAATGAACCCAGAAGTCGAGCGCCAGACCCGACGCGACATGACCGAGGGCACACCGAAACCGCTGGGCTCGAGGACGCCGAGGTTGCCGACAACGTTGGCGCCACGAAGGACGAGATCGCACCGCCCAAATCCAACATGACAGATCGTTGCCTTTCGAGTGCAATGGGACGACCCATCGCAAACACCTCTGCAACCAACAGAGACCACTGTCCGGGCCGCACGGAACGCACGGGCGCGACGCGCCGATAGATGTACACGTCGGCAAACCGGGCAGCGGCGCCGAGGACTACGCGAGGCCGAGGCTGCCGGAGATGTCACTCGTTGGCTCGCGCCACTTCCGGCGCAGCGAGCTCCCAATCGACCGTGTAGCCGTCCGATTCGGTTGAGACCGTGAATCGGCGGCCGCTGATCGACAACACGCTGAGCTCGAGCCACGTATGCCTGCCTTCGGTGACAAGCGGATTCGGGTCCAGGTATTCGTGCGTGCCGATGAGTCGCTTCATCGCTCCGCGGGCGATCACACTCCAGGCCGATCCGTTCTCGAGATCGATCTCGTCGACCTCGATCGACGCTGGCCCCTCGTAACGCCCGATGAGGGTATCGGGCGCCGTTCGCACGATGAAGCGGATCTCACCGTCGTCGTCGGTGACGCGATAGTTGATCGGGATCGCCAGGGGGTATCCGTGGTCGATGATGCACACCCGCCCGACCGTTCGGCCGTGAACGAGTTCCAGGCTCTGCCAGGTCATCAGATCACATCGCTCCGCACCCATGGCGAGCCTCCTTGTCGTCATTATCGTGCGCCGCAGCGTCTGCGTTGACCAGGGTCCTCGGTCATCGAGGCGCCTGAGCCTTTCAGCTCTGGCGGCCGGTGGCACGTACTGATTCACGATCCTGGAACAGGATCGGATCCGCGGTGTAACCGGTTGGCCTGACACGCCAAGTTCGGCCGCCACGTCCCCGCCACCATCACCTGGCTACGCGCCGACCTACGTCTCAGCGAGACTGCAGGACCAGCCTCGGGCAAACCGTTGAGACGGCCGTGTCGACCTGCGTCGGTGCCCTCGGCACGAAGAACACATCACGAACCCACTCATCGCGCCTATTCATCACCGCGGCGCCGACGAGGAGCTGCGCTGGCCGCGCTCAATGTAGCGAAGTGAAGGTTCGGCAGCCCTTACGTTTGGTCTTGCGCTTTGCCGAGGACGAGGTACGCGAATCCGAGGACCTCTCTCCAACCACGCAGGTACTCGTTGCGGTGCGTATCTGCTTGGGCGCGGATGCGCGGTGCCATAGCGTCGTGGGACCATTTCATCAGCCAGTTTTCCCAGTCGGCGAGGTAGCCGAACTCGAACTGCTCCCATTCGCGTCGTGTCGCAGTTCGGAGCCCGAGCAACCGGAAGCCGACGCCCATTGCGAGGTCGACGAGATCAGCCAAATCTCGATGGTCGTCGGGTCGAGCGCCGATGCTGGCGGCCTGCTCGACGGTTGGCGTCGTCTCCCAATAGCCGGTGCCGAGCAACAGGACACCTCCCGGTGAGAGAAGGTCCTGAAGATTGACGAGAGCGTCGGGCAGGGGGCCGTAGATGTGATCGGCGCCGACACAGATAACAACGTCGGCCGTTGAACCGGGTTCGGGCAGCTCGGTAGTGAACGTCACACGATCGTCGAGGTGCCGCGCGCCCGCGTTCGCGTTCGCACGGGCTAGCACGCGAACGTCCGCGTCGACGCCGAGTCCGCTCGCCAACGGGGCCATGGCGAGGACACGCAGCAACAGTTCCGCCCATCCGCATCCGATGTCGACGACAATGGCGGGGGTCCGGCTGCTCAAGAGCGTGGCGAGTTCATCGGCCAGGGTGGTGGACATCGGTGCGTTGAATTCGAGTGACTCGTAGTAGCCAACGGACGGCGCTGCGTCGATCACGCTCTCGTAGTCGTTGTCGGCAGAACCCGTCACGGTACGCGACGTCGTTTCGTCGGACTCTTATGTTCGACCATCACAATATTTCCTTCGTGCGGCTGCGACCATCGGGCGGCTGGTCGGTGGAGCGCTGCCGTTTGTAGTAGGTGCGGTTCTTGGTTCGGTTACCGCAGATCGACATGCTGCACCAAGCTGCAGAGCGGTTCTTCGACCGATCGAAGAAGGCGTATCCGCATTGTCGGCATCCTTTGAGTCGGACCCAGTCGCCGGCGAGTTGCGCTTCGTGCAGGATTGCGATCAGGGTCGCGACCACACCGTCGACGCCTGAACGGTCTGCTTCGAGATGGGTGCGCCCGTCATCATCGATGGTGGCGGTCATCGGTGCGACAGCGGCAGCGGCGCGGATGACATCCACGTCGGCCGGGTCGCACGACCCGGTCACATTGGATGTGGCCAGTGCGCGAAGGGCTTCACGGAAGTCGCGTAGCGAGGCGAGGTCGGAAGCCTGGAGCTTGTTGCCTTCGGCGAGGTTGGGCACCAGCTTGTTGTCGTTCAGCCATGTTGCTGCGGATCGCAGTGTTCCGAGTCGGTCCTGTTCGGTGGGGAACTCGCGGTTCCAGGTGTTGACGAAGCGTTGGATGGTCACGAGGCGGCCGGGGGCCACGGCTCGGCCGCCCGGTTCGAGCTGCTCGCCGACGTCCTCCCTGCTTTCTTCGCCCATCACACCTTCGGTTCTCACCTGACTAGTAAACCACGTTTGAGGGTCAGATAGATGGGGCATCCTCTGTACTCGATCAATCCAATCGAGGAGAATGCCATGACAGCGACGTACACCTGGGACATCTTCTCCAGTATCGACGGCTTCGGATCCCACAACGGCGACTGGGGCGGCTATTGGGGCAAGCAGGGCCCCGAACTGCTCGACCACCGCCTCGACCTCTACGACGTCGAACAGCGGATGATCTTCGGTGCGAACACGTTCCGCTCGATGCTGGACATCCTGGGCTCGCGCACCGAAGGGACCGACGTCGACGGCTGGAACACGCGAATGCGGGCCATGCCCACAACCGTGATCTCCTCGACGCTGACGGGACCCTTCGAGTGGCCCGACGCCACAGTCGTCAGTGGTGACGGCGTGGACATCGTCGCCCGGCTCAAAGGCGAGTCGGAGGTGCCGCTGCGCTCGCACGGAAGCTTGTCGTTGAACTGGGCGCTGATGGCCGCCGGTCTCGTGGACCGAGTGCAACTGACACTGTTCCCGGTCATCACCGGACAGACCGGGCTCGAACCAATCTTCGAGGGTGCGGCCGACTTCGACCTCGACCTGATCGAGAACCGCACGCTCGACGGTCACACCCAAGAACTCATCTACCGGCCCACCGTCCACTGATCGCAATCTCGTCTGAAGGAGCACATGATGCCCGAACTACTCGTCGATTTCATCACCACACTGGATGGCTACGGCGCAGCCGACGGCTGGCCCGGCTGGTGGGGTCTGCAAGGCCCCGAATACCTCGCCTGGCTGGGCAATCAACCCGAAGCCGATCACACGGTGCTGATGGGGGCGAACACCTACCGTCTCATGTCCGGCTTCGCAGCCAAAGGCGAGCCGGGCACAGATGAACTCGCCGGGTTGTCGAAGATCGTGTTCTCATCAACGCTGCGAGAGCCGCTGACGTGGGCAAACAGCCGACTCGTCAGCCAGGATGCTGTCGAAGCCGTGGCCGACATGAAACAGAACGGCGCCACCTCGATGCGCACGATGGGCAGCCTGTCGCTGTGCCGCTCGCTTCTCGCGGCCGGCCTGGTCGATCGCTTTCGAGTCGTCGTGTTCCCGGTCGTGACCGGAAGCAGCGGGCGAGAACGGATCTACGACAGCTACCCCGACATCGCCCTCGACATGATCAACAGCCACACCTTCGACGGCCGCATCCAGCTACTCGAGTACATACCGACAGTCCTCGACAGCCCACCCGCAGAGCGGCCCTCGTGAGCGAGCGCGCCGCGAAAGCGGTGGTCGAAGAGTTCATCCGACGTCAGATGGCAGGAGACGCAGAGGTGCTCGACGACTTGGTCGCCAGCGACATGGTCAATCATGCGGCGGGCCTGCAGGGCCGCGACGGCCTTCGAAAAATCCTGCAGACAACCGACCACGATCTCGGACCGATCTCGTTCGAACAACACCACCTGATCGCAGAAGGCGACCTCGTCGTCCAACACGCCACCGTGCACGGAACCCACCGTGCATCGACCATGCCTCTGCTCACCGGCACACCCGTCTCACATCAGCCGGCGGCATGGACGTTCATCCACATCTGGCGCGTCGCCCACGGAATGATCGTCGAACACTGGGCCTGCCGCGACGACCTCGGCCTCATCGGCCAACTGACGAACTCAACGGACGAATAGCCATGAGCGACGCACCAGCCCAGCGCAGACTCATTCTCTACATGTCGATGTCACTCGACGGGTTCGCGGCGCGACGCGACGGCACCATGGACTGGCTCCAGGCGCCGCACCCGAACGAGGACCACCGCCAACGCGCCGTCGACGAACTGCTCGGCCAGACCTGCACCCTCGTACTCGGTCGCCGGGAAGGCCAAGACATGGCCAAGGGATGGTCGAGCTCGAACAGCCCGACCGGTCAGTTC
>JBDTYA010000076.1:0-3683 GCA_040005915.1 Ilumatobacteraceae bacterium
GCCGCCCAGTGGTGGATCTGTCGGATCAGCAGACCGTTCGGCACGTCGAAGCTGACGTGGAGAACGGATCGATATGCCTCGGAGACGTGTGCGCCGTCGAGTGGGGCATACGAGCCGTGGTAGACGACGTCCTCCGAGCCTGCATGG
The DNA here is from genome assembly GCA_040005915.1 of Ilumatobacteraceae bacterium. Taxonomy (GTDB): domain Bacteria; phylum Actinomycetota; class Acidimicrobiia; order Acidimicrobiales; family Ilumatobacteraceae; genus JAENVT01. The sequence goes on from JBDTYA010000076.1 coordinate 148, forward strand.
AAGAAGAAGGTGAGATACGTCCCGGTCGCGATCAAGACGATGAAGCAGTACAGCGCGACCTCACCGAGCATGAACGACCAGTGGTCGGGAAAGACCTTGTCGAGGGATTTGCGGGTGAACTTGGTGGTGCCGACGCGGTTGTCGATCCAGCGCACGATGCCCTTCAGCATGTCGGCACCGCGCCTGCCGACGGGTTCGGATGGTGGTCACCCGCAGGCGCTGTGGCCGACGCGCCGGTGAGCCAGCTGGCGAAGAGCGCGACGCCGCCGGCGAGAGCAGCGAGGCCACCGAACGCCCACATGATCACGCCCGCCATCTGTTGGTCCCGGACAGCATCGGCGCTGGTGGTCGTGACGTAGTCGGCGTACCACGGAGTGCGGGCGATGGTCATGGCCACACCGAGAGCAGTGGTCGGCAACGTGAACAGGAACAACCAGACCACGCTCGTGCCGGAGTCACCGTCACCGATCAGCGCACCCCACAGCCACATCGAGGTCACCAGCAGGGTGATGTGTTCGACGATGTGAACGGCCTCACTCGACAGAGCCGCCTGGTAGAGCGCCGGAACGTGCCACACCAGCAATGTCGCCAGGGCGGCGAGTGCCGCAGCCATCGTTACCAATGCCCCGTGCCACGCGTACGTTCGCGCGGCGAAGCGTCGCGGGAGCAGTTCGAAGAACAACTCGACAGGACGGCCGACCGCGAGCAGCGGAGCGGCCACCGAGATGATCAGGAGATGTTGCACCATGTGCCACGACAGCGCGCCCGCCGCGTTGACATCGACGGGACCGACGAGTGCGACGGCGAGGAAGCAGATTCCGGCTAGGAAGCAGGACGCGCGCCCGAACTCGATCGAGATGCTCAGCCTGATGTCCCTTCGCCTGATCAACACGACATAGATCACGGCAACGGCTGTCATCTCGATGAGCAGGAACCGCTCAGCCATGGATGGCCACCAGGTAGATGCCCTCGACGACGATCAGAACGACATCGCACACCCCGATGAACACGCCCATCCAGCCGACAAACGCAATACGCCCGTGCGGCGACATATCGTCCTCGGGCTGCCGCTGACGAGCGACCACACGCCATGCAGCCAGCGTTGTGAGCGCAGCCAGCGCGGCAAGGGCAATCGTCAGCCCGTCCATCACCCATTCGACGCTGTGGTGGGTCCTGCTGTAGCCGGCGAGGGAGATCTCCGCGCCCACGTGGACGAGCCAGAGGCCGATCGTACCGAATGTGATCAGCCACAGCTTCGGTCCAACGTCGGTCGTCGCGTTCGACGTTGTCGACACGGTCATCGCACGTGCGCCGACAGGTAGAGCGAACTGAACACCACGATCCAGACGACATCGACGAAGTGCCAATACAAGCCGAAGACCGTCACGGTGAGATGCCGTCGGGCGTCGAACCAACCGAGCGACGCCTTGATCTGAACGACGACGCTCATGATCAGACCGACGAGCAGGTGCAGGCCGTGCAGGCCGGTGATGACGACGAACAGCGACGCGTAGGCGTTGTCCGATGCCGAGAACTCGAGACCGCCGAACTCGAATACCTGATTGACGACGAAGCCGAGCCCCATCACGAAGCTCACCAGCAGGGCAACACGGAGTTGCCCGACTCGCCCGCGCCGGATCGCCCGCTCACCCCAGACCAGAGGCAGGCTGCTCGCCAGCAGTACAACGGTGAACACGCTGATCCGCGAAAGGTCGGGCGGCCGTATCCCACCCTGCGGCCATTCGGCCGAGCTTGCCCGCACGAAGAAGTAGGCCGACAGCAGGGCTCCGAACACCGTCGCCTCGGTGACGATCAGGATGACCACACCCCAGAACCCCGGGGGGTGTGTCCGTTCCTCGGCCCGTGCCGTGCCCGGCGTAGTGACGACGCTCACGGCCGATCCACCTCGGTGTGCCACGCCCAACGTGTCAGGCTGGTGATGCCGATGACAGCGCCGGAGATCAGCACGATCTGCGCCGAGACCAACAACCCGGCGAAGAACACGGCAATCCCGAACGCGAGCAGGCACGGCAGCGACGACGGTTGGGGAACGACCATCCCGGACTCGGGCGATGCGGCCAGCCCTCCGGTGACCGGCGTCTCCCGATTCTCTGCCCCTACGATGCCGAGGCTCTCGGTCGAGTGCTCGTGCCCGGACGTACTGAGCGCAAGCGGCTGCTGATCCCACAGCGGATGGCGACTCGCGATCATCGGGACCACCGCAAAGTTGTAGTCCGGCGGCGGCGACGACGTCGACCACTCGAGCGTGTCGGCGCGCCACGGGTTGTCGCCGGCGATCGCACCGTGCTTGCGGCTCCACAGGACGTTGATCAGGGTCAGTCCGGTACCGATCCCGAAGACGCCGGCCCCGACCGATGCCATCATGTTCAGCCAGTCCCAACCGAGCCCCGAATGGTAGGTGTACACGCGACGTGGCATCCCCCGCAATCCGAGGACGTGCATGGGGAAGAACGACACGTTGAAGAAGATGAACATGACCCAGAAGCTCCACTTGCCCAGGCGAGCGTTGAGCATTCGTCCCGTCATCTTCGGCAACCAGAAGTAGAGCGCTCCGAAGATCGGGAACACGACGGCCCCGTTGAGCACGTAGTGGAAGTGGGCGACAAGGAAGTAGCTGTCCGTCGCCTGCCAGTCGAACGGCATCGACGACACCATGACCCCGGTGATACCACCCAGGAGGAAGATCACCATGAACCCGAGCGCGAACAGCATCGGCGGCTCGAACTTGACCCTGCCTTCCCACATCGTGCCTATCCAGGCGAAGTAGAGGATCGCGCTCGGCAAGGCGATGACGAGACTCGCCGCGGAGAACACGCCCATTGCTGCGCTCGGCAGCCCGGTCGCGAACATGTGGTGGGCCCACACACCAAAGCTGATGAACGCTATGGCGATCAGCGACGACGCGATCCAGAAGTAACCCTCCAACCGGCGTCGTGAGAAGACCGGGATGATCGCCGACACCATTCCAGTCGCTGGCAGGAACAGGAGGTACACCTCGGGGTGGCCCCAGAACCAGAACAGGTGCTGATAGAGCAGCGCGCTTCCACCCCGGGAGGGGTCGTAGAACGCTGTCCCGAAGAGGCGGTCGGACTCCAGCAGTCCGGCGGCGACCGTCAACACAGGAACGGAGAACACGACCATGAACGCCATCCCGATGATCGACCAGACGAAGATGGGCAACTGGTTGATGGCCATTCCCGGAGCCCGCATCTTGAACGCCGTGACGATGAAGTTGACCGCCCCCGCCGTCGTGGAGATGCCGACGAAGATCACGCCCAGACCCCAGAAGTCGAGGTTGATACCAGGCGAAAACGTTGCGTTGGTCAACGGCACGTACGAGAACCAGCCGCCGTTGGGGGCCTTGCCGATCACGAAGCTGATGTAGATGAAGATCCCGGCGAACAGGAAGATCCAGTAGCTGAACGCGTTCAGCCGCGGGAACGCCATATCGCGGGCGCCGATCATCATCGGCAGCAGATAGTTCCCGAATCCCGCCAGCACGGGAGTGTTGAACA
>JBDTYA010000077.1:0-1591 GCA_040005915.1 Ilumatobacteraceae bacterium
CCTGAAGCTGGTCCGTGCCGGCCGGCCGGAGACCTCGGACCTCGAGGTCGTGCGTGGACCAAGTAGGCCTCGTGGCGCACCCCGAGCGCCGGCTCGGAACTTCGTTCAACCGTTGTGAGCCGCGGTCGAGGGCTCCTGCGTACGCAGAAGTCACGAGGCTATGATCGATAGACCTATCCAAACTGCTGACCAGAAGTGTGTCTGGGAGCGTGTCCCCCGTGAACCCCGGCTACATGTGAGTGGAAGCTCGCGGCTTGCGTAGAGAGAATCAGATGACTCAGCTCAATACGATCGCCGAATCCGTCACGATGGCCGATCACCTCATCGCCATTCGCCGACGATGGTGGTGGGTGATCGCCGTTTCCATCGCTGGGGCAATCCTAGGAACTCTAGGGCTTCGATCTTCGACGTCGGATACCCACATCGTGGCCGTGGCCATTCCATACAAGTGGGTCGTTGATCCGTCTGACCCCGCGCAAAGAGAACTCATACGTCCCTCGGACGAGGGCAAGGCCGCCGCCGACCGACGCAACGAATTGGTACCCCAACTGAAGCACGCCAACATCACGGTAGAGGGACAGGACGAGAGCCATCGGGTCGTCTTCACTGCCGCTGCCCCATCGCAGGCCTCGGCAACAAGTTCGGCGACCACATTCGCGAAGGCGTTCACCGCCGACCGGCTAGCCCTTCTGAACAAGCACTTCGACGACGAGATCGCCATCGAAGAGGATTCGCTGACCAAACTCGAGTCACGTCTCAACGGTACGGCTGCGCAATCAACGGTTCAGGACGCCGCGGTGACCCTTGAAATCATCGACCGCACACGACGCCTCGCGTTCCTCTCCCACGCGAGGGGTCCTGAGCCGATGATCGGCCCACCGGAGGTCGTCCGAGCCGAAGCGTCATCGCTGGGAGCAACAAGCGCGTTGCTACCGCTGCTCGGGGCCCTGCTCGGCGGAATTTTCGGTGCGACCATTGCTGCGGCCGCCGGTCGCCTCGACCGGCGGCTGTACAGCCGATCCGACTTGGAGCGCACCATCGATGGGATTCCGGTATTGGCAGTCGCAGGCACGGGAGGCGATTCGACCCCATATCTGCCCGCTGCCGGGTCTCTCGGGGCTCAATTCGATCGAGCCGACGCAACCATCGGGATCTTCGCGGTGGGGGACATCACGTTGGCACCCGTCGCCGCCGAAGCGCTTCGCAAGGGGCTGGAGCTGGTCGCTTCCGGTGCGAACCGGCCTGTGCCGACGGTGCGATCGGTGACTACGTCTCCTTCCGATGAATCGATGGGGCTCATCGACTCGCGCGATCTCGATGGCGTCGTCGTGATGTCACACTTCCGGAAATCGACCGACGCACAACTCGTGGAAGCCGTGTCATCGCTACTGCTCATCGGAGCGAAGATCGTCGGCCTCATTCTTGTCGGCGTGCCGCCGCAGGAGCTCGAGGCGGCCAGGGCCTCGAACAAGCGATAGCACACAGCATGTCGAAACCGCCTTCCACATCTGCTCAACGCGCTCTCCTGGTTCGACAGTTGGCAGTTCTGTGCTGGATCGCCTTCATCGCTTCGGCCGGGTTGGCGACCATC
>JBDTYA010000078.1:0-1994 GCA_040005915.1 Ilumatobacteraceae bacterium
ACTTCATCCTCCAGGACGAGTTCGACGATTGGCGCGATGGCGAGATGCTGCTGCAGTCGTTGATCGAGACGGCGGAGGAAGTCGACCGTGCCGCCGCCCATCAAGCGCGGCTCGAGAAGTTGATGCTCGAGGCCGGGGGTATCGCCGGGCCGGGTTCGATCGGCTCGTCGACCGGAGCCGGCGGATGAGGCAGTTCTTCCCTGTCGAGGAACTCGCTCGTGACGAACGGTTCCACATGATCACCAACCGCGAACGGATGGGCGATCCGCGCACTGTCTTCCAGGCCGGCCGGCAGTCGCGGAACAACAATCGCCTGACACCTTCGCGGCGTGATGCGACCGACGCTGCGCGCGGGTTGATGCACGGCATCCTCGTCGGCGAGATCCAGGCGTTGGAGGGCGCCGGGCGCACGTGCCACGACTTCGAGACCACCTCGGGCGCCAACAGTGGCGGGAGCGACAGCGTGCCGTTCGCCCTCAAGATGGACATGGCCCGGCAGGCGTGGGACGAAGCGAGGCACGTCGAGATCAGCGTCATGCTGAGCGGCTGGATGGGGACCGAGATCGGCCAGTTCGCCGAGAACACCATCCTGTTCGAAGCGGCGTGCAGCAATGATCCGGTGATGCGGCTCGCCGGCGTCAACCGGGCGCTCGAGGGTCTGGCCATCGACGTCTTCACCACGATGAAGGAGTTCGGCGATCTGGCCGGCGACCCATATCTCGAGTTCTGCGAGGACTGGATGCTGGCCGACGAGGTGACCCACGTGAAGATGGGAAGCGACTGGCTGCGCAAGATCACCGAGAACGATCCTGAACGACGCAAGAAGGCGCTCGAGTTCCAGAGCATCGTCGACAAGTTGTTCAGCTACGGCGGCACACGCAGCGACAGCGAGGAGTCGCCCATCGGCCTGGCGCGAAGGTTCCGCGAGCTCGCCGGCTTCACCCACTCCGAAGTCGAGGCGATCGCCGACGTCAGCCTGGCGGCGCTCAACGAGCGCAAGGCCTTCGTGGCCCACGCCGCCACTGCGTCATGAGCGTGACGGTGACGCCGCAGGAGTTCAAGTTCGTCGCCTACGACGCCGCGCTCATCCAACGCGTCACCGAGGAACTGCTCGCATCGATCGGCCTCACTGACCGCGATGTGCAGATCGAGGTCGACGAGACCACGCCGCTGTCGCGGACCCGTGTCGAGATCGGCGACGTCATCGCGATCCGTGCCGAGAGCGGGGCGTTCGAGGACACCAAACGGCCACGGAAGCAGAGCGAGACCGCGACCGCCACCTCGCTCGGCAGGGTGCTACTGCGAGTCAAGGATCGGATGGCGGGCGGCTTCGGCGAGGCGCCACCCGACGACGACCTGTCGCTGGGTCAAGTCGCCGCGTGGGACACCTACTGCGTGGGGCGACTCGCCCGCCTCGGCATCGATGTGAACCAACAGCGTTGGCGCTACAACTTCCGCAACCGACACGGGTTCACCGACGACGCCGACGCGGCGTTCGACCGTCTCTGGTCCAGCGATGACTTGACGTGGGGCCAGCTCGGAGCCATCTGTGCGAGGGCTGCATCCAATGGCTGACATCGGCGTCTCCGACATCGACGTCAATGGTGTGACGCTGCGCGTCCACCAGGCCGGCGACCCGACGAATCCGACCGTGGTGTTGTGTCACGGGTTCCCGGAGCTCGCATACTCGTGGCGGCATCAGATGCAGCCCCTCGCGGATGCCGGATTCCATGTGATCGCGCCAGACCAACGCGGCTACGGGCACTCCTCGGCGCCCTCAGAGATCTCCGCGTACGGAATCGGCAACCTCACCGATGACCTCGTCGCTTTGCTCGACCACTTCGGCAAGGACGACGCCGTGTTCGTCGGCCACGACTGGGGCGCTTTGATCCTGTGGGATCTCGTTCGGCTGCACCCCGAGCGGGTGCGCGCCGCCGTGGGTGTCAGCGTGCCGTTCGTCCAGTGGCCGGCGCCACCGACGCAGCTGATGAAGA
>JBDTYA010000079.1:0-5903 GCA_040005915.1 Ilumatobacteraceae bacterium
CGCATGCGGCAATCCACAGGCTCGACAGCCCTGGTTCTACCACCTGAGTTTTTTTGATTGGCCGGAGCCGGAGCCGGAGCCGGAGCCGGAGCCGGAGCCGGGGCCGGAGCCGGAGCAGACCGAGGTCGACCAGGTCGACCAGCACGAGGCGGGGGTCGAGTGATCGCCGTCCGCCGGTTCGTGGCCGGGTTGATGGTCTTGTCGACGATCGTCGGCGTCGTCGTGCTGCAGCGGTCGCGTCCCGTCACCAGCGCGCCGGCGCAGTTCTCCAGGCTCGGCACGGCGACGATGCCGTTCGTGCCGAAGGGCGACTTCGTGACCTCGGCGTGGTTCTGCGCCGGTGTGCCGATCGGTGGTCCGCAGCTCGGCGGTTCGGCCATCGTCGCCAACCCTTCGGAAGTGGTGCTTGCGGGCAAGGTCACCATCTTCACCGATGCGCCCGGCGTGGCTCCGTACACGGCCGCCTTCGAGGTGCCATCACGCGGCACGCAGGCGTTCGACCTCGGTCAGTTGCAGCCTCAGGGGACCTTCGTGTCGGCCATGGTCGAGATCTACGGCGGTGGAGGTTTCGTCGAGCAGCGCGCCGACAGTGCGTCAGGCAGCGCGGTCTCGCCGTGCAGCAACTCGACCTCGTCGACGTGGTACTTCGCCGACGGGTACACCGTCGAGGGCAGCAAAGAGCAGCTCGTGGTCACGAACCCGTTCCCGTCCGATGCGATCATCAGCATCAGCGAGTCGACAGCGACAGAGAGCCGGCGGCCGGCCATCCTGCAGAGCCTTCTGGTGAAGGCCGACTCGATCCTCATCATCAGCCAGGACCTGCTCGCCAAGCGCGAGCTGGAACTGGCCGTCACCGTCAGCAGTACACGCGGTCGGGTAGTCGTCGGAAGGGCCCAGGAGTACGTGACATCGGTGGGGCGTGCCGGTTTCACCATGACCCTCGGCTCACCGTCGCTCGGTGAGCAGTTCTACTTCGCCGACGGCGAGGTCGCCCCCAACGTCATCGAGCGGTACAGCATCTACAACGCCTCGGAGAACGATGCGGTGGTCAGTGTGGCGTTTCTTGGAATCGACCCGACTCTGGGGTTCGTCAACCCCGAGCCGATCGCCGTACCGGCGGGCAAGGTCGTGTCATTGATCGCCGGCGACGCGGGCGTGCCGGCCGGTAGGCACGGCGCGGTGTTCTCCACCGAGACCCCGGGTTCCATCCTCGTCGAGCGGGCCATCACGCGGACCACCGCCGACACCGTGGCCACCACGGTCGTGATGGGCGCGCCGCCCTCGTTCGCCTCGACCCGTTGGAGCATGGCCATCGGCACCGACCTGCCGGTCGACAACATCCTCGTGGTCTTGAACGCAACCGGCTCGCAGGGCACCGTGACGGTGAAGACGCTCGGCGTCGGTGGCGAGGTACCGGTGCCGGGGATGGAGGCCATCGACCTGCCGGCCAGTGGCGTGATCACGATCGGGGTCTCGGATCCGACCGCCCTCGGTCATCCACTGATCGTCGAGTCGACCCAACGGATCTTCGTCGAACGGTTGTTGCCGCGCGACCCGGATCTGCGTGGCCGCTCAGGCTCCTTCGCTCTGCCAGGCTGACGTCGTGACGCAGTTCGTGATCGCCGCCGTGGTGCTCGTTGTCGCACTGGGTGTCGGCGCGGTGCTACGCCGTCGCCGGGTGGTCGATGCGCCGACGCAGCCGGTGTTCTCGGCGCCGGCGCAGATCGATCGGGCCGACTTCGCCGAGGCCACCGCACCATGGCTCGTCGCAGTGTTCTCGTCGGCCACCTGCACGACGTGCGCCGACGTCGTCAGCAAGGCCAAGGTCTTGGCCTGCACCGAAGTGGCAGTAATCGACGTCGAGTACACGGCGTTGCCTGCCTTGCATCGCAAGTACCACGTCGACGCCGTCCCGATCGCCGTGGTCGCCGACCAAGCCGGAGTGGTCAGGGCCAGCTTCGTCGGACCGATGTCGGCGACCGACCTGTGGGCCGCCGTCGCCGAAGTTCGCCACCCCGGCTCCAGTCCCGAACCACACCTCGGTCACTAGCCCCGGGTCACCGGTCGGGCGACGTCTGAACGCCCTTCAGTTGATTTCGACGCCGGCTGGGGCGTCGTCTGCGGCGACGGTGGCGTCGCCGGGGCCTTCGCCCAGGCTCTCGTGAACGATTCGGGCAACCTCGCCACCGTCGATGGTCTCGCGCTCGAGGAGCGCCTCAGCAACCAGGTCGAGCGCCCGGCGATGCTTGGTCAGCACCTCGTACGCCCTCGCCTCCTGCTCGTGGAGGATACGGAAGACCTCTTCGTCGATCATCTTGGCCGTGTCGTCGCTGTACTCGCGGCCCTGGGTCATCAGATCTTCACCGAGGAACACCTGCTGGTGCCCGCTCCACGCCATCGGACCGACGGCATCGCTCATGCCCCACTCGCGCACCATGCGGCGGGCGATCATGGTGGCCTGCTCGAGGTCGTTGGCGGCACCCGAGTTGAGATGGCCGAAGACGATCTTCTCGGCGACGCGTCCACCCATGGCCCGGCAGATGACGTCGTCGAAGTACTCCTTCGAGTACGTGTGACGCTCTTCAGGAAGGCTCCACGTGACGCCGAGGGCCATGCCTCGCGGCAGGATCGTGACCTTGTGGAGGGGGTCGGCATTCGGCAACACGGTGGTGAGGATCGCGTGGCCGCCTTCGTGGATGGCGGTGGCCCGCTTCTCCTCGGCGCTGAGCACGAGGCTTTCGCGCCGAGCACCCATCACGACACGGTCGCGGGCGTTCTCGAAGTCGATGCGCTCGATCTGCTTGCTGCCGCGGCGAACGGCGAACAGTGCTGCCTCGTTGACGAGGTTGGCCAGGTCGGCGCCGCTCATGCCCGGCGTCGCCTTCGACATCACCTCGAGGTCGACGTCGGGGCCCATCCGCTTGTCGCGGCTGTGCACCTTGAGGATGGCCAGGCGCTCTTCGTTCTCCGGGAGCGGCACGACGATGGTGCGGTCGAAGCGGCCCGGGCGCAGCAGCGCGGGGTCGAGGATGTCGGGGCGGTTGGTGGCGGCGAGGATGACGATGCCCTCGCTGGTCTCGAAGCCGTCCATCTCGGCGAGCAGTTGGTTGAGCGTCTGCTCACGTTCGTCGTGGCCGCCACCGAGGCCGGCGCCGCGCTTGCGGCCGATCGAGTCGATCTCGTCGACGAAGATGATGGCCCGGCCCATCTTGCGGGCTTGTTGGAACAGATCGCGGACGCGGCTGGCGCCGACGCCGACGAACATCTCCATGAAGTCGCTGCCGGTGACCGAGAGGAACCCGACGCCGGCCTCACCCGCGACGGCTCGGGCGAACAAGGTCTTGCCGGTACCTGGCGGGCCGACCAGCAACATGCCCTTGGGGACGCGTGCGCCGATCTCGCGGAACCGCTCGGGCATCCGCAGGAAGTCGACGACTTCGGTGATCTCCTGCTTGACACCCTCGTAGCCGGCGATGTCGGCGAACGTGGTCGACGGCTTGTCGGTGGTGTACGCCTTCGCCCGGCTGCGACCGATCGACATCACGTTGCCCATCTGGCCCGCAGCGCGTCGCTGCATCCACATGAAGAAGCCGATCAGCAACACCAGCGGGAGCAACAAGCTGGCCCAGCTGAGCAGCCAGTTGGAGCTCGGTGTCTTGGCCTCGAACTCGATGCCCTTCGACTGCAGTTCGGCGCTCTGGGCGTCGTTGGGGAAGTTGTTCGGCGCGGTGCTGGTGAACTTCTCGCCGGAGGTCAGCACACCGCTGATGCTGTTGGTCGAGTTGTTGACCTCGACGCTCTTGACCTGACCATTTTCGACCAGCGACCAGAAGGCGCTGAACGGCTTCTTGTCGGTGCTCGACGTCGGCCAGACGCGGGGGAGGGCGAACGACAGCAGCAGCACTGCGAAGAGCACCGGAATGACCCATCGTGGCCACCCACTGCCGATCGGGCGTCGACCGCCACGCTCGGGAGGCTGTTGATCGTTCTGCGGGCCGCGGCCACCCGAGCGGCCTGGCGGCGGCGGGGGAGGCGGGGGAGGCAGGTTGCTCATGTCGTTATGCTACGGGGGATCGGACCAATTGGTTCTGCAGGGTGGCATCCACCACACCGCTCCGATCGGCGCATAATTTGGGCTCATGAACCGGCAGTGTTCGCGCAGTGGCTGCGCACAGGCGGCGTCGTCGACGCTCTCGTATCAGTACGACCGGGCGATCGTTTGGCTCGACGATCTGACCGACAGCCGCGACCCCCACGACTACGATCTCTGCGAGCGCCACACGGCCCGGTTGTCGGTGCCCAACGGCTGGCGACTCGAGGACCGTCGCAGCCGCCGCGTGCTGACGTTCGCGGCTACTTCACGCCTCGCCGGCTGACGCCTCACGTACCCGAGCGCCGTGGCCGCGGGCGCACCGGGTACGCCGATAATCTGTCGGCTCATGCCTGCCGCCAAGGTCTCCCCGACGCGCGTCGATCCCGACCAGACACGCATCGGCGTCGGGCAGGCGTTCGCCGTGTGGGCTCTCACGTGGTTGGTCGGCAACATCGTCGGCGCCGCGGTGATCTCGTCGACCGATTACACGTCGGCGTCCGACGCGCCGGTGTGGGTGACGATGGCGTCGGCGGCCGCATTGTGGACGCCGATGTTGGTCGGTCTGTGGCTGGTCAGCGACCGATTCGGCCGAGCCAGATCCGTGCTGCCCACCACGACTCGTCCGGCCCAGTCGTGGCACCGGTTCGCCGACGAGTACGGCTTGCGGTTCAAGCTCGTCGACCTTGTCGGCGTGCCGGTCGGCGTGTTGGCCCAACTCGTCGTGGTGCGCCTCGTCTACTGGCCGCTCGAGCGGGGTTGGCCCGACACGTTCAGCCGCTCGCGCGTCGAACGCAACGCGCGCGACCTCTACGACCAGGCTCACGGCGGATGGCTGGTCGGCCTCGTCGCTGTCGTGGTGATCGGGGCGCCGTTCGTCGAGGAGCTGATGTATCGCGGCCTGCTGCAAGGGGCCGCCGTGCGCCGCCTCAACGATGCTGTCGCCGTCGCGGCGGTGGCCGCGTTCTTTGCCGCCATCCACTTCCGGTGGATCGAGTTCCCCGGTCTCTTCGTCTTCGGTGTGATCCTCGGAACGTGTGCGCTGCGTACCGGCAGGCTCGGGATGGGGATCCTCGCCCACATGGCGTTCAACGCGACCGGACTGCTGTTGGTCGCGTTCGCGTGGAGGTGACGCTCCGTGGCACGTAGTGAAGTGAAACAATGGCGGCCGACATGACCGAGCTCATCGATGACCCGATCGTGGCCGAAGACCCCTCGCCGCTCTCACCGACGCGACCCGATGTGCCTCGACGCCCGTTGTTCGAGCGGATCTCGTCGCGCATCGTTCGCCGACCGCGCAACTGGCTCGACGCGCCTTGGACGAACGAACGCATCGCCCGGTACATCACAGCGCTGCTGATCGTCGGCGGCTCGACGTTCTCTGTGCTGAAGGTCGTGCACCTCAACCTGGTCTTCGAGAACAACACGCCAACCGGCGGCGACATGGGCGCGCACGTGATGGCGCCCGCATACCTGCGCGACAACCTGCTGCCGCACTTCCAACTCAGCGGATGGAGCAACTACTGGTACGACGGCTTCCCGCTGTACCGGTTCTACATGGTCGTGCCGGCGCTGATGATCCTCGCCCTCAACCTCGTCTTCCCGTACGGCGTCGCGTTCAAGCTCATCGCCATCCTCGGCCTCGTGACCCTGCCGGCGTGCTGCTGGGCGTTCGGCCGCCTGGCCCGTTTCCGCTACCCGATGCCCGAACTGATGGCGTTGGCAGCGACAATCTTCCTCTTCGACGAGAGCTTCTCCATCTACGGCGGCAACGTGAAGAGCACGATGGCCGGCGAGTTCTCGTTCTCCATCG
>JBDTYA010000080.1:0-1869 GCA_040005915.1 Ilumatobacteraceae bacterium
CGGCGGGCGCCGCGCTGAAGGTCGTCGCGATCGACGGTGTCACGTTGGAAGTCGAGCCGGAAGAGGGCGCGGCGCGTGATTACCGCGAGCGGCGCGCGAAACAGTAAGACTTCCTGACACGTGATCGTCGTCAACCAACGGACCTGGGTACAGGGTCGTCCTGCCGCGTACAGCATGGCCGGCGAGGGGATGCCCGTTGTGCTGCTGCACGGCTGGGCGCTGGCGCAACACACCTACCGGCGGGTGATCATCGAGATCGCCCAACAAGGTTGCATGGTGATAGCGCCGTCGATGCCGGGCTTCGGCGGCAGTGGCGATCTCACCGGGCCGGCGTTCTCGATGAGCGGGTACGCCAAGTGGGTCGCCGACCTGCTCGACGCGCTCGAGATCGACGAGCCGGCTGTCGTCGTCGGTCATTCGTTCGGGGGCGGGGTCGCCATCAAGCTGGCTCACGACATGCCGTCGCGAGTGCGCTCCCTGGTGCTCGTGAACTCCATCGGGGGGTCCGCGTGGCGCAGCGGCCGCACGTTGCGCAGCATCGGTGAACGGCCGCTTTGGGATTGGGGCCTGCACTTTCCGAGCGATGTTTGGCCGGTGCGCCAGGCAACTCGCGTGCTTCCGGTGATGTTCGAGGACCTGCTGCCCAATCTGGTCCGCAACCCGCGGGCGATCGTGCGTGTCGCCAACCTCGCCCGGCGCGCGGATCTTCGGGTCGAGCTCGAACGGCTGCGCGACCGCGGCCTGCCCATCACGATCCTGTGGGGTACGCGCGACGGCATCATCCCGCGTGAATCGTTCGAGGCGTTGTGCGTCGCGTCGGGCGTCGAAGGCACAGTCGTCGAAGGGTCGCACAGCTGGCTGCTTGCGGATCCGCATCAATTCGGCGAGGTGATCACGAACGATGTGCGCGTCGCCCAGGCTGCGCGCGACATGGAACGCAACCTCGACCACACCAAGCAGCGAGGTCTCAGGCGGGTGCCGACCCTTCGGCGGCGGAAGGAAGCCGCGGTCCCGCCATCCGCAGATCTCCCCGTCGCCGAGTGACCCCTCGGGCGTCGAGCTCGTTCACGAGTGGGAGAGCGAACTTGCGCGAGATTCCCAGCTCGTCACGGAGTTGGGCGACGGTGAATCCCGCAGGGTCTCTGGCTAGCAGGCGGGCTGCGGCAACTGCGACGCGGTCGATTGTCGCCGGGTGGAAGTACACCCCGTCGCGCTCTGCCACCATCTTGCGGCGAAGCAGCTCGCGCAGCTCGACCCTGTCGACGCCGTCGGGTGCCGGTGGTGACACACCTGCGGTCAGGAGCGCGGCGACGTACGGGTGGTTGTCCAATGGATCCTCGAGGTGGCCGAGGCGGGCGCGGCCGGCTTCGATCTCGACATCGTCGAGCATGCCGGCGACGATGCGTTGGCGATCGTCGAGCTCGGCGATCTCGAGGCCCATGTCGCCGGCCGCCTCGATCCGCACGAGTACGTTGCGGCGTGTGGTCGCCAGCCACTCGGCAGATACCACCGCCTGGCCGATCGATGGCTCGCGCCGTTCGCCGGTCAGCGCCTCGAGGTCACCCGCATCGATCCATCCGTGCTCGGCGACCACCCGGTCGACCGAACGGTTGGGACTGGCCTTCGACGCCGGCAGGACGGGACCGACATCGAGTACCTCGCCACCGCCGACCGTCTCGTCCCGCCCCGACTCGCGCAGCACGAACCGATCACCGGCCACAAGCGGAAGCGTCGTCGCCATGTGCAACCGCACCAAACCCGCGCCACCGGGAAGGATCGCGTCGTCGCCGAGCACTCGGAGCCGTACCGGGAACTCTCCCGAGCCGATGTAGGCGAGGTAGGCGCCCCGTCGAGTGACGCGGTGATGCA
>JBDTYA010000081.1:0-9153 GCA_040005915.1 Ilumatobacteraceae bacterium
GCCGCGGCGGCCGCCGCTGAGCCGTCGACGCCAACGAGGATCCTCGTGATAGCGGCCATCTTGTCGCTGCCGGGGCTGCGATCGATGATCGGGCCGATTCGGGCGACCACCGGGTTTGGGACGGGTTCGGGCGAGGCTTTGTCGTCGACCGCAGGAGGCGGGCCAAGGCGTGGTGAGTCGTCTCGTGCGAGCACATGCGCGGGGTGCCCACCCAACGGCTCGCCTACATCGGGTAGCGGTCGAGGATCGGGGGGCTCGACGAGATGCGCCGGGAACTTCGAAGCGGTCCGTCGGAGACGACTCACGGTCGAGGTCGTGAGCGCGGCAGCCAACCCATCGGCGAGACTCGAACGTTCACTGGGGTCGAGACGGGCTCGCAGAAGTTCGAGTATCTGGTCGTCGAGATGGGCATGCACCTGCATCTCGACGCAGATGTCCTGAAGGCGCTCGGCCATGTTCGAGCGATCAAGGCCGATGACCAGGTGCGATAGCCGTCGTTCCTGAGTTTCGGCTGCATCAGCAAGGAGCTCTCCCTCCTCGTCGTCGATGCGGCGGGCCATCGGGTACAGCACACGCTGGGTGACGTCGATATGGGTCCGGACGGCGATGGCCACATCGTCCATCAGACCTTCGACCGCCTGGTCGTCGGCCGCGAGTGCGAGTTCGATCAGCGCATCGATGGCCCAGTGGGCGTCGTCGAGAAGCTCGAGCGGATGGTTGGTTGCCAGGCTGGCGCTCCACTCCGGCCACTGCCGAGAACGACTCGGAACTTCGATGTGCACCGGAGTGTTGCCGAGACGAGCGGCAGGCACAGCTCCGGAGTCGCTGTCCTCGTACGACCAGTCGGGCTGCTTCGCGCGCTGGCGGGGGTCGAGGATCGCACGCCCGCCAATGAGATCGGCGATCGGTGCGATCGTC
Source organism: Ilumatobacteraceae bacterium (assembly GCA_040005915.1). Lineage (GTDB taxonomy): Bacteria > Actinomycetota > Acidimicrobiia > Acidimicrobiales > Ilumatobacteraceae > JAENVT01. The sequence goes on from JBDTYA010000081.1 coordinate 919, forward strand.
ACGGGTTCAGTCGTCGCGGCGAGCGACCCGTGGGAACGCGAGCCCAGGGACCGTGGGTAGAGCTCCAGCAAACTTGCAGCGACCGAAGCCTGTTGCTGGGCGAGGTTGCACCGTGCTCCGATGGCGACGGTGTCGATCCGGTGGCGGAGGGCGTCGTCGTCGATCGATGTGGGTGCCTCCCGCAGCGCGCGGTCGAGCTGGTCGGCGATGATCAGGCCATCGATTTTGCACGGCTCGCATTGTCCGCACGACTCGACGGCAAGGAATCGGGCGACGCCGGCGGCGATCGCGGCGGGCTCGGTGGTGTCGTCGAACACGATGAAACCTGCGGAACCGAGCCCGGAGCCCGCGTCGCGCAATGCCTCGTAGGTCAGCGGGGTGTCCAACAGCCGAGCTGGGATGAGCGCGTTGGCGGTACCAGCCAGGACCACCTGGACTTCGTGGCCTTGTCGCGGGCCCCAACCGATGACGGTGATCGCCTCGCGCAGCGTCGATCCCATCGGCAGCTCCCCGACGCCGCTACGTCGCGTCGCGCCGCTGACCGTGCAGACAATCGTGCCGGGGGAGCGCTCGGTACCGATCTCACGGAACCATTCGGCGCCGCCCGCGACGATGAGCGGTACGTTGGCGAGCGTCTCGACGTTGTCGACGAGGGCCGGGGCTCCGCCGGTTCCGCCGATCGACGCCAACCTGACTCCGACCGATGATCTCGTGTCGCCCTCCTGCAGTCCCCGCCGGTAGGGCGGCGTTACTCGCGGAAACGGCTGACGGCCTTCGACGACCTCGAGGAGCGCGGTCTCCTCGCCGAACAGGTAGGCGCTCGGACCTAGGACCAACTCGATGTCGAGATCGTGGAGCCAGCCCGCTTCCCCCATCTCTGCGATCGCCGCGGTGAGACGTTCTATCTCGCGACCGAACGTTGCCTTGATGCCGATGCGAACCTGGTCCGTCTGCATTGTGACGGCAGCGACGATCGCGCCCTCGAGCACTCGGTAGGGGTTGGTGCGGAGCAGGGCGCGATCTTTGAAGGTACCGGGTTCGCCTTCGGCGGCGTTGACAACGACGGTCGTCACGTCGCCGGTGGATCGGGACGCGGCAACGGTCTTCCACTTGGTGCCGGTCGGGAAACCTGCGCCACCTCGTCCACGCAAGCCGGAGGAGCACAACAAGTCGATCGTCTCGGCGGGGGGCGCTTGCCGGGCGAGTCGGGATGCGATCCCGCCGCCGATGGCGAGGTAGTCGCTGAGTGAGTGAACAGGCTTCCGGTCGAGGACCCTCCAGACGAGTGGCATCAACTCTCCGTTTCCTGGGCGAGATGGCGCTCACGCCGACGGCGGACAGCGCCTTGTCATGTACGTTAGCGAGGTGCCAGGTTAATTTCTAGGTGGGACTAGAAAAAGGTCCCGCGGCGTCGCCGAGTCCCGGAACCACCACAGTCGCGACCCGGGATGCCGCCACGATGCTCGTTGCCGTGGCGCCACCGACGAGACGGCTCAGACCGGACCTGGCATGCGTCGACAGCACGAGCAGGCCGGCGGGGTTTGCAGCGAGGTACGTACTCACGCCCGCCGCAGCGCCCAGTGGATCGGATTGCACGTGAGTGCGAACATCGAGCGAGCGATCGACAAGCAAGTCGCGCAGGCGTTGGAGGGAGGAGTAGAGGTCATCAGACCGCTCGTCTCCGGACAGCGATATGGGGGGTACGGAGACCGTGAGGATGGTCAGCGACATTGCCAGGGCGTCCGCCCACTCCGCAGCGACCATCACTGCTGCGTCCGCCGCCACCGTGTCGTCGACACACGCGACGATGTGCCTCGTGGCAAGCGGTTCGGGCCACGTCTGCTCGAAGTAGTCCTTGCGGTCGGCGAGGCGCCCGACCACCACGAGGGGACGAGGGTGTCCCCGTATGACGGATCGGGTGACGGAGCCGACGAACGAGCCGACCACACGGCCATGCCCGTGCGTCGTCATGCAAACGAGGCACGAACCCAACTCGTCTGCGCGGTCGTTGATCGCTCGAGCTGGGTCGTCGCCCTCGATCGCGCGTACCCGTTCGTCAGCCTGGTGCACGCCGAGGGCGTTCGCGGCTGTGTCACGGAGCCGATCGAGGTCGCTGGCCGTGGAGGCCACGCTCAGCGTGTGAACGGTGGCTCCGAAGTCTGCGGCAAGCACATTGGCGGTTCGAAGTGCGACGTTCGCGACTTCGGAACCGTCGAGTGGTACGAGAATGTGCTCGTATCGCCGTTTCAACGCCTCTCCTGGCAGGACACGCACGTTTCCGCGTGCGGGATGGCCGCCAGACGCTCCTCCCCGATGGGCGAGCCACAGCCGATGCACAGACCGTAGATGCCGAGTGTGGCTCGCTGCAACGCCCGATTCGCTGCCTGAACGTTTTGGCGGGCGTGCTCGAGTACGAGGCGTGTGGCATCGCGGTCCTCTTGAACGACGTCGGGGTCGGCAAGGAGTTGGGCGTACTCCGGCTCGAGGAGCCGGACCTGGGCGAGTGCGAGATTCAGTTCAGCGTGAATCCGGAGAGTGTCCTGGGATGGGGATGGGATCGTCGGGGCAAGACGAGCGGGATATGACTTCGTGGACATGAGAACCTCCAGCGCAGCGTCGCGACAACAGCGTCGCAATGACTCACATCAGAGTACAGAGGTCGATCCGCGGTGGATCGCGGGATGAGCGGTGCTGTTGCGCCGCAGCCTGTCAGTCGCGCAAGACCCAATAGAACGACGCCGGTTCCCGCCGCAGGTTCCGCCAGCCGCTGATCGTCGCGGAGGTTGCCAGCAACGAGTCGCCCGACCGGAGTACCGGCGTGTCCGCGCCCGCTTCGACTTGCAACAGACCCCTGACGACCGCGACCAGCTCGGCTCCGTTGTGTTGAAGGTGTGGGCCGCCTCCCTCGCCGCCGCCGAGGGTCATCAAGTAGACACGCAGCCCGATCGTTGAATCGTCAGCGAGGGCGATGGCACCCTCAGGGTTCCTGTTCCGCGGCCGGTCGTGGCGGGCCAGATGGTAACCGGGGCCGGCCTGTGCGCCGACCAGCCGGTCGAGTGTCACTTCGAGACGATCGCTCAGCGTGATCAGCGTGTCCACCGACAGCCCGCGGCTGCCGGATTCAGCCTGCGATATTGCACTTGCTGTCACTCCGGCGACATCGGCAAGCTGAGCTTGGGTCAGCCCGAGGTCCCTGCGGACCGCCGCAAGCCCTCGAGCCAAGCGACCGCCGGAACGGCTCGACGCGAGCATGACTGAATCGTCGTCGACATGGACATGGTGCACTGACCCCTGAAGTGACGCCGGACGACCCTCCGCTTTGGTCACGTGCAACTGATCTCCGCGCAGCTCGAGCACGCATTGCGTGACCTGGCGCATCCGATCCAGGAACGCCGGGCCGACACTGCGCGACACACGCCAGTATGTGAGCGCTCCAGTCTGCAGCATCGTCGGGCAAGCGCGCTCGAAGAACCCGAGCGCCTTGTCCGCACCCCAACGACGGCCCAAACCGGCGAGGCCATCGATCACGACGCATCGTGCGCGGCCACTTACGAGCTGTCCTTCGATCTCGTCGGCCAAGGGCGCCGGGCGGGCGAGGCGAGAACCTGATGTGGCATCGAGTCGTTTCACTCCGGAAGGCAACACGCGTTTCATCTCTGCGCTGTTGGACGCGACGAGCAGCGTCGGATGATCTGCCACAGACTGCCGCAGGAAGCTCCGCTCTACGAGCTCGTACAAGCTGTTGCGCTCGGCAACCCAGACCACGTTGTCGCCTGGCAGGAGCCCGCCGAGGACCTCGTCAAGGGACGCGATTCCCGTTGAGAACATCGTTGCATCCATCCGACGAAGATTAGCCGGGCTTATATCTACTGGACGCCTCAGCAGCAGTGCTGGTGGTGGAATATTACAACGACGACTAGAGAAAGACACTGCAGTCTGAGCGGACTCGACACGAACGCCTTGGCATTCTTGCGGGTGAACTCTATTCTTGGAGTATGGAGGCAACGCTGCAGCAGCAGGCGAGGGCGTTGGGCGATCCGACCCGGCACAGGATCTTCCGCTACGTCGTCGATGCTGACCGCCCCGTTGATGTGGCCGAGCTGACCGAGCACCTAGGGCTGCACCACAACGCGATACGTCAGCATCTGGCCAAGCTGGTATCGGCTGAGCTGGTTGTCGAAGAGGGTCTGCCGCGTACGAGCCCGGGGCGCCCACGGCTCGGGTACACGATTGCGGCTACGGCGGACGGCAGATGGGATGTGATCGGGCCCTATGAGCGACTCTCGGTGATGTTGACGGAGGTGATCCGTACCGGTGATTCGCCGATCGAAGTGGGTCGCCGATCCGTTCGGAGACGAGCGCTCGGCAACACGTTCGTGGCTGACCCGGTGGCTGGCGTCGTCGATCAGATGGAGCGCTATGGCTTTGAGCCCGATGTCAGCGAGCGTGGCGGCGCGGTTCGCATCGTGCTGAGACATTGCCCGTACGCGTCGGCGGCACTTGCGGATCCTGACACGGTGTGCGGGTTGCATCTGGGAATCGCGTATGGCCTCGCAGAAACCTACGGCGGCATCACGATCGATGAGCTCCGGCCGAAAGACCCGCGCAAAGCAAACTGCATACTGCGTTGCCACGAGACAACGCCCGTGTGAGTGTCCCGCCGAGGTCTCCGAGGATCTCGTGGTCATACCTCGGCGACGCGCCGGTCGCTGCCGCTTTCGAGCATCAGGTGGTCACGACGTCGTTGCGGTCGACTCGATTGTCGACACCGAGGCGGGAAGGTGCTTGGCCAAGCGGTCGGCGAAGCGGGCTGCGATCGGACTGATGAGCGCGGTGAGAAGCACGAAGCCTGCCGCCACGGCACCGAGATCGGTGCCATCGTGAAGCGTGACACCGAGGCTGGCGATGACGATCGAGAACTCGCCGCGGGCCGCAAGCGTCACACCGGCCCGAACTCAGCCGGCAGGTCCCACGCCGGCGCGACCGGCCGCTCGCGCCTGCCGGTCCGATGCGTGAGCAACGCGAGCCGCTCGTTCCCGGCGGTGGTGAACTCGTGTCGGACGCCAACTCCTGGAAGCAGCGTCTCCTCGATGTCGCGCATCGCCCCATCCTGACAGCCCATGGCCGTCCAATCGGCTGACGAGTCCATCGAACGGGATGCGGTCATCCAGCCGCCACCAGCAAAGTCACCCGATTCTCACTCTTGATCGCGGACCCGTCCGGGCCTAACGTGCGCGCCGTGCCCCTGTTTGCCGACAAAGGAGTCTCGCGATGAAACGACGAACTGCTCGATCCGTGCCAGCGCTATTGGCTTGCCTGACAGTGGCCGGGGTGGCCGTTGTCCCGGCGACGGCGAGTGCCGACCGCGAACGACCGCTCGACGGGTACAAGCACATCGTCGTGATCTACGAAGAGAACCACAGCTTCGACAATCTGTATGGGAACTGGGGTGACGTCAACGGCCAGCACGTCGTCGGGTTGAGCGACGCCACGGCCGCCAACACCACTCAGGTCGACCAAGCAGGTTCGCCGTATCCATGTCTGCTGATGAGTGATGTCAACCTCATGTCGCCTCCCCTGTCGCCCGATTGCAGCCCGGCCACGTTCTCGTTCGGCACCGGCAAGCCGACGACGGCGTACCACTTCGGCAACGCGCCGTTCAACATCGACTCGTTCATCCCGGCGACGGCGACGACCTGCCCAGTCGCTACAGAGCTCTTCAGCCATCCCTTCGGTGTGCTCGACGGCCAAGGGGTTTCTGGCGGGTGCACCCGTGACCTGGTCCACCGCTTCTACCAGGAGCAGTACCAGTTGAACGGTGGGCAACAGAACCGCTACGTCACCGGCAGCGATTCTGCCGGAATGACGATGGGTTACTACGACACCACCCAGTTGCCGATCTACAAGTACCTGCACGCGCGCAAGGCACCCAACTACGTGGTCCTCGATCAGTTCTTCCAGGCTGCGTTCGGAGGTTCATTCCTCAACCACCAGTACCTCGTGGCCGCGGCCGCGCCACCCTTCGCGGCAGGCACGCACGCCGTGCTCGACGCCAGCGGCTTCCCCAACGCGTCGTATCCGCTGTACGCCACAGCCGGCGTGACAGATGGAGCCGACACCCAGGCTTGCGGTCTGACGACAACTCTCGCCGGTCTTGCCTGCGGCGACTTCGCAGTCAACACGGTGCAGCCGCCGTTCCAACCGACGAGTCCCTTCGGCGCCAAGATGCCGCTGGTCGATGACACGACGACGCCGCTGACGATCGGCGACCGACTGACCGATGCCAAGGTCAGCTGGGCCTGGTATTCGGGTGGCTGGGACAACGCCAGCGGCAACGTCGCCGGCCGCGGCTACACAAATGGTCCTGGGCCGACCTGTTCGGATCCGGGTTCCGCGCCGGCAACTCCCGACCTCGCAGGCGCCGGCGGCTATCCGTACTGCCCGTCCCTGTCGTTCCAGACCCACCATCAGCCGTTCAACTACTACGCGCGCTACGCGCCGGGACAGCCCGATCGAGCCCACCTGCAGGACGAGGTGAACTTCCTCCACGCCGCGAAGACCGGCAAGCTGCCGTCGGTGAGTTTCGTCAAGCCGCTCGGCAACGAGAACGAGCACCCCGGCTACGCAAGCGAGCCGAACGGGAGCGACCACCTCGTCGACCTGATCAAGGCGGTCGAGAACGGACCGCAGGCGAAGAGCACGCTGATCATCGTGACCTACGACGAGTTCGGTGGGCAATGGGACCACGTGTCGCCCCCGGGCATGGGTGGTACTCAAGGCGTGCACGATCTGTTCGGACCGGGCACGCGCATCCCGGCGCTCGTGATCGGCCGCCGCATCGACCACGACGGCGTCGACCACACGGTGTACGACACGACGTCGATCATGCGCACGATCGAAGCGCAGTTCCGCCTGCATCCGGTGGCGACGCGAGACGCGGTGGTCAATGATCTCGGAAATGCCGTGAACGAACATCACCACGATGGCCACGACGACAGTCATGGAGGCGATCACTAGCGGACCGTCGAACGGGTGCGCCGGCGGAGACGAGAGCGGCCGCAGGTCCGCGCGCCGTGCCTCCGGGGGAGGGAGTGTGATGAGTGATCACGCGGCGATCAAGACGTACCGCTTGCTGCGCCTCGGCATCGTCGGGGTGGTCGGTCTGCTGACGGTCTCGGTGGCGTTCGAGAGGTCGAAGGTCGCATGCTGGCAGCCGTCGATCAGCGCCTATTACTACACGCCGGTGCGTGTCATATTCGTCGGCGGCCTGATGACGATCGGGCTGTGTCTGATCGTCATCAGGGGCAGCACGACGGTGGAGGATGCTTGCCTCAACGTCGCCGGCATGCTTGCCCCCGTGGTCGCCGTGGTGCCAATCGCTGACGCCGGCGGATGCTGGTCGGTTCAACCGAGACCGATCCCCACCAATCCGGACGGCACACTGGCGGCTTGGGTCGTGGCCAACATCGACAACAACATGAAGGCGCTCTTGTTGGCCGGCATCGCCGGCATTGTGACCACCTCGATCATCGCAACGATCGCCACCCGTAACGCTCTAGCGGTCGCCCAAGCCGGTGTGCTCGGTACGCGTCTCAGTCTGCTCGGCGCTTTCGCGTTGTTGGTAGCGGGGGCGATCGCCTTTCACTCGTGGGCGGATTTCGACACGCAGGTCCACTTCATCGCGGCAATCATCATGTTCGCGTTCCTGGCCATCGCCGTCGCCACCAATGCGTGGGGGGGGCGGCGGAGCCCGGTCAAGGTTTGGTACTTCCGGTTGTACGCGGCCATCGCCGTGTTGATGGTTGTGGCGGCAGCAACGATGCTTCCATTCGAATACCGCTGGCGCCATGCGGACCTCGTTCTCGAAGGAACCGAGATCTCACTTTTCGCGGCGTTCTGGCTCGCGCAGACGGCGCATCATTGGAACGAGATCAACTGACTGGATCAGGATCCGGTCGGCGATCGTCATCGGTCGAGCAATGAACGCTCGTACGGGTACGTGGAGAGTGGTCGCGGCCCGTTGTCCGTGACGAGGTACATCTGCTCGAGCTTGACGCCGGGCCCGCCGCGGTCCGATCCGACGAAGCTTTCGACGGAGAGGACCATGTTGGGTTCGATCTCACCGTCGTAGCCGTGTGTCTTCCAATCCTGTCGATAGTAGACGCGCGGCCACTCGTCGCTCATGCCGACTCCGTGCACGATGCACGCGTACCGGTTGGTGATGAACTCGGCCGG
>JBDTYA010000082.1:0-23429 GCA_040005915.1 Ilumatobacteraceae bacterium
TGTTGGTCGATGGGCACGACACCATCGGCTTGCCGTACGAACAGCGTCGTGAGCTGGTGACCGGGCTGGTCGAAGCCGGCCCGAACTGGATGGTGCCCGTGCACCGCATCGGCGACGGCGCGGCGTTGGTCGAGGCGACGGTCGAACGCAGCCTCGAAGGCGTCATGGCCAAGCGCCTCGGCAGCAACTACCTGCCGGGCAAGCGAACGCCGAACTGGCGCAAGGTCAAGAATCGGCGCACGGTCGAAGTGGTGATCGGCGGCTACTCGCCGGGCACCGGCAACCGCGAGTCGACGTTCGGCTCGCTGCTCGTCGGCGTGCCCGGCGCGGACGGCCTGAAGTTTGCCGGCGGCGTGGGAACCGGATTCAACCAACACACGCTCGAGGTGCTGTCGGCGCGCCTGAAGAGCCTTCGTGCCAAGGACTGTCCATTCTCGACCCTGCCACCGCGCGAGTATTCGCGCAACGCGATCTGGGTCCGGCCGGAGCTACGGGCGACCGTCGAGATCGCCGAGTTCACCAACGAGGGCTACGTGCGGCACTCCAGCTTCACCGGCCTCGTCGAGTAGTGCCGATGCTGACCCGCGAGGATGCGCTCGCACTCGACGAGGCCGACCCGCTGCGGGCCTGGCGCGACGAGTTCGTGATTCCGGACGCGTCGCTCGTCTACCTCGATGGCAACTCGTTGGGGATGACGCCGCGCCGAACCGTCGCGCGCCTGCAGCGGGTCCTCCGCGACGAGTGGGCCGCTGGGTTGATCCGTTCCTGGGTCGGATGGCTCGACATGCCGCAACGCGTCGGCGATCGGCTCGCGCCGCTGATCGGTGCCGCACCCGGCGAGGTCGTGGTCCACGACTCGACCACCGTCAACTTGTACCAACTCGTCGACGCGGCCTGTTCGCTGCGACCCGACCGGCCGGCGATCGCGGTCAGTCGTACCGACTTCCCCACCGATCGCTACGTCGTCGACGGGATTTCACGGGCGCGCGGCCTACAGGTGCGCGGCGACTTCGGAGACCTCGATGACGTCGCGGTAATGGTTCGCTCCGCCGTCGACTACCGCACCGCCGAGGTCGTCGACGTCGTCGCCGAGACAGCCCGGGCAACTGCCGCCGGAGCTATCGCGCTGTGGGACCTCTCCCACGCGGCTGGCGTTTTGGCGATCGATCTCGGAGCTGCCGGTGTGCAGCTGGCGGTCGGGTGCACCTACAAGTACCTCAACGGTGGGCCCGGTTCTCCCGCTTTCAGCTACGTTGCCCGGTCCTTGCAGGCAACGTTGCCACAGCCGATCTGGGGATGGTTCGCGCAAGCCGATCAGTTCCGAATGGGGCCCGAGTTCAGCGCTCACGGCGACATCCGGAGCGTGTTGCTGGGTACTCCATCCATCCTCGCATTGGCTGCAGCAGAGGAGGGGATCTGCCTCACGGCGGAGGCCGGGATCGAGGCGATCGCGGCCAAGGCCCAATCCCTTACCGAATTCGCCCTCGAACTGTGCGACCAACTCGACTTGCGATCGTCGACGCCGCGCGATCCCGTTCGCCGCGGCGGCCACGTCGCCGTGCACCATCGCCACGCCGAGAAGCTCGTCGCCGCGCTCGCCGCGGGCAACGTGATCACCGACTTCCGCGATCCCGACATCGTCCGAATCGGGTGCAGCCCGCTGACCACCCGCTTCAGCGACGTCTTCACCGCCCTGACAGCCCTCACAGCTCTCGCCCAAGACCTGCGATGAGAGATGTGCGCAGCCGGACGGCTCATCTCACATTGCGCTATTGCTCCATGTCGTGGGTGACGTACGCCGTCAGTTCGGCGCGGTCGCGCACGCCCAGTTTGGGGAGGATGGCATCGAGGTGGGCGTCCACCGTCTTCGGGCTGAGGTACAGCTCGTCGGCTACCTGGCGATTGGTTCGCCCGCGGGCGATCGAAACGGCGACACGCAGTTCGTCGTTGGTCAACCGTGACGCCAGCGACGAACTTGTCGGTGCAACGGGACCGGCGATGCGGCGCGCTTGGGCTGCCCACGGCTCGGCACCGATTCGTTCGAAGATGCGCAAGGCGGCCCGTGACGCCTCGTGATCGCCATGGCGCTCGCCGAGCAGCAACAGGCTGCGGCCCTGCTCGAACGGCGCCCCCATCGCGGCCAGTTCCTCCGCCGAATCGCGCAGGTCCTGTGAGCTGCCGTGCAGCATGCCCTGCCCGCGGCGGGCGATTGCGGCGCCCCATTTCGACTTGCTGAGGTCGGCCTTCGCGGTGACCTCGGCGACGACGTCGGCGGCCTCGTCGACGGCACCGATGGCGAGCAACGCCTCGAGCAGGTCGCCCTGGTACCACAGGTCGCCGGCATCGAGGATTTCGGTGTGCAGGCGGTGGACACGCCGGAGGTGCTCGGCGGCCTCGGCGTAACTGCCGGCGGTGAGGGCCACATGGCCGAGTGCCGACAGTCCCCACGTCTCGAGGACCCGCATCCCGACACGGCGGGCACGGGCGATCGCGCCGTCGGCGTGCATGCGAGCGGAGATCGAGCGGCCGAGCACCGCCTCGACCCGGGCCAGGACCGCTTGGCCGAACGACGCCGTGGGCAGGTCGGGGGTGTCGTTGAGATCGAGGTCGAGCACCGACGACAGCACTGCGTCGGTCAGCCGGCCGGTGCGCAGGTACATCTCACCCTGCAGAGCGCCACTGAATCCGAGCACCGAGGCCAGCCCGTGATGCCGACCGGCGCGCATCGAGACATCGAGCATTTCCTCGGCCTCGCACCACCGCTCCTGGGTCAGGAGCGTCAGCGCGACCGCCTGCACGATCGGCAGGAGCCTGGCGTCGAGCATGTCGAGCGGCAGTGCGCCGATGATGTCGGATCCCTCGAGGTCGGCCTCGGCGCTGACTCGGTCTCCGAGCCGCTGCGCCGACATCGCCCGCACCGCCTGGGCGATCAGGAGCATCGGCATGCCCAACGGCGTCGCCACCTCGACGGCCGAGTGGGCGTAACGCTGGCACTCGATCGGCCGCCCGGACAGCCCGCTGTGCAACGCGGCGCGGATGAACAACCCGACCGACCTCGCCGGATCGATCACCGAGATGCATTGGGCCTCTTCGGCGAGTTGCTCGACACCGCGTACCCCGTCGATCATCCAGGCGATGGCTTCGGAGCGGACGCCGATTGCATCGCTTCGAACCAACGGGTCGGCGCACGTCGCCACGACCTCGTCGAGGATGTCGATGGCGACGTACGGATCGCATGCGTTCCAGCGCGACGTGCCGGCCGCCAGCAACCGCCGGTGACGTTCGGCCACGTCGGTCGACAGGGATGCAGCGCGCTGCCACGTGGCGGCGGCGGCGGCCCAGGCCCCTCGTCGATCGGCGACCATCGCGACCTCTTCGAGCATCGCCGCCACCGAGTCGTCGGGTCCAGCCGTCGCCGACGCCTGGTGCCAGGCGCGCTTGTCGGCATCGTGCACGACGTGGGCCAACGCAGCGTTGGCGTCGCGCATAGCGCCCGGCCCGACGGCGTCTCGGATAGCAGTGCGCATGAGTGGGTGGGTGAGCTCGATCGAGTCGGCCGCCGAGCGGGTGATCCCTGCAGCCTCCGTGGCTTCGAGGCCACCGGCGGCGCCACCCTGAGCGACAGCCGCAAGGATCGCACCGGCGGCGTGGTCGAGAGCGGCGGCTACAACGGCAGCGGCGAGCTTGGAGCGCTCGTCGAGGGCGTTGACCCGATCGACGAAGGACCCGATCAGCTGGTTGCCCACAGGTAGATCGGCAGGCAGTGGTGTGATGCCGGCGAGTTGATCGGGATCGAGTGTGCGCGCCAACTCGAGCAGCGCCAACGGGCTGCCCTCGGACGCATCGACGCATCGTTGCGCGACCGCGCGGTCCGTGGCGTCGCCGAGGATTGCGATCGCCTCGTCGACATCGAGACCCTTCAGGTCGATCGTCTCGAAGGCGGTTCCTCCGAACGTCGACGGGATCCCCGACCGCTCGCTGATCACCGCGACGACAGGTTCGTCCGGCAGGCGGCGCAGGGCGAACGCCAATGCCGAGCACGACGGCTCGTCGACCCATTGAGCGTCGTCGATCAACAGCAGCAGCGGACCATGCTCGGAGGCGATCGCGAGTGCCGCCAGGGCGGCCCCGCCGACGGTGAGCTGACCCTGGGTCGACCCGAACCCGATCGCGTCGGCCAGCACGTTGGCGTGGGGTTCGGGCACGGTGATGCAGAGCTCGCGGAGGGCTGTCATCAACGTCGCAAGACCCGAGTAGGCCAGCTCGGCGTCGGACTCGGAACCCGTGAGGCGGATGACGGCGCCAGGGCTTTGCGCGGCCATCCAATCGAGCAGCGTGGTCTTGCCGATACCGGCTTCGCCACGTAAGCGGATGGTGACGCCGCTGCCGCGATCGAGGTTGTGCAGGACTCCACCCAGCAGATCGAGCTCGGTACGGCGACCGGCGATCACCTTTGCCCCCTGCCCGTAGCCCATTGTCACCATTATGCCCACCGGTGTTGCAGGTCCCCAAGCGCCGAACAGGCATCGACGAAGGGTCCGTTGCACCGGGTGCCGAGCGGTGGTGTGGTCGCCAGAGTTTTGCCGTGGAATGCAATCCGTCGGGGCTTCGGCTCCGAATACACGTTCGGTACAGCGGTTCGGTCCGTTCAGAAACCAGTCGAAACGGCTGCCGCTCCGAAACGTGCGGCGACAGCGATCGCGGCGCGATCCATCCCGCTCTACCTCCGTGAACAACCCCCCAAGGAGCAAGCAATGTCAATGCTGCACAAACCAGATCGGCTGGACGACCGCGCGTTCGACCAGTTGATCGAAGAGTCGCAAGACCTCCATACAGATGCGATGACCGTCGCCCGAACGACGATGCCGGATCTCGCAGATCTGGCCTCGGATCGTCGGCGCAACGCCGGAGCCGCAGATCCCGAGCTCGTTCAACAGTTCGAGCAGGCACGTAGCTCGCTCGGTCGCAAGATCGCCATGGCGCTCGGAGGCATCTTCGGTGCCGGCGTCATCAGTTCGGCGTTCGCCAAGACCGCGTCGGCAGCCGATGGCGACATCGACGTCATGCAGTTGCAGACAGCGGTGTCGCTGGAGCTGCTCGCAGTTGCGACTTACGGGGCAGCACTGACGCTGCCCTTCATCGCCAACGGCAACCCGGTCATCGTCAAGTTCGCCCAGACCACGATGAGCCAGCATGATCAGCACCGCCAGGCATTCTCGGCACAGACCAAGGCACTGGGTGGTACCGATCAGACGGCAACCAACCCCAAGTACACGCCGATCGTCGAAGCCGCCAAGCCGACGCTCGCGGCGCCGATCGACGTCGTCAAGCTCGCAATGACGCTCGAGCAGGTCGCCACAGAGACGTACCTCGCCGACCTCAACCGTTACACCGACGTCACCTCACGCGTGCTGATGGCCAGCGTGATGGGCGTCGAGTGCCAGCACCTCGCAACATTGCGGGCCGTCGGCGCACTGCTCGACGGCGGAGCACCCGAGTTGATCGCGATCCCACTGGGGGCTGACGTGGCCAAGCTTCCGGCAGCTGCCGGCAGCGTCGCGTTCCCCGACGCATTCGAAGGAATCACCATGGCAAGCCCGCCAGAAGAAGGAGCCGTCAAGTGAACGAGCCAAGAGAACTTCCGACTCTCACCCGTCGCCACATCCTGGCCGGCGCTGCAGCCATCGGCGCCGGACTGGTAGTCGCCGCCTGCGGCAGCGATTCCAACAACGTCTCCGGCTCGACCAAAGGCACGACCGGCACGACGCCTACGTCGGGCTCGATTGCGCCGGCCGCCACCGATGCCACCGGATCGACGACCGTCGGCACCGACGCAGCCGTCACGACGGCCGCGGCGAATGCCGGTGTCGACGTCAAAGTGGCCCAGTTGGCCGCCGGCCTCGAGGTGCTCGCAGTCGGTACGTACAAGGCTGCTCTCGACGCAGCCGGCGCCGGGAGCCTCGGCGATGTACCTGCCGCTGTTGCCGAGTTCGTCACCGTTGCGATGGCCCAGCACCAGGCTCAACTCGACAAGTGGAACGGCGTGCTCACCGCTGCCGGCGGCGATGCAGTGACCGAGCCCAACGCGACGTTGAAGCCGACCGTCGATGCGGCGTTCGGCAAGGTCACCGACGTGACCGGTGCGGCGACACTCGCGCTGATGCTCGAGGAGATCGCCGCGGCGACTTACCTCAGCGCACAGAAGGTGCTGACCGACAAGGACGCGATCATGCTCGCCGGGTCGATCCAGATCATCGACGCGCAGCACGCCGCGATCCTGCGGTACGTGTTGGGTGAATACCCCGTGCCCGACGTGTTCGCAAAGGTCGATCTCGCCGCTGCGTAGGGCGACGGTTCGACACTGCAACCAACGACGAGTTGACCGGCTCCCCTCCCCCGGGCCGGTCAGCTCGTCGGCTGCATTTTTCAGGGAGTGTCGCCCGGCTCCGGCCCGACGGTGCGGGTGCGCTTCAGTTCCCAGAACTCGTCGAGCGATGTGAGGGTGACGAACGCATCCCACAGTTCGAGCGCGTCGTCGTGTGCAGGGGCTCTTGTGATGACCGGGCCGAAGGTGGCCACCTCGCGGCCGTCGGGGCGGTTGAAGGCGATGATCGGCGTCCCGACGTCATTGCCCACCAGCGCGAGCCCTTCGTTCATCCGTTCGAGTAGCGGAATGTCCCATGCTTCGTCGTCGGCGGCGGAGGCGTGCGACACGTCGAGACCGACTTCCTTCAACGCCAACGAGGCGTCCCACATGCGCTCGCCGTTGTGATGGATGCGCCTGCCGTACTCCGTGTACAACTCCCCGAGCCGATCCTCGTGTCCGCCAGCGCGAACCGACTCCATCACTCGCAGCAGGCCGCGTGTCCAAACCACCGTCTCGTAGAACGAGCTGTCGGGCTCCGTCTCGTTCTTCACGAGCAGGCTGATCGGCTCCCACGTGATCTGCAGGTCCTTCTCGTCGGCGATACGGCGGATCCACTGTGAGGTGGTCCAGCACCATGGGCAGATCGGGTCGACCCAGAATCGAACTCGTGTCATGAGGGTTCTCCTGGCAATGGGGTGACCGATGCAACGACCCGCCGGAGCGCCGCATTCCGCATCGTCGACGAAATTGTGACTGTTTCAGTCGGGATTCTCGTGGGTGAGGTACCGGTGGTGGTTGATGCGGCGATGTCTGGGGACGCCGCGTAGCCTGACCGGAATGGGGGAGAGCGTGGGAGGGGACGAGCAGCGAACCCTGCTGGCCGGTGGGATGGTCTTCGACGGCAGCGGGTCGCCGTTGTTCGCCGGCGATGTGCTGATCTCCGGCAACCGCATCGAAGCGGTGCTGCCGCGCACCGATCAGTTGCCGATGCCGTCTCCGGCCGACGTCACCCGCATCGAGCTCGCCGGTCGCACCGTCATGCCCGGGCTCGTCGAGGGTCATGCGCACATCTCCTTCACCAACATCGGCGATCTGATGCAACTGGTGCTGATGCCGGTGGAGGAGAACCTGATCGCCGCCATCGCCAACGCCGCGTTGCTGCTCGACCACGGGTTCACCAGTCTTGTCAGTGCCGCGGCGTCGAAGCCACGGCTCGACGTGGTGGTGCGCAACGCGATCGAAGCCGGTCAGATCGTGGGACCGCGGATGTTGGCCGCGAGCCAGGAGATCACGCCGACGGGCAACCTCGGCGACCTCGATCTGGCACACCTGCCGATCCCGGAAGCGTCGCGATTCGCGTGCATCTGCGACGGGCCCGAGGCGTTCAGGCTGGCCGCCCGCCGCTTCGCCCGCGAGGGTGTCGACATCCTCAAGGTCAATGTCTCCGGCGATCGGGACTGGGGCTACATGGGCGCCGACGCGACCACGACACTCATCGACGACGACGAACTCGGTGCGCTCGTGAAGGTGGCGCACGGCCGCGGGTTACGAGTCGCCGGACACGCGACCAGCGCCGGCTCGGTCAAGATGTGCGTAGCGCACGGCGTCGACATCATCTACCACGCTGCGCTCGCCGACTCAGCGGCGCTCGACGCGATCGAGTCGGTCAAGGACACCGTGTTCGTGGCGCCGGCGGTCGGGTTCCCCTACGCCTACCTCCACGAGGGCGAGAAGTACGGCTTGCGCCTCGAGCCGCAGGCCCGACGCAACCTGGAGGAGGAGATCGACTCCACGGCGCGCAACATGCAGGAGCTGCACCGTCGTGGGGTTCGCATCGTTCCCGGCGGCGACTACGGACTGGCGTGCACGCCGCAGGGCCGCAACGCTCGTGACCTCGAGCTGTTCGTCAACCTGTTCGGATTCACTCCGGCCGAGGCGCTCGTTGCGGCCACCAACCATGGCGGGGCGATGATGGGCCGCGGCGACGAGCTCGGCCAACTGCGCGCCGGTTGGCTCGCCGATGTGATCGTCGTCGACGGCGATCCACTCGACGACATCGCGGTGCTGCAGGACCGTTCGCGGGTCCACCTCGTGATGAAGGACGGCACGATCTTCCGCAACGATCTGCCGGCCGCCGAGCGCGATCGCACGCTCGCCCGATGAGCACGTCGCCGTTCGACCTGTCGGGCCGCGTCGCGCTGGTGACCGGCTCGAGCCGTGGCATAGGTTTGGCGCTCGCCAGAGCTCTCGGTCAAGCCGGGGCAGAGGTGGTCGTGAACGCCCGCGATACGGTCGCCCTCGAAGCCGCCGCCGCATCTTTGGGCGACGACGGTTTGATCGTGCACTGCCGGCCGTTCGACGTATGTGACACGGCCGCCGTCTCTGCTGCGGTCGATTCGATCGAGGCCGACATCGGTGCGATCGACATCCTCGTGAACAACGCCGGGTTGCAGATACGTGGGGCGATGTTGGACTACGACGTCGCCGACTTCCGGCACCTGATGGAGGTCAACGTCCTCGCCGCGTTCACCGTGGGCAAGGCGGTGGCCGGTCGCATGGTGCCGAGAGGGCGCGGCAAGATCATCAACATCTGCTCCGTCATGTCGGAGTGTGCCCGGTCAACCGTCGTGGCGTACGCCGCGACCAAAGGGGCGCTGAAGATGTTGACGCGCGGCATGTGCGCCGACTTCGGTCCCCTCGGCATCCAGGTGAACGCGCTGGGCCCCGGCTACTTCGCGACCGAACTGACCGCGGCGTTGGTGGCCGACGAGGAGTTCTCGACATGGGTTGCGCGACGGACCCCCGCCGGACGCTGGGGACGCGTCGAAGAGCTGGGTGGCGCCGTCGTGTTCCTGGCCAGCGAGGCATCGAGCTATGTCAACGGCCAGATCCTGTACGTCGACGGCGGCATGACCGCCGTCCTCTGACGCGACCTACACCGTTTCGTCGATCAGCACCGGCCGGTCGCGTTGGATGCGCGTCATGAAGACGACGACCACGAGGATCGCCGCCAGGAAGACGATGCTCGTCACGGTCGTGCCGAGACCGAGACCGGTCTGGGTGCCGGGGTCGGCATCGGCCGCGACCGTTCGAGGTTGGGAGAGCAGGTCGCCGATCGATGCACCAAGCGGACGGGTGATGACGTATGCCGCCCAGAACGCCAGGATCGCGTTGAGGTGGAACTTGAAGCGTGCGAGCGCGATCAGGGCGATGATCGCCGCGAACAGGACCACCGACTTCCAGTAGCCGAGGCTGTACTGCTCGCCGACCAAGTCGCCGGCAGCCGTGCCGAGCGCGAAGGTGAACAGGATCGCGACCCAGTAGAACGCCTCGCGCTTGGCGGTGTGGATCGAGTGGATCGAGAGCGTCTTCTCGCTGGCGTACCACGCTCCGAACGAGGCGAACATCAAGATCGCGAAGACGATGGTGCTGGTCGTCAGCGACACGTGGAAGTGCTCGACCATGTTGTCGGTGATGAGGGTGCCGACGATGCTGATCAGCACCACGGCAACCCAGTACACGGCGGGGATGTACTCGGGCACACGGAACTGAACCACCAGCGCGATCGCGAGCAATGATCCCATCACGATGGTGGTCGTGTTGAGGTTGTCGCCCAGCTTGCCGTTGATGAAGTCGGCAAACGTTTCCCCCACGGTCGTGCACAGCACCTTGATCACCCAGAAGTACAGCGTCACCTCGGGCACCTTGCTGAGCCGGTCGCGAATCTCGGCAGAGGGATGCAGCATCGATGGGGAGTTGGTCATAGCGAACCTTTCGTGTTCGGAATCGCGCCAGCATGCATCGAGGGGACCTCGGCCTGCCTGCAGATCAGTTCAACTGCGGGTAAACCGTCCTGTGAAGCGCGGCCACGCATCCCACTGCTCACCGAGGTCGATGACGGCGACCACCACGATCGCGACCGTCAGGCCTATCAGCCAACTGACGAGGACGTCGGTCGGCCAGTGCACGCCGAGCTCCAGGCGGCTGAGGCCGATCGACACACACAACACCACGGTGATCACCGCCGTGATCCAGCTCCACAGGGGACGACGGAGCGCGAACGCAACGACGAGCGCAAGGGCTACGTAGAACGCCGTCCCGTCGGCGGTGTGGCCGGAGGGCATCGACGGCTCGGTTTCCGACACGAGGTGCAGGTAGAGCGGAGGACGGGCGCGGCCGATCGCCGACTTTCCGATCGCCGTGATGACGCCCGCTGTGAGGAACGCCAGTGTCGGCGCCGCCGCCAGCACGGACTTCAACCGGATCCATGCGACGATCGTCGCGATTGCGGCAAGCGCGAAGAGGACGCGAATGTCACCCGCCAGCGTCGCAGCCTTGGCGAGGTCGACGGTCCATCCGTGCCGGTGAGTGGTGAAGAACGACAACACGCTGGCGTCGCCGTGGGTCCCTACGGCGAGACCCAGGGCAGCGACCGCGGACACCATCGCGAGGACGACGGCGGTGGCGGTCCGTGGGATCTCGCCGGCGGCAGCGGTCGCGTCGGCGTGGCGGGACATGGTGCAACCGTACGAATCCGTATCGCGGGACCAACGAGGAGAATGGTCAACTCTTGGTAAATCGGCCGCCGGTCCATAAGTTGTTACGGGACACTGAAGGTCGGACCCAGCATGACGACGAGCAACCGGCAGCACATCCTGATCGTCGAGGACGACACCGTGATCGGCTCGTCGATGCGGGACGCATTGCAGTCGCACGGCTTCGACGTCACTTTGCTCACCAACGGCAGTGAAGTCGAGGCTTTCGTGTTGCAGGCGAAGCCCGATCTCGTCCTGCTCGACGCGGGCCTTCCTGATATCGACGGGTTCACGTTGTGCCGCCGGCTGCGCTCGCAGCACGGCGAACTTCCCATCGTTCTCGTCACGGCCCGAGATGCCGACATCGACATCGTCGTCGGATTGGACTCGGGCGCAGACGACTACATCACGAAGCCGTTCTCGATGGCTGTGCTGCTGGCACGGATCCGTGCCCACCTTCGGGGCAACGATGCGATCGACCTGAACGCACTGGTGCAGGTCGGAGACCTCAGCATAGATCCCGGGTCGTATACGGCGACCTTGGCCGGGGTACCGCTGGAGCTCAGGCCGCGCGAGTTCGCGCTTCTGCTGTACCTCGCTCGCCAGGCCGGTCGGGTGGTGACGAGGGATCGTGTCCTCGCCGATCTCTGGGACGTTCATTGGGAGACGTCGACGAAGACCGTCGACATGCATCTCGTCGCCCTTCGCCGCAAGCTCGGATCGAGCATCGAGATCGTCACGGTCCGCGGCGTCGGTTACCGGTTGATGAGTCCATGACGCGGCGCATCACGACGGCAATCGTCGGCGTGACGGCCCTGGTGCTGCTCGCATTGGGCATTCCGCTCGGGATTGTCATCAGGCAGTCGATCATCGATTCGGAAGTGGTCGAGATGCACGCGGTGGTTGCCCATCTGCAGACGGAGATCAATCTGCCGATCAACCCGGCAGAACTCTCGAAGCTGGCTCGCGAGAGCGACTCGCCGCCTCCGTTCGGGATCTACGACGACTCGGGCCGGCGCGTCTATGGAGTCGGCCCGGCGGTCGCCGATGCACCTGTGCAGGCAGCGCAACATGGCATGACCTCGTCGAGCACGGACGGGGCGATCGTCGTCGCGGCTCCACTGACGGATCGCAACGAAGACGTCCTGGTCGTGGTGAGGGTCAGCGAGTCGTTGGCCGGCGTGCAAAGCCACGCTCAGCACGAGTGGACGATGATGGTCCTGGCCGGTGCGATTGCGTTGGGTGGCGCGTGGATCGTGGCACGGCGCCTGGCGCGGCGTCTCGGCCAACCGGTCACCGAGCTGGCGGCGAGCGCCGCCAAGATCGGCAGCGGTGCGGTCCTGGCCGATCATCCTCCGTCCGGCATTGCCGAGATCGATCTTCTCGGTGAGGCGCTGACCGACAGTTCGCGAAGGATCAACGAAGCGATCGGGCGCGAGCGACGCTTCAGCTCCGACGTCTCACATCAGCTGAGGACACCGTTGTCGGGTTTGCGATTGCGGCTGGAACGCGTCAGATCCGGTGACGATGCGGAGGCGATTGCCGCGGAGTCGTTGGCCGATCTCGGACGGCTCGAACAGACGGTGCACCATCTGCTTGCGTTCGCCAGGGATTCGACGCCGTCGACGTCGGCGAGTTCGCTGAATCGCGCGGCGGCCGATGCCGTCGAACGCTGGGCCGAACCCAGCAGATCGGTCGGCCGCTCGGTGACCTTGCGAGGGTCCGCTCCGGCGACCGTTCGGGCATCGTCGACGTCGATCGACCAGATCCTCGACGTCCTCATCGACAACGCCCTGACTCACGGCACCGGCGCGATCAGCGTCATTGCCCGTCGGGTCGCCGGAGGTGCCGCCATCGACGTGGCTGACCAGGGATCGTCGGCAGAGGCCGGCACCGACGAGGAGTTGTTCGTGCGCGGGCACGGATCCAACACGGGAATCGGCTTGGCCCTGGCGCGATCGATCGCCGATGCCGAAGGAGGGAGGCTGGTGATCGTCCGACGACAGCCCACCACGTTCTCCCTGATCTTGTTGCTCGCCGAAGCGGACTGAGCCCGCCTCGGTCAGTCGGCTGGTTGCCGTGCGAAGGTCCTCGGTTCGTTACCGCCGACGACCGACCCGACCACACAACTGAGATCACAATCAGTTTCAGCCGGCGGGACGGGCCCGCCAAGTTCGATTCGCTGGTCACCGAAGTCGGAGATCGAAGCCTCTGCCACCGGGTTCAGGCTCGGGTGCCGTGCCCTACAGGCCTTTGCGTAGCTCGACGACGGCCTGGCTCAGTGCCGCGGAGAGGTCGTTGTGGTGCGAGCGAACCACTGAGTGACTGATGTGCTCGTCGTCACCGTGAACGAACACCGCCTCGGAGTTGATCGCGATGGAGCCGACGTCGGGGGAATCGTTGTTCGAGACCCAGTTGTCGACCTCGGAGCGTTCGTCGGGTGTGGGCTCGTAGTCGTCCCAGTGAAGTTCCATCCTGCGACGGTAGCCCTTTCGCCGCGAGGCGCTCAATCCCGTTGACCTCCGGCGTATCGCACGAAGTTGCCGGCGCCAGGACGAGCCAGGAGCCCTGGGCCCTCGTGCTCCTACGATGCAGTGATCGAGGATTTGGCTACGGAAGCGGTCGCCGCCACCTGCGACCGTGACGGCTGTACCGCAAGAGCAGATTGGAGTGGAGATGGGCAAGCTGATCTATGCAGCGATCGCCTCGCTCGACGGGTACGTCGAGGACGAGGAAGGCAGGTTCGACTGGTCGACGCCCGATGACGAGGTGCATGCGTTCGTCAACGATCTCGAGCGACCGATCGGCACCTACCTCTACGGGCGACGGATGTACGAGACGATGGTGTTCTGGGAGACCGTCACCACCGAGGCCGAGGAGCCGGCGGTGTTCGGCGACTATGCGCGCATCTGGCGGGCAGCCGACAAGATCGTCTACTCCCGGACGCTTCGCGAGGTATCGAGCGCGAGGACCCGGATCGAGCGCGAGTTCCACGGAGACGCGATCGGCCGGCTCAAGCAGTCCTCGGGGACTGATATCGCAATCGGCGGTGCCGAACTTGCCGGCCACGCAATCGGCGCAGGTCTGGTCGACGAGTGCCACCTGTTCCTCTGCCCGATCGTGGTCGGAGGCGGCAAGCGCGCCCTTCCCGGCAACATCCGCGTGCAACTCGAACTTCTCGATGAGCGCCGGTTCCGAAACGGCGTCGTTCACCTCCACTACCGCGTAACCGGTCACACGGGACCGAGCCGATAGCCTCTCCCACCGGGCTCCGGCCCGATTAGCGGGAGGGTTTTCTTCCACCTTTTCAACCGGTCCCGCCCCTCTAGCTCAACGGTAGAGCAGCGGACTTTTAATCCGTTGGTTCGGGGTTCGAGACCCCGGGGGGGCACCGCAGCTCAGCCGCGATCGATGCGGGCGGCGAAGCAACCTCGTGATGCGTTGTGGACGTGAAGGTGGTCGATCTCGGAGTTGTCGAGCAGGAGGTCGATCGTCGCCGACAGGTCCGAGCCGTCGATCAGCGCGGCGTCGAGCATCATCGCCTTCGAGTCGAAGGCGCGGACCGAAAGCGTTCGGGTCGTCAGTTGGTCGGGCAGGTCGCCGGCCGTGGCCGAGTCGTACGGGGTGCAAGGTGTGGTGTGGATGAAGATCGGGCTGGCGCATCGGTAGGGCGACGATGCTTCGAACGGGTCGTACGAAACGAGCAGCAACTCGTCGCCGATGTCGGCGTCGCGCAGACACTGACGGCACGGGTAGCCGGGGCTGGTCTCGGCGACGTACGTGACGCCGCCTTCGATTCGAAGTCGATCGGCGACGGCTGCGTCGATGCCGGCCACGACGAAGGCGGATGTGGTGTCTGTCATGTTGCTCATGGTGGACCGTCAGCCGCGTCGGGGCTAGCGGAAATCGGACGCAGCGTGAGGGGGAGTAGGGGGTTCATGCGCATGTCGTCGAGTCGCGCTGAGACCACAAGCCGGCCTTCGTGACACACTGACGACGTGAGCTTTCAACATGTCATCGTGGATCTCGACGAGCCGTTCGCCACCGTCACGCTCAACCGACCGGAGAAGCGCAACGCGCTGTCGTTGGAGGTGATGCTCGAGGTGACCGAGGCATTTCGGGCGGTCGGAGGCAGCAACGCGGTCGGCGCGATCCTTGCGGCCAACGGGCCGGTGTTCTCCGCCGGCCACAACTTCGGCGACCTCGCCGGCGCCGACCTCGAGCAGGCGACCCACCTCTTCGATGTGTGCACCGAGATGATGAACACCATCCAGGCGATCCCGCAGCCGGTCGTCGCCAAGGTGCATGCGTTGGCAACTGCGGCCGGGTGCCAACTGGTTGCATCGTGCGATCTGGCGATTGCCGCTGAAAGCGCGGGCTTTGCAACACCCGGCGGCAAGGGTGGCCTGTTCTGCCACACGCCCCTGGTTGCCGTCGCCCGCAACGTCGGTCGCAAGCGGGCGATGGAGCTGGCACTGACCGGTGACCAGATCTCCGCGGCGACCGCCGAGTCGTGGGGGCTCATCAACTATGCGGTACCCGACGAGGAGCTCGACAGTGCCGTGCACGACCTGCTGAGGCGTGCCACCCGAGGCAGCATCGCTTCCAAGGCAGCGGGGAAGCGCAGCTTCTACGCCCAGACCGAACTCGGCCAGACCGAGGCATACGCGTACACGGTAGGGGTCATGGCCAATGCCGCGACCACGCCCGACGCGCAGGAAGGAATCGCCGCCTTCCTCGGCAAGCGCCGCGCTACCTTCACCGACCGTCCCTGACCGCAGCGCGAGTGGGTCGGCGGCAACGTTGGCGTTCGACGGCGCGCTGCCGGCAGGCACCTACCGGTTGTTGCTGCAGTTTCGGCTATCACGGCGACGTCGCCACCGCGGCGTTCACTGGTGGTGCAGTCATGAGCGCAGCGACCGCGACGGACAGTCTCCGGTTGCGCCGCTTCACTCCCGCCGATTGAATCGACGGCACCTATGCCGTCGCCCATCCGCGTGCTCTTCGTCTGCCTGGGCAACCACTGCAGGTCTCCGTCGGCCCACGCCGTGGCCGAGCACGTCGCCCGGCTGCGCACCAGCGAGAACATCGTCTTCGATTCGGCGGCGACCGGCCGGGCCCACGTCGGCAGCCTGCCGCATCCACTGGCATCCCACGAGGGTGGCCTGCGCGGCTATCACGTCGGCCACATCGGTCGGCAGCTCCACCCCGACGATTTCGGCCGGTACGACCTGATCATCGCCATGGACCGTGACAACGCCACAGATCTCGAACGCCTGCGCGGCGGCGAGGAATCGCGGCGTGGGTTCTACTCGTCGGTCGAACCCGTGCAGGTCCAACTGCTGCGCCGATGGGACCCGTTCGCGATGCCCGGCGACGAGGATCTCGCCGATCCATGGGGCAAGACGCCTGCCGCTTACGCCGAGATGTTCGATGTGATCGAGCGCTCGATCCCGCCGCTGGTCGAACATCTCGAGTGGTTGGTCAGCGAGAGCGGCTGAACCGCTGCCACCGTCAGGCGACGTCGGCAAGGACCCGAAGTTGGCGCACAACCGCTCGACGACGATTCCGAACGGTGCGATCCGTCACGCGCAATATGCCCGCAGCCTCCTTCACCGTCGATGTGTTCAGCAGGGTCACGACCACGGCAACGTCGGCATCGCTCATGCCTGCTGCCTTGGCACGACGCAGCAGGTCGACGATGACGCTGAACGGCTCTGTCGCCGCCGTGTCGGTTTCGGCCGTTCGATCGAGGTCGGCGGGATCGGTGTACTCGTGCACCAGCTTGCGTCGTCGCGCCTTGAGGAACGCCCGGTATTCGCAATCGCGCAGCATGTTCTTGATCACATAGCGATCTCGTTGCTCGATCGGAAACGAACGGATCACGCCCCACGCCTCGCTCAACAGTTCATCGAGCGCCTCGAGTTGGCTGTCGAAGCCGGTCGAGTTGCGCTTGGCGCAGGCGCTGAGACCGGGGAGCATCCGCTGCAGCACGACCCGCGCCGCGAGATCGTCGTGGCGGGCCAGCACGACCAGCCGGCGCATCGCCTCGTCGCTGGCGGAATCGGCCTGCACCGGACCGAGACCGGTGAGCACAAGGAGTTCATCGAGAGAGCCCAGGGGCATCGGTGTCAGCTTCCAGCCGCTGGCCCGCTGAACGGCGGAACGGCGTCGGCTGAGCAGGTTCCATTCGCGTTGCAGCCTGGTGAGCAAGTACCGGTGATTGGGGAGGGGTGTCATGCCGGCACCATGCGCCGCTGGTCTCATCGCAGGTCTCACCGCTCGCTTCACAGCGTGACCCACTTCGCCGATCTGTTGTCTCCCGGCCTTGTGGCCCTTCCGAATCCATCCGTCCGGCGTGCCTCGTTTGGGCATGACAGATCTGTGGACTCTTTCGTGGGTTGCCGGGCCCGATGCAGGTGGATGGGCTGTGCTCGGTCGTGGCTCGCACATCGTCGGCAGGGCCCCAGGTGCCGCGATGCGCTGCGATGACGTCGCCCTCGAGCCTCACCACTTGCTCGTCGAGATCTCGCCTGCGGGCGCGGCGCTCAGCCAACTGAGCGGCCGGGTGCCGGTGCGAGTCGACGGCGAACCGCTGAACGGTTCGGTCGTCCTCCTCGCCGAGGCACGCCTCGAATTGGGCCACAGTGTTCTGAACCTGTGCCGGGGGGACCTCACAGCCCCTGGTCACAGTGCTGGACCGGCGAACCTGGTCGCGACCGCCGCCGGCAGCGTGGTGATTCGCTGTCCGCGCGCCGCGGCGGTGTGGGATCCACCACCGGTCTGCCCACCCGCCCGGCTCGCGGATCCCGGCCAGGCAGGTGGCGGGGTGCTGCCGGCGATTCTCGCGCTCGCCGGCGCGGGTGTGGTGGCCGTCCTGCTGCAGCAACCGATGTTCCTGATCTTCGGGGCGATCGGCGCCGTCGTCGCCTTCGGCACGTGGGGCGGCCAACGCGCCGGCCTGTTCCACCGGCGTCGACGCGACGCCAGAACAAGGCAGAGGCAGGACGCCGCATTCGAGACCGCGATCGATGCACAGCGTGCCGGATTCGTCGCCCACCACACGACCAACGACTCCACGCCGTTCTCGGCCCGGCGGGCGATCGAGGGTCTCACCGCAGATCTGTGGGCACGGCGCGTGACTCACGACGATGGATTCAGGGTGTCGGTCGGCACCGGGAGCGTGGCATGGGCGCCTTGTCTCGGCGATGGCCCGAACGCCGGATCGCCGGGAAACCTGGGCGCGATGACGCTGCTGGCCGACCTTCCACTGGCGGCTGCAATCGACGGGGTTTGTCGGCTCGCCGTGCGCGGCGCGCCTGACAGGGCACGAGCCGTCGCCCGCTCGATCGTCGTGCAGCTCGCGGCCAACTGCGGGCCAGCGGACGTTCGCATCGTGGTCGTCACCAGCGAACCGGCACGCTGGGTGTGGCTCGATCAACTCCCGCATGCGACCACTGCGGTGGGGGCCGTCGCGGTGGTCGGTGAAGCCGGTTTGTCGGAGACGATCGGCGAGTACGACGTTGCGCCGCATCCACATCTGGTGGTCATCACCGACGCGCCCGAACTGCTGGCGGCGCGCACGAGCCCACTTCGCCGGGCGATCGTCGGCGAGCGATCTTTGGCACTGATCGTGCTCGTCGGCCGCGACGAGGGCATACCCCATGTGTGCTCGTCGCTGCTCGACCTGTGCGGACCGATCAACGCCAGATGGCATGCCGACGCGGCGCTCGCCTCGCTGCCGGTTCAGGCGCGGTGCTTCGGGATCAGCGAGCGAAGCGCGATGCGTCTGGTCCGTGGCCTCAGCGGCCTCGTCGATCCGGAGGACCCGCTGAGCGGTGGCGGAGGGATTCCGGGCGATGTCACGATGCTGTCGTTGTTGTCATCGTACGAACCGGCTGCCATCGCTGCCGGGTGGGTCGCCGGCGGCGCCGATCCGCTACCCCGGTCGGTGATCGGTGTAGCCGGCGACGGCGTGGTCGACATCGATCTCGACCGCGACGGACCGCATGCATTGCTGGCCGGCACGACGGGCGCCGGCAAGAGCGAGCTGTTGCGCACCCTCGTCGTCGGCCTGGCCGTCGGTTCGAGCCCGGAGCATCTCACGTTCGTGCTGATCGACTACAAGGGCGGTTCGACGTTCGACGCGTGCGCCCGCCTGCCGCACGTGGTCGGTGTCGTCACGGACCTCGACGACCACCTTGCCAGCCGCGCGCTGCGCAGTCTGCACGCCGAGCTGCGCCGGCGCGAGCGGTTATTGCGGGGGGTCGGCGCCGCGGATCTCGCCGCGTACAGGCGGCTGGCCCCCGACTCGGTGTTGCCTCGCCTGGTCGTTGTGATCGACGAGTTCGCCGCGCTGGTCAGCGAGCAACCAGATTTCCTGCACGCCCTGGTCGGCATCGCCCAACGCGGGCGCAGCCTTGGTGTTCACCTGATCCTGGCGACGCAGCGACCGAGCGGCGTCATCAGCGACGACATCCGGGCCAACACCAATCTTCGGCTCGCGCTGCGGCTGCACGACGCTGCCGATGCGATCGACGTCGTCGGTGATCGCGCCCCTGCGGCGATCCCGCGCGGGCTGGCGGGTCGGGCCGTGATGCGACTCGGGCCCGACGAGATCCTCACCTTCCAGACGGCCCGTTGTACGACACCGGTTCCCGACGGCGGCACCGAACTCGACCTGTTGGTCGCCGCGGTATGCGACGCGACGGTCCTGATCGGGTCGCGCCCGCCGATGTCACCCTGGTTGCCGCCGCTCGCACCGGTGGTGCCGGTGGATGTACCGAAGGTCGCCGACTGCATCGTCGGAGTCGCCGACGATCCCGACGGGCAACGCGTCGTGCCGTTGCGGTGGGATCGGACCGAAGGCCACCTGCTGCTGGCCGGCGCAGCAGGCTGCGGAGCGACATCGACGCTCGTCCTGCTGGGCACCGCGACAGCGATCGACGGCTCGGGTTCACACCTGTACGTGATCGACGGTCGCGGCGATCATGCATTGGCTGTGTTCGAGAGCTCGCCGTGGTGTGGCGGTGTCGTGCGGCTTCACGAACGGGAGCGGATGACCCGGCTGGTCAACCGGCTTGGCCAGGAGTTGGCGCGGCGCGTCGCTCGACCCGCGGCACCGAAGCATCCGATCGTCGTGCTGATCGACGGGCTCGATGCGGTGCGCGCCGCGCTCGACGACCTCGAGACCGCTACCGAGTTCGAGGCCCTCGAAGCGATCTTCGCCCTCGGTGCCGCGCACGATGTGACCGTGATCTGCGCGATCGAACGGGCGGCGGCCGTGCCTGCCGGCGTGATCGCGTGTTGCGCGCAGCGTTGGGTGTTCAACCTCGCCGACCCGCTGGACGCAGTCGGCCTTGGTGTCACTCCGGTCGACGTCCCCGGCCCGCAGCCCGGACGTGTCTTCGTCGCCGCGGCCGGGCTCGAGGCGCAACTGATGCACGGCGCGATACCGCTGCCGGCGTGCGTGGACGGGGCTGTGCCGACACCCATCGAGTGCCTACCGGCCGCGCTGCCGGTCGCCGATCTACCGATCGGCCGGGGTCATGCAGACGGCACGCTGTTGCCGCTCGGACTCGGCTTCGGCGACGGCCGGGTGTGTTCCGTCGATGTGCCCGACGGAGAGCACATGATGATCATCGGCCCGGCGCGATCGGGACGGAGCACGGCGCTCCAACGGATCATCTGCGCCTGGCGCGACGCCTACCCTGACGGGTGGTGGCGAATCATCGCGCCGCGCCGCACGTCGCTCGACGATCGGAATCGTCATCGGGCATTCGCCGAGATCATCGACGACATCCCGACCAGCGGCCCGGTCCTCATCGCGATCGACGACGCCGAGTTGGTCGACGACGTGGGTGGAGCCCTAGCGACCCTCGCAGCCTCGCGTCGGGCCGGGTTGATGATCGTGGCCTCGGGCAAGCCCGACTCGCTGCGCCAGAGCTACGGGCATTGGACGGGCGTGGTCCGCCGCAGCAGGCTCGGTCTCGTCACCAGCGCATCGAACGATCTCGACGGAGACCTGCTCGGTGCGTCGCTGCCACGGCGGCTGCCGATCCCTGCCCGAGCGGGTCTGGCGTGGCTGATCGCCGACGGCGAGGTCGTTCTGACACAGATCGCGATCGGCTCGGCGGCACCACATTCCGCAGTGTTCGTGCAGGATTGACGTCGGCCGTTCACGGCACCGCTTTCAAATCGGCGCGAAGTTTGACAAAATGTAAAGGTGGGCGTCGACTTCCAACTGAACGGCATGGCGGTGACCGTCCGCGACGACCATCCCCACCTGCTCGCCGCACTGCGCGAAGAACTCGATGTCACCTCGCCGAAGGATGGTTGCTCGCCGTCGGGCCAGTGCGGGTGTTGCACGGTCCATGTCGACGGCAAGGCCATCGTCAGCTGTCAGCAATCGTTGGCCAAGACCGCCGGCAAGTCGGTCGTGACGCTGGAAGGCGTCGCACCGGAGGAGCGATCGGCATTCGCCGATGCGTTCGCGGCCTGCGGAGGTCTGCAATGCGGGTTCTGCATCCCCGGGATCGTGATGCGAGCCAAGGCCCAGATCGACAAGAAGGGCGCCGAACTACAACCCAGTGACATGGCCCGCCACCTCGGTGCGCACCTCTGCCGTTGCACCGGCTACGTCAAGATCCTCGAAGCGATCGACGCCGTAGCCAAGGGCAAGCAGTTCGAGCCGGCGCTGGCCGCAACGGTCGGTGGCGCGGGCGCCAAGTACGAAGCGGGCGAACTGACGCTGGGTGACCGCAACTACGTCGACGACATGCGCGTGCCGGGGATGCTGCACGCTGCGCTCCACCTCACGGGTCACAGCCGCGCCGAGGTCGTTGCGGTCGACAGCGCTGCCGCAGCAGCGGCGCCCGGAGTCGTGGCCGTGTTCACCGCCGCCGACATCGTGGGCGAACTGCGAATGGGGATCATCTACAAGGACTGGCCGGTGATGATCCCGATCGGCGGGCGCACCAGCTACGCCGGCGACGTGTTGGCGATCGTGGTGGCCGAGACTCGCCAGCAGGCCCGCGCCGCGGCCGAACTCGTCGAGGTGCAATACGACGTGTTGACCCCGGTGACCGATCCCCAAGCGGCAACGGTCGAGGGCTCGCCGGTGGCGGTGTGGGGCACCGACGACAACATCCTCAGCGTCAGTGAGTACTCGCGCGGCGATGTCGACGCAGGCCTCGCCTCCGCTGCGCACACCGTGCACGAGATCTTCCAGACCCAACGCATCGAGCATGCCTTCCTCGAGCCAGAGAGCACGCTGGCCGTGCCGTCGATCGTCGACGGGGTTCGTCATCTGCAGGTCTATTCGGGCGGTCAGGGTGTGTGGGATGATCGCAACGACATCGTGCGCATGCTGTCGGTCGGCAACGACCAGGTCACCGTGACGCTGGTGTCGAATGGCGGAGCGTTCGGCGGCAAGGAAGACATGTGCAACCAGGCCCACGCGTCGTTGGCCGCATGGTTGTTGGATCGACCGGTGAAGTGCACGGTGTCTCGCGAGGAGAGCCTGCGGATGCACGCCAAGCGACACCCCATCCGCCTCGAGTACTGGGCGGGCTGCGACGCCGATGGCCACCTCACGGCGCTGCGGGTACGTGGCATCGGCGACAGTGGTGCGTATGCCAGCGTTGGCATGAAGGTCCTCGAGCGGGCGGCCGGCCACAGCGGTGGGCCCTATCGCCATCCGGCGATCGATGTGCGCACGGTCGCGGTGCGGACCAACAACCCCATCTGCGGAGCGTTCCGGGGGTTCGGTGCCAACCAGGCGCAGTTCGCCATGGAAGGTGTCATGGATCGGCTCGCCGAACTGGTCGGCATCGATGGCTGGGAGATGCGCAAGCGCAACGTGATCCGTCCCGGCGAGGTGTGGGGCCCGGGGCAGATCATGGACGACGGTTGTGGCGGCGCCGAGGTCTGCCTCGACGCGATCAAGCCCCACTACGACTCGGCGCGCGCCTCCGGGAAGGCAGTCGGTCTCGGGCTCGGATTGAAGAACTCCGGCCTCGGCAACGGCTTTCGTGAACTGTGCCGAGCCGTCGTGCGGTTCCGCTCCGACGGCGTGGTCGAGGTTCGTCACGGCTGGACGGAGATGGGTCAGGGTGTTCACACCGTTGCGTTACAGGTGGCGGCGCAGGAGTTGGGAATCGACCCCAACCGGATCGAAGTGATCGTCGACACCACTCGCGAGCTCGGGTTCGGGCAGACCACCGGCTCGCGCGGCACGCTGATGGCGGCAGGATCGGTGCGTAATGCCAGCCTCGCTGCGCTGGCCGGCGGCTGTCAGCTCGATGTCGACTACGAGGGCGAGCACCTCGTCGACTGGACGCAGCACCTCGGCGACCCCGACTACCCGAACCCCACCATCCACTCCGCGTTCGGCTACGCGACCCAGATGATCGTCGTCGACCGCGAGACCGGCGATGTCGAGCGCGTCGTCGCGATTCACGATGTCGGCAAAGCGGTCAACCCGGTGCTGTGCGAGGGACAGATCGAAGGCAGCGTGCACATGGGCC